>CAZYEO010000008.1:0-31222 GCA_964646495.1 uncultured Muribaculaceae bacterium
ATAATAGTTATAGTAAATGCTGTTGGAATTTATTATAATGATTAACCTCGAATTTTTAATATTTCATGCCCACAGTAATAATGCGATGTGTGGCATAAATCATAAAAACCAAATAATAGATGTATAATATTTATCAAAATGACCACCGCATAGTGATGACACTTGATGCCGGAGGTACTAATTTCATGTTTTCAGCCATTCAAGGAAGTCATTTTATTGTTGATCCTATTCGTCTTCCGTCTAATGCCGATAATCTTGATCTATGTCTTAAAACTCTTGTAGAGGGGTTTAATTTAGTAAAGAAGCAGCTATCGGATGATCCTGTGGCAATAAGTTTTGCATTTCCCGGTCCGGCAGATTACCCTAATGGGATAATTGGAGGATATTTACCCAATTTCCCCTCTTTCAGAGATGGGGTGGCATTGGGACCTTTTCTTGAAGAAAAATTCGGGATTCCTGTATTTATAAATAATGACGGCGATTTGTTTGCCTACGGAGAAGCAATTGCCGGGAAATTGCCGGAAATAAATCTTTTACTCAAAGAATTGGGTAGTTCAAAAAGATATAGTACTTTGTTGGGTTACACATTTGGAACCGGTTTCGGATTTGGGTTGGTAATTGATAAAAAACTTCATAGAGGAGAAAATTCATGTGTCGAAACATTCTGTTTGCGTAATAAGTTCAACTCTGATATAATTGCAGAAGCAGGAGTGTCGGTGAAAGCCGTAAAACGCGTTTATGGTGAATTATCAGGGGATGTCAATCATAAGTTTGAGCCCAAAGATATATTTGATATAGCCGAAGGATTGCGCGAAGGGGATAAAGAAGCTGCAATAGGAGCATTCGAACAACTCGGTATTGTAGCCGGTGATGCAATAGCTTCTGCCGTAACTCTTATAGATGGAATTGTAGTTATCGGAGGCGGAATAATGGCAGCAAAAAAATATATTATGCCTGCGCTTCTTAAAGAAATGCGCGGACAAATTAAAACTCAAGCAGGAGATACCTTGAATAGATTACAAATGAATGTTTACGACCTTGATAATATTGCGGAATTGGAGCAGTTTGCTAAAGGGCAATCACGTAAGATAAAGGTATATGGTTCTGACAGAGAGGTAGAATATGATCCTGAAAAACGAATAGGAATAGCCATCTCAGAATTTGGTGCGACTAATTCGATTTCTATTGGAGCAGCTGTATTTGCATTGAGCCAAATCGACAATCGATAACCTATAATGGTTTCCGATTGTCAAATTTGACCGAAATTTTATAGCCAACCGGCTGTTGAAGGGGTGCAAGATGTATTGAGCATTACCTTGAGATAGCGTATCTTCTCAGCAGCATCTTGTGCGTATTCTTCACTTATGGTTGGGCTGTAGTGTGATGTGTCATAGCACTTTCCGAGCACAATTAGGGCTACGGCTTGTTCAAAAGAGTCGGCAACAATCCTACATTTTGCAGTAGTAAGACCGCGTGGCACAATCATGTCGATAGATATGAAATCGTTGTCAATCATGGTGATATTATAACCGGTAATAAAGGATGCCAAGCGTGCTATGCAATGCGTTAAGGCATCCTTTACCATAATATTTAATATTGGTTTGCGGTCGGAAGTAATTACTTCGGGATAATCAATTTTATTGTTTAAATCCATAGCACGCCATGCGCTATTGGCATATACACGTTTTAGGATTTCAGCTACGCTTAAGTTTACTTTAAGAGGGGATGTGTGTGTCATATTTATTTTTTTAATTTCATTATCAATATTATCATAATTGGGGTAAATATCACAGCCATTAGATACATATTGGGGGTAAGGTGTGATGTGGAGTTTGTTTCGTTAATCTCGGTGTCTTGTAAGTAATCTGTGAAAGTTTTCTTATTTAGAGTATCATTTTTTAATGTATAAGATGTTGATTTACTCCCTTTTCGGATATTTATTTTTTCAATTTTTTTAATTGGGCGTATTGATATAGAATCGATAGATGTTATATATTCCATCCTTGTTATTTCTATTTCAAGAGAATCAAGATAGTTGCGATTCACTGTTGAATTATGAATTGCTTCAGTTTCGGTGGCGGTTTTAATTTTGGTGTTTTCGGATGTTGATATTTTCCTATGGGAACGGCAACTACATGCAATCAGAATTGAGATAAGGCATATCAAGAATGTACGCATCGATATAAATATTTGCGTGCATATTCATGCGACATGAAAAATTGAGATGCTCTATATTCGGCTAATACAATAGCCAGAGCTTCACTCAACTTGTAGTGAGGACGACGCATCATTAGCGTATCCACATGCCCCATAATCTCCATCCACATTTTGCGCCGAAGTGATTTTTTATGGCAAATTGAAAGCCCGCGTTTCATTCGGCTTACAACCGAAAGAGCATACTCAAACCCTACATGATAATATGGGCGTCCTTCGGCTAAAACTTCGGCAATAAGTTCTTTTCTTACTATTTCTTTTTTGCTCAAAAAGCGTTGAGCTACTTTCTTGCGGTAAAGAGCCACAAATTCCCTGTCGCGTTGTTTACGCAAATCATTATCTCTTCTCATTTAAATGTAAAAATTTTAATATGGTAAAATTACCACGAGGTTTAAAATTAAATTTATACTATTTGTACCTATTCATTGACTAAGGCGTGTACAAATATAATACATCTAAATGGTAAAATGCAAATAAAATATGGTAAAATTACAAATTAAAATTTCTGCATATCCACAAGTCGTTTGTAGAAGCGGTTGAGAGCGATTAATTCATCATGAGTTCCACGTTCCACTATTTTACCTTCGTTCATCACGCAGATGGTATCGGCATTTTTTATAGTGGATAGTCGATGAGCTATTACCAGAGTGGTGCGATTCTTCATGAGTCTGTCGAGAGCTTCCTGTACCGATCTTTCGCTCTCGGTATCGAGGGCAGATGTCGCTTCGTCTAAAATGAGAATAGGTGGGTTTTTAAGTATAGCACGAGCAATACTTATACGCTGGCGTTGTCCACCCGATAATTTGCATCCGCGATCACCTATATTAGTATCAAAGCCATCCTCTGAAGCCATGATAAAATCATAGGCATTCGCTATTTTTGCGGCTTCAATCACGTGTTCGATTGTGGCACTATCTACCCCAAATGTGATATTATTGAAAAATGAATCGTTGAAAAGTATAGCCTCTTGATTTACATTCCCCATCATGGCGCGTAGGTCGCGTACTTTAAAATTGCGTATATCTACTCCATCCAAAGTAATTGAGCCGTTGCTTACATCATAAAAACGAGGTAACAAATCGGCTAAAGTAGATTTACCCGACCCAGATTGTCCCACAAGTGCAACTGTGTGACCGAATGGAATATCGAGATCTATGCCATTTATCACAGGTTCTGCTCCATAACTGAATGAAACATTTCTATACGATATGCTTGCCTTATTATTGTTTATCGGTTGAGGGCTTATCGGGTCTTTTATCGGGTTGTCTGCGCTGAGGATTCTATCTACCCGTTCCATAGACGCCAAACCGCGTTGTATTGAATATACGGCTTTCGAGAGTTCTTTCGCAGGGTTGATGATGCTATAGAAAATAACCATATAATATATGAATGATGCCGCATTTATAGAGCTGTTGCCCGATAATATGAGAGTACCTCCAAACCATAGCACGATTGCAATCGTAGTAGTGCCTAAAAATTCGCTCATAGGATGTGCCAAAGATTGACGGCGATTGATACGGTTGGATATTTTATAAAAACGCTGGTTCTCGGAGTGAAAACGGTTTTTCATTTTACCTTCGGCATTGAATGCTTTCACAATGCGCAACCCTCCCAGAGTTTCCTCAATTGTAGACATGAGAGTGCCCCATTGCTGTTGTCCCTCTGATGATTGTCGTTTTAGTCTCTTGCCTACGCGTCCCATTATCAATCCTGAAATAGGTAATAGGATAAGTACAAATACAGTGAGTTGCCAGCTTACTGCAATCATCATGCCGAGGCACACTATAATCATTATAGGATTTTTAAATAGCATATCGAGAGATGCCATAATAGAATTTTCTACCTCAGTCACGTCGCCACTCATGCGAGCCATGACATCCCCTTTACGTTCGGAAGTGAAGAATGAAATAGGGAGGCTTACGATTTTATCATATACATAATTGCGAATATCACGCACAATACCCGATCGTATAGGAATTACAAAATATGAACTTAGATATGTGGCGCCGGTTTTCAAAAGTGTCATTACAACAAGTAGAATAGCCAACATCATCAAAGCTGACGATGGACCCCACTTTCCGATTACTTCGGTGATGTAATAATAGAAATTATTGACTACTACATCTTTAAGCGATCCACTACTCCAATCCATGTAAGTATAGGTCTTTTCGCTGATTTTAAACAACATTTCCAGAATCGGAATTATGATTGCAAAAGAAAACAGCGTGAGAATTGCTGAAAGGATGTTGAAAAATATGTTTAAAAAGAGGTACTTTTTATATGGGGGTACAAATCGCCTTAATATCCTCAAAAATTCATTCATTGTCGAAAACTATGGTTTATATGTTCCACAAAGATAGTCAGAATTAAACTTTTGAGTTATTTTTGTATCAAAATATTATAGTATACACTAAATCATTAATATATTTTATGCGATTATTAGGGCTTAAAGGAAAAGTATTCCGACTTTTCCTGTTGATTTTTATCACTACACCATTAATTCTTAATGCATCTAACATCACGGGAGTGATAGTCGATGCTCAAAACAATTCTCCAATGCCACAAGCTACAGTGCGTTTGCTTTCTGCTCGAGATAGCTCTTTCGTAAAAGGAGCGGCAAGCGACATAGATGGAAAGTTTTTGTTATCAAATATTGCCAACGGGCGCTATGTGTTGCAAGTGGATTTCATAGGATATGCTAAAAATGATCAACCGGTGAGAATTGTAGGCTCCAATCTGAATGTGGGTAACATATCGATGAAAGAAACCTCTATAATGCTGAAAGAGACTACGATTGTGGGTGTGAAAACAGAAGTTAAAGTAGCGCAGGACACGGTGGAATATAATGCAGATTCATATAAAACACAACCGAATGCAGTGGTGGAAGATTTGCTGAAAAGATTGCCCGGTGTGGAAGTGAGCAGTGATGGAAAGATCACCTCTCAAGGGAAAGAGATAACTAAGATACTCATTGACGGAAAAGAATTTTTTGCCGACGATCCCAAAGTAGCTACCAAAAACATACCGGTGGAAATGGTAAATAAAGTGCAAGTCGTAGATCGAAAAAGTGATCTTGCCCGCACCACCGGAGTTGATGATGGCGAAGATGAAACGGTGATAAATCTTACCGTGAAGAAGGGGATGAATCAGGGATGGTTTGGAAATATAACTGCCGGGTATGGTACCGACGGACGTTATGAGGGTAATCTCATCGTCAATAGATTTTGGGATGGAAACCAAATTACCATAATCGGTGGTGCAAATAATACCAATAATTTGGCTTTCAGTGATGGTGGATCGGGACGCTTCAGCCGATTTGGAGGAGTAAACGGAATTAAATCATCGCAGAACTTGGGGGTAAACTTCACCATAGGGAAAGAAGAGGGTTTAAGAGTAGGTGGGAGTGTGATGTATTCGCATAGCGATCAGGACACACGACAACGCATGGAGCGTGAATATCTATTTTCGGATTCATCATCCTATTATAAATCCAACTCAATAGCTCGCGATAAGGGGCATAACTTGCGTGGAGATTTTAGATTGCAATGGACTATCGATTCGCTCAATGTTTTTGAATTTCGTCCCAATTTCTCCTATAACAATAATAATTCATGGAAAAATGACACATCGGTTACCAATGCCGGTGATATAGCGCGCACACTTATCAATCGAAGCCAAAACAATTATAAATCATCAGGTAATAGTTTTGAATTTGGTGGAGAATTGGTGTTCAATCACAAATTTAAAAACCATCCGGGGCGTTCATATAGCGCACAACTACGGTATCAACTTAGCAATGTGAATGAGAATGGCGACACTTATACCAAAAATACCTATTATTTGAAAGATGAAGAGGATATAACAGACCAAACTTATAGTAACCATACATGGAGCAATAGCATACGCACCCGTCTTACTTGGACAGAACCGTTGGGTGATATTAAAAATGCCCGTTTCCTCACATTCTCATATATGGCTCAGTATAGATTCAACAATGCCGATAAATTAGTATATGATAAGAATAATGATGGTTCATCGACAGCAACCACACAATCGGTCAATGAGGAATATTACAGAAATAGCATATCATTGAGTGAAGATCTTAAAAGACATCTTGTGAGCGAATATAGCGATTATGTATTCACCAATCCCGAATTACTTCGTGCAGCACTTGAAGATAATGCTGTGCTCAACGAGGATTTGAGCAATCAATTCAGAAATGAGTTTTTCAATCAATCGATGCGAGTGGGATTTAAACAGGTTAGAAAATTATATAATCTTGATTTGGGAGTGTCTGTAGATCCATCCATGTCTAAGAGCACCAATCTCATGGATGCTGCTAAAAACATACCCACTCGATGGGTATGGAATATGGCTCCGTATGCTCGTTTCAGATATAAATTTTCAACGTCTAATAGTCTTGCTGCCGATTACCGCGCTCGCACATCGCAGCCTACAATGGCACAATTGCAACCAGTTGCAGATATGTCCAATCCATTGCGCATAGTGATAGGTAACCCTGATTTGAAACCTACATTTACCAATAGAGTCAATGTGCGCTACAATAATTTCGACGAAGCATCCCAAAGAAGCCTTATGTTTATGGCTGGCGGACAATTCTCAACCAATAGCATCGTGTCAAAGACTATCAATAATTCCGAAACAGGTGCTCAAACCACCACATATACCAATGTAAACGGTGAATGGAATGTAATGTTGATGGGAATGATAAGTCTGCCATTGCGAAACAAGAGTTTTAGTTTCTCCAATAATCTATTCTCACGCTTTCAGAACTCAAAAGGATTTATCAATGGAATAGATAATAGCAGTCGTAATCTTTCGGTAAATGAATCATTCTCGTTTGCATATCGTACAAATGTATTGGAACTTGAGATAAGACCATATTATAATTTGCAATACACCACCAATACACTTAAAACAACGAGTGTACCCCTTGTGCATACCTATGGTGGTAATTTTAATGCTAATTATTATCTGCCTTTCGGACTTTCTGTAGGGAGTGAGCTTTCTTATACCGGAAGCAAGGGGTATTCAGATGGATATAATAGTAATCAATGGATATGGAATGCCAATATTTCCTATCAATTTCTCAAAGGGAAAGCTGCTACTTTCACAGCAAAAGTTTATGATATACTTCATCAAAAACAGAATATATCGAGAAGCGTGACAGCAAGTTATATTCAGGATGTGGAATATAACTCACTCAATCGCTATGCAATGTTTTCTTTTACTTACCGTTTCAATACATTTGGGAGCGGAAATGAACCTAAAAGCCAAACTGATGACTTTTCTCGTAGACGACCCGGTCCACCCAGAGATTAATTCTTTACATGCGGGAAGCGCAACATTCCTTGCGATTCTCTAAAGCCCATTCTACCAATCCGATAATATGTGGCATAAGTGATAACCCTATTTCGGTGAGTTGATATTCTACTCGAGGAGGAATTTCGGGATAGGCTTTTCTGGAAATAAGACAGTCGGACACGAGCCTGCGTAATGATACTGTAAGCATTTTTTGCGACACATCGGGAATAGCCCGGTTCAATTCGTTGAATCGGGCTTTTCCATTTTTATGAAGCTCTATTAAAATTAATATCGACCATTTATCACCAAAGCGATCCATTACATCTCGCACGGGACAAAAATTATTTTCATTTTTTATTGCGTTCATATTAATTGATTTTCAATAAATCTAACTACGAGGTAACTATCTTACTTTCAAGTACCTTCTTGTGTGGGATTTATATTCCTTATATCTTTGCCTTTACAAAAGTAAGTAACTATCTTTTGGTAAGCAATGATTGTAACCGATTTATTAAAAATAAAATTATGAAAACAATTGAAATGATTTCTGAAGGTGTAAATTACAATGCCGGTAATTTAGGTGAATTGAATGCCATAAGTGAGTATGAATTTGCAGTAACACCGGAATTTAAAGTTCCCGGAAAAGTCTTTTTATCTGAAACACTTAAATGCACAGGAAGTGAAATATCTTTTACATCTGTTCCTGCTCATTCCGGAGGCGATTTCCTTCATGTTCACAAAACGCATGAGGAGGTTTATATCGTATTGAAAGGTACAGGGGAGTTCAAAGTCGATGATGCCATCTTTCCAATTAAAGAGGGTAGTGTGGTAAGAATATCACCGGCTGCCAAACGTGCATGGCGCAATACGGGAGATAGCGAAATGTTGATGGTGTGCATACAGAGCACAGCCGGTTGTACTCCTGCCGGTATATCTGATGGACAAATTCTGGCAGATGAGGTAAATTGGTAGAATATAGAGATGGCTATTTTATGCGCTCGCTTTGGGTAGGTGCTTAAACACATAATGAAGCATTATCAGAGTCACAACCGTGGCGCATAGATCACTCACAGGAAATGCCATCCACACTCCATCTATCCCCATGAAATGAGGCATTATGAATATTAACGGGATAATAAATATTACTTGGCGGGTTAAGCTCAAGAAAAAAGCTTTTCCTGCCATTCCCAATGATTGAAATAGTGTAGTTGATACAATTTGTATGCCCACAGCCCAAAATACCACGATTGCTGTTTTCAGGGCATGCGACGATGCTTCTATTAGATGAATATCAGTAGTGAATGCACGAGATATATATTGAGGCATAACCATCGCTCCTATAAATCCTATAGTGCACATTGCAGTTGCAAATATAGTAGAAATCCAGAACGCCTTGCGCATTCGGTCGTATCTCCCTGCACCATAATTATATCCCACTATAGGCTGCATCCCTTGACACACACCGATTACCACAAGCACAATCATCTGCGTGTAGGTGATGAATATTCCGGCAGATGCCACAGCTATATCTGAGCCTAAACGATATAAAATATTGTTCATTATGGCATTGATGAAACTTCCAGCTATATTTATTACAAAAGGTGATAATCCTATTGCCATGATGGTGAGCACTATCTTCATGTTAATCTTGTAAATCCCTTTTCGGAATCTAAGATTACTCTTTGATGAAGTGAAATGTTGCATTACAAACAGTGCCGATATGCACATTGAAATATCTGTGGCAATTGCTGCGCCTTTCACCCCCATATCCAATGTGAAGATAAATAAAGGGGCTAACCCCACATCTACGATTGCACCTATCATCATAGTGTACATGGCTTTCATCGGAAATCCGGATGCTCGCATTATATTGTTGAAGGAATAACATATATTGGATGCAAACATTCCTGGCAGTAAATACAGCATATATTCGCGTGCATAGGGCAATGATACATCACTCGCTCCAAACGATATCAATATTTCGTCCATAAACAACGTGAATACCAATATATAAGAGAGTGAAATAATAATGGTGAGCGTCAGAGAATTGCCTAAAATTTTATGTGCACGATCCAATTCATTTTCGCCCAATACTATCGAAGTGCGAGCGGCTGCACCCACTCCCACAAGCATACCCAATGCGGCCCCAATATTCATCATTGGAAAAGTCACTGCAAGACCGGCAATTGCATCCGGACCCACACCTTGACCTACATATACTCTACTTATCACATTATAAAGTGCCATTACCACAGTTCCCACTACGGCAGGCAATCCGTACTTAAACAGCAACTTTCCGATGGGCTCGTTAGCCAACTCAAGTACCTTATTATTCTTCAGCATAAAAAATTCTTCTCACAAAAATATCTGCAAAGTTAGCAATATTTCTCTTCTCACCCTCAAAAATCCAGGAACCCGAACAGAAAAAACGCAAAAAATAAATCTGTTGACAACTAATTTAAAAACCGACCTTGCTGATAAAAAAGATAAACCCGTAGTCATTCAATTATGAATAATTATAAAATTAACAACAACCGACACATTTATAATGTGCAATAATGATATTTAACCATGTGGGGTTGGGTTTTTTCGTAATGTTTGTGACTTCATATCTTAAAGTTACAATCGGTATTGTTTTTCGGTGAATATTTTTGGGTGAGGTGAGGGTGGTTTGACTGGAATTTTGTAATTTTGCCGATTCAAATACATTAGCAAATAAATAATATACAATACAATATGAATGAATTGGCTACAAAATATGATCCGTCGGAAGTAGAGGATAAATGGTATAAATATTGGATGGAGCATGATTTATTTAAATCTGTGCCCGATAGTCGCACTCCATATACTATCGTAATACCTCCTCCAAATGTTACCGGAGTGCTACACATGGGTCACATGCTCAACAATTCAATTCAGGATATTCTTATTCGTAGAGCGAGAATGGAGGGTAAAAATGCACTTTGGGTGCCGGGAACCGACCATGCTTCGATTGCTACGGAGGCAAAAGTGGTAAATAAACTTGCGCAAGAGGGAATAAAGAAAACCGACCTCACGCGAGATGAATTTCTCGGTCATGCTTGGGAATGGACTCATAAGCATGGAGGGATAATTCTCGAACAACTTAAAAAACTTGGTGCATCGTGTGATTGGAGTCGTACTGCATTCACAATGGATAAGGTGCGTTCAGAAAGTGTTTTGCGCGTATTTTGCGACCTTTATGAAAAGGGACTTATATATCGTGGGGTGCGCATGGTAAACTGGGATCCATCAGCTCTCACTGCTCTTAGTGATGAAGAGGTGATATACAAAGAGGAGCATAGCAAACTCTATTACCTGAGATACATGATTGAAGGTGAAGAGGGCAAATATATAGTAGTAGCCACGACTCGCCCCGAAACTATCTTGGGAGATAGTGCAGTGTGTGTGAATCCTAACGATGAACGATATGCCGACCTGAAAGGGAAGAAAGTGATAGTGCCGTTGGTGAATCGTGCCGTGCCTATAATCATGGATGATTATGTGGAGATGGATTTCGGTACCGGATGCTTGAAGGTAACACCTGCTCACGATGTGAACGATTATATGCTTGGCGAAAAATATAATCTTGCCACAATTGATATATTTAACGACAACGGTACGATAAGTGAAGCCGGCGAGCTGTATGTAGGCAAAGACCGTTTCGAGGTGCGCAAAGAAATCTCTAAAGATTTGGAGGTTGCCGGATTGATGGAAAAGGTTGAAGATTACAACAATAAAGTAGGCTATAGTGAGCGCACGAATGTAGTAATCGAACCTAAGCTATCGATGCAATGGTTTATGAAAATGGAAAAAATCACCGTTCCGGCTCTCGATGCTGTGATGGAAGATGATATTAAATTTTTTCCTCCAAAATTCAAAAATACATATCGCCACTGGATGACAAATATCAAGGACTGGTGTATATCTCGCCAATTGTGGTGGGGGCATCGTATCCCAGCATATTTCTTGCCCGAAGGTGGATTTGTGGTGGCTGAAACACCCGAAAAAGCATTAGCCCTTGCAAAAGAAAAAACCGGAAATGCCGATATTACAATAGCAGACCTTCGTCAAGATGAGGATTGTCTCGATACGTGGTTTTCGTCATGGTTGTGGCCTATTTCATTGTTCAATGGTATTCTAAATCCCGATAATGAGGAGATAAAATATTATTATCCTACAAGTGATTTGGTTACAGGTCCGGATATTATATTCTTCTGGGTAGCGCGCATGATAATTGCAGGATATGAATATGAGCACAAAATGCCGTTCCAAAATGTATATTTCACAGGAATCGTTCGCGATAAGTTGGGACGTAAGATGTCGAAATCACTTGGTAATTCACCCGATCCGCTCGAATTAATCGAAAAATATGGAGCCGACGGTGTGCGCATGGGATTGATGCTTGCCGCACCAGCCGGAAACGATATTCTATATGATGATTCATTGTGTGAGCAAGGTAGAAATTTCAACAATAAGATATGGAATGCATTCCGCTTGATTAAGGGGTGGGACGTAGCTCCGGTGGAACAACCTGAAAGCTCTAAGATAGCTATCTCATGGTTTCAGTCCACGCTTGATTCCACAGTAGCCGAAGTAGCCGATTTATTTGGTAAATTCCGCCTTTCGGAAGCATTGATGGCGGTGTATAAATTATTCTGGGACGAATTTTCATCGTGGTATCTCGAAATGATAAAGCCAGGCTATCAACAACCTATTGATAAAGCTACCTACGAAGCCACACTTGGATTCTTCGATTCATTGCTCAGATTATTGCATCCGTTTATGCCATTTATCACTGAGGAATTGTGGCAACATATTTCCGAACGCAAAGATGGTGAGAGCATAATGTATGCGTCACTTCCAGCCGTTGGCAAAGTGAATGAAAAAGTAATTACCTCAATGGGGCTTGCTAAAGAGATAATAGCTGCCGTGCGCACAGTGAGATTGCAGAAAAATATTCCCAATAGAGATGAATTGGTGTTGCAAGTGATTGGAACATTCAATAATCCTAATATGCCGGTGATTAAAAAACTTGCTAATCTTTCATCTATCGAGTCGGTGACCGAAAAAGATCCTACCGGTGCTTCATTCCTTGTGGGTACTACTGAATTTTGTATCCCATTGGGCAACAACATCAATGTGGCTCAGGAGCTTGCAAAGCAACAAGATGAATTGAAATATCTTCAAGGTTTTCTTAAATCGGTTGAGGCTAAATTGAGCAACGAACGATTTGTCGGCAAAGCTCCGGCAGCCGTAATCGATGCAGAACGCAAAAAACAAGCAGATGCCGAGAGCAAGATTAAAACACTTCAAGAATCGATAGCAACATTGAAGTCGATGACGGAGTGAATGATTAAAATATGATAATAAATACGAGATTGTACCATAATGCAATCTCGTATTTATTTTAAAAACTATTCAAAAATAATTTGCGATAAAGTAAGTATTCATATTATATTTGTGTAAATTTCATCTAAAAATAAAGCTATGAGTAAAACATCGACAGTAAGAATAAGAATTTATGTGGCATTGGCAATAGGAATTATTGCTTTTATGGTGGCAGTGTGGTTTTTGCTTAAATCATTGGGCATGTTTTCTACCACTCCCGATGCAATAGTCGTAGATTCTACGCAAATTAAGGTTGAAAATCCGGCACAATCTCAGCAGATGGTTATTACCAATATTGAGAAAAAAGATAGTGTAGCCCCCTTAAAAGTCACAAACATAATCACTGAAAATTCAGTAGGTGGAATAGTGGAGTTAGGAACAAGTATACAAGTAGTGAATCAGCGACTTAAAAATTTAGGTTACGACATCAAGTCCGTGCAAGTGGGTGATGGAGACAATGATTATAGCTATGTAGCGAGTAAAGATGGGAAAAATATTTTCACGATCACATCTGATTCTAAAGGTTATGTGAGCGATATTATTGTTTTCAGTCCCGAATATCACACATCATCGGGGATAAAAGTAGGAATGTCATTTCCCGATTTCTTCAAAAAACACCCAAAAGCCGATATGCGATATGGCGATATGTATGATTGCGTAACCCCCGAAAGTGCCACCGAAATGTGTAAAGCGGAAGGTTTGATATTTATGCACCATGTAGAGCTTGGCAGTAAAATGATGATGGCTGATTATGACTTTGATAAAATGTCGTTCCGTCTCAAATCACCAATTCCCCCGGCAAAAATCGAAGGAATAGTAGTGAGCTACGCAATATGGAAGTAGGTAAGAGAGATCGTATTGCATCGTAATTAATTATTATATTTTACCCCATTTGAGGAGTTGAATTAGAAAATGTATTTAACTTCTCCAATGGGGTAATATTTAGACGTTACGGCTGTTTCATATATGATTTATCTGCCCACACCCGAAATGTCGCACATCAAAATGTATCCTGCCTATGGCAAATAGTTCAAGATAAAACAAAACTTGTAAAAAATTACATGATTGAATAATGTAAAATGTGTAATTCATAGGGTTGAAAGGAGAAAATTTGCTATTTTTGTAAACTAATTAATAGCAAATTACCGTGAGTGGAATTGACATATTCATCATCGTCATCGTAATTATCGGAGTGTTGCGTGGCATGCAGTTGGGGGCAATAAAGCAAATTACCTCGTTTGCAGGCTTGATAATTGCGTTGATACTAAGCCGACTGTTAGGAGATTGGATGATGGGAATATTGATGAGTGTTTTCCCCTCACTTCGTGAAATGCCTGCGCCTGATGTTATCACAAGCCTATTGGGGCACATTATAATATTTGCAATGGTATATATGGGAATTTATATGCTCGGATCGATGATAAGAAGCATCACCCATGCTTTGCATCTTGGGATTTTCGATCGTTTTGCAGGAGCAATAATGTGTACCTTTAAATATGCTATAATACTTAGTGTAGTTCTTAATTTATGGTTTGTTTTGAGTCCGAGTAGCAGCATATTCAGCAGTAGTCGTTTGGCAAATGGCTCAGTGTTGCGCTTTACTATAACCCTTGCTCCAGCAATATTTGGCTCGGAACTTGTACCAATGGTAAAGGAGGCATTCAAATCGGATGCAACATAAGGGGCTGTAAAATTGTTTAACCACAAAATTCCGGTTCGTTTCATTAATATGAAAATATGAAAAAAGAGGATACTTCGCCGGCTTCAAAAAGAGAAGAAGCCGGAAAAAATGAGATAATTTCGGAAATCACCAAAAATGATTACAAATATGGATTTGTAACCGATATTGACACCCATGTGATAGATCGTGGGCTTAATGAGGATGTGATACGCTATATATCAAACATAAAAGGTGAGCCGCAATGGATGCTCGACTTTAGGCTTAATGCTTATCGACATTGGCTCACGCTGAAAATGCCAAAATGGGCACATCTTGATATTCCTGAGATTGATTATCAGGCAATAAGCTATTATGCAGCTCCCAAATCAAAAGAAAACCAACCAAAGAGTCTCGATGAGGTCGATCCTGAATTGCGAAAGACATTTGATAAACTCGGTATTTCGCTCGAAGAGCAGATGAAAATATCAGGGATTGCCGTAGATGCGGTGATGGATAGCGTGAGTGTGAAAACCACATATCGCGATAAGTTGGCAGAGTTGGGTGTCATATTTTGCTCATTCTCCGAAGCCGTGAAAGATTATCCGGATTTGGTGAAAAAATATCTTGGTAAAGTGGTATCGTATCGCGATAATTTCTTTGCTGCCCTTAACTCGGCTGTGTTTTCAGACGGATCTTTCGTATATATCCCCAAGGGGGTGAGATGCCCCATGGAATTATCCACATATTTCCGAATCAATGCAAGCGGTACGGGGCAATTCGAGCGCACACTGATAGTTGCCGATGATGATGCTTATGTGTCATATCTTGAAGGGTGCACTGCACCTATGCGCGATGAGAATCAACTTCATGCTGCGATAGTGGAGATTATAGCCGAAGATAGAGCCGAAGTTAAATATTCCACAGTGCAGAATTGGTATCCCGGTGATAAGAATGGCAAAGGTGGAATTTATAATTTTGTGACTAAGAGGGGATTGTGTCGTGGCGATTTTTCTAAAATTTCTTGGACTCAGGTTGAAACGGGATCGGCTATCACATGGAAATATCCAAGTTGCATCCTTGCCGGAGAAAGTTCGGTGGGAGAATTTTATTCAGTAGCCGTAACCAATAATTATCAACAAGCCGATACCGGTACTAAAATGATCCATATTGGGCGCAACAGTAAAAGTACCATAGTGTCGAAAGGAATTTCTGCCGGTCATAGCCAAAACAGCTATCGAGGCATGGTGAAAGTAGTGCAGAAAGCAGACAATTGTAGAAATTTCACGCAATGCGACAGTTTGCTACTTAGCGCTACAAGTGGGGCGCATACCTTCCCCTATATTGATGTTCAAAATGATACATCGGTAGTGGAACATGAAGCTACCACCTCCAAAATAAACGAAGAACAGCTATTTTATTGCAATCAACGCGGAATATCCACCGAGGATGCCATAGGATTGATAGTGAATGGTTATGCCAAGGAGGTAATGGAAAAATTACCTATGGAATTTGCTGTAGAAGCACAAAAACTATTGCAAATTTCGCTTGAAGGATCTGTGGGATAACAAGGCAAAAAACAGAAAAAAATTACTACAATGTTAGATATAAAAAATTTACATGCCAATATCAATGGCAAAGAGATTCTTAAAGGTATTAACCTTGTCGTGCGTCCGGGTGAAGTGCATGCAATAATGGGACCAAACGGATCGGGTAAAAGTACACTGTCATCGGTGCTTGCCGGTAATCCTGCATTTACGGTTACAGATGGCTCTGTGGAGTTCTATGGTAAAGATCTGTTGGCTATGGCTCCCGAAATCAGGTCGCATGAAGGGGTATTTCTTGGATTTCAATATCCAGTGGAGATTCCCGGCGTGTCTATGGTGAATTTCATGCGTGCAGCCATCAATGAAAAAAGAAAATATTTTAATCAATCACCCATTTCGGCTACCGAATTTCTAAAACTAATGCGCGAGAAACGAGCAGTGGTAGAGCTTGACAATAAGCTTGCTTCAAGGTCGGTAAATGAAGGCTTTAGTGGAGGTGAAAAGAAAAGAAACGAAATATTCCAGATGGCAATGCTCGAGCCACGCCTATCGATACTCGACGAAACCGACAGCGGACTCGATATTGATGCTCTACGCATAGTTGCCGGTGGGGTAAATAAATTGAAAAGTGATAATAATGCCACAATTGTCATTACCCATTATCAACGTTTGCTCGACTATATCAAGCCTGACTTTGTGCATGTGCTTTATAAGGGGCGTATAATTAAAACAGGAGGTCCGGAGTTGGCTCTGGAGCTTGAAGATAAAGGATATGATTGGTTAAAGAGTGACGAGGAATAAACACTCAATCTCATGTGCTGATGTTCTTTACTCATTTCAATTACTATTACAATGCAACAATATATAGATTTCTACACTAATCAAAGCGATGTCATAAACGCTCGCTGTGCCGATCCTATCAATAGGATGCGAGATGCAGCTCTAACAGCCCTTAAACAGGGGACATGGGCTCGACTTGGTGATGAAAATTATGAGATTACGGATCTTTACAAAATATTTGAGCCCGATTATGGAATAAATGTAAATCGTGTGAAATTTTCAGCCGATCTCAATGAGGCTTTTCGGTGTGATGTTCCCAATCTTTCCACATGGCTTTATTTTATTATTAACGACACTTTTCGTGCTTCACGTGCCGAAATGCCTACCCTGCCATCTGGTGTGTTGGTTATGTCGCTGTGCGAGGCTGCAAAGCAATATCCCGAATTAGTTAAAGCACACTATGGTAAAATAGCTGATTTAAAGGATCAGCAGGTGGCACTCAATACATTGATGGTGCAAGATGGAGTGTTTATACGTATTCCTGATAATGTGTGTCTTGAACGTCCAATCCAATTAGTCAATATACTCAACAGTGCACAGTCGCTCATGGCAAATCGTAGAATATTAATATCTGTGGGACGTGGTGCACAAGGGAGACTATTGATTTGCGATCACACCCAGAATGCCACTATTGACTATCTTGCATCGCAAGTAATAGAAATATCAATGGAAGAAGACTCCGTATTTGATCTGTATGATTTGGAGGAGTCATCGGCACGCACCAATAGAGTTTCATCTCTTTATGCCCGACAAGGGAAGGGATCTAATCTGTTGATAAACGGAATGACACTCATAAATGGCACTACGCGCAATAATTATTATGTAGATCTCGATGGTGAACATACCGAAACTCATCTATTGGGGATGGGAATAGGGAATAACGAACAACACATCGATAATCATACGCTGATTGCTCATAATTCACCTCACTGTCATAGCAATGAGTTGTTTAAATATGTTCTTGACGATAATTCACGCGGAGCGTTTACCGGCAAAATAAAGGTGAAGGAGGGGGCTATAAAAACTGAGGCGTATCAGAGCAATAAAAATATTGTTGCATCATCGTCAGCCAAAATGCACTCCAAGCCACAATTGGAAATTTATGCAGATGATGTGAAATGTAGTCATGGCGCCACAGTAGGGCAGTTAGACCAGAATGCACTATTCTATATGCGTACACGTGGGCTCACCGATAAAGAAGCTCGCACACTTCTGATGCAAGCATTCATGAGCGATGTGATTAATCATGTGCGTCTTGATGTGTTGCGCGACCGCCTTCGTCATCTTGTAGAAAAACGTTTCTATGGCACAGTGGCGTTATGCAGCGAGTGTAGTGGAAGTTGTCACTGATTATAAATAGATAAAAGAAGCCTTATAATAATGAATAAAATGGATATTGATAATATTCGTGGTCAATTCCCGATTCTAAATCGTGAGGTTTGTGGCAAGCCGTTGATCTATCTCGATAATACAGCCACATCCCAAACACCCAGAAGTGTGGTGGATGCAATCGATAAGATGTATTACTACACTAAAGCCAATGTGCATCGAGGAGTTCATACTTTGTCGCAAGAAGCTACCGATCTGGTAGAGGATACACGGGAAAGAGTGCGTGCGTATATTAATGCCAAAGAGAGTGCCGAAGTTATTTTTACTCGTGGCACTACAGAGGCTATTAACCTGGTAGCTTCAAGTTTTGGCGATTCGCTATGCAACGGTGATGAAATTATCCTCACTGTTATGGAGCATCACGCCAATATTGTACCTTGGCAACTCCTTCAACGCCACAAGCGCATAACATTGCGCGTGGTTCCTATCAATGAACATGGCGAACTTATCATGGAGGCGTATGAGAAACTATTCAATGATAATACCAGGATGGTCGCTTTTACCCATGTCTCCAATGTTCTCGGCACGGTAAATCCGGCAAAAGAGATGATTGAAATTGCACATAGACACGGAGTGCCTGTCCTAATAGATGGAGCGCAAGCCTCACCGCACATGAAAGTGGATGTACGCGATCTTAATGCAGATTTCTATGCTTTTTCAAGTCATAAAATGTATGGTCCGGTTGGGGTGGGAGTACTATATGGCAAAAGACACTTACTTGAGGCTCTACCACCATATCAAGGTGGTGGTGAAATGATTTCCCAGGTATCTTTCGAGAAAACAACATTTGCCGAGCTCCCATTTAAATTTGAAGCCGGAACCCCAGATTTTGTAGATATAGCAGCATTGAAAACTGCTCTTGATTTTATTGATGAAGTGGGAATGAATAATATCCATGAACATGAACAGATGCTTTTGGATAGGGCTACCGAGGGACTTATGAAAATACCTGGTATGAAAATATTCGGTACTGCACCACATAAAAGCGCGGTTATTTCATTTTTGGTTGATGGAATACATCATTATGATATGGGAATGTTGCTCGATAAATTGGGAATTGCCGTGCGCACAGGTCATCATTGTGCCCAGCCTCTTATGACAGCTTTGGGGGTGGAAGGGACGGTGAGGGCATCATTTGCTGTGTATAATACAGTTGAGGAGGTAGATGCATTTGTAGCAGGAGTAGAGCGTATTGTTAATATGTTTTAACCGATTTGGGTTCGGAATCGTGTCAAAATGATAAAATTGCTCCTATTTAAAAGCAATTATTAGTTAAAAAATAAATTTATACATGTTTTTTTGATGATTACTTTGGAAATATAGAAAATCATGTTAAATTTGTATCGTTGTTATTTGCTTAGAATATATATATAACGTAATGCTTTTGACGGTTAGCTTTAGATGATATGATTATAAGCCAAGATTCGACATTTTAATTTTGTAAGTTGAATAAAATCAGTCCTTTAAGCACATATTAACTCTTGTTGTGGAGTTGATAATATTTCCGACCCAGAAAGTTTATAAGTTGATAACTACAAAATTTCATATTAATTCTAATGGTATTAATATGTACAAATATTGATAGATTTTAGTATTAAATAGTTGTTTTATAGATAATTGTGTATTAAAGAATGGGGGAATCGGGAGATTGCCCCTTTTTTGTAGTAAGTAATTTACAAAAATTGTCAATGAATGGGCGTTGTTTTATGCCTGCTTAAAGCTAAAATGGCTTTTTTAGGTTAGAAAAATTGAGTATTTTCGTTGCTTCAATAGGAAGTGCTGAATATAAACGAAATAATTATCTTATGCTTAAAATGCCAATCTCTGATGCTGTCTTTCCCAATGACAAGCCACATTATGAGATACTTGACGGATTGCGCGGAATAGCCGCAATTACTGTCGTTTGGTTTCACATCTTTGAAGCCTTTGCCACAAGCCATTTAGATCAAAGAATTAATCACGGTTATTTAGGAGTGGATTTTTTCTTTATCCTTTCGGGATTCGTAATCGGATATGCCTACGATGATAGATGGGGCAAGATTAGTACAATGGATTTTATTAAACGAAGAATCATACGTTTGCAACCGATGGTGGTAATAGGAGCCATAATCGGTGGGGTGATGTTTTATTTTCAGGGATGTAATGTTTGGGATGTAACGGCGGTTACATTTTTATCCCTTCTTTTTGCTACATTCATCAATGCGTTGTTGATTCCAGCTACAGTAGGAACCGAAGTGAGAGGTTTGGGGGAAATGTATCCATTGAACGGACCGAGTTGGTCGTTATTTTTTGAATATATAGGTAATATCCTATATGCGCTTGTGATACGGAGGTTTTCCACAATAGCACTTTCCGTTCTCGTGTTGCTTGCCGGCTGTGGATTGGCTTTGTTTGCCATTATAGGTCCAAATGGAGATATATGTGCAGGATTTTCACTTACCGGTACGGAGTTTACCTGTGGTATTTTAAGATTATTATTCTCTTTTTCCGCCGGATTGTTGCTTTTCAGGGTATTCAAGCCCATAAAGGTAAAAGGGGCTTTTTGGATATGCAGTGTATTGATAGTTGTTCTTTTGTCTGTGCCACGCATTGGTGGAGCCGATCATCTATGGCTTAATGGGTTGTATGAAACAATGTGTTTTGCATTGCTGTTTCCGCTCATAGTTTATCTCGGAGCATCGGGGAAATGCACAGATAAATATACAATCCAAATTTGTAAATTTTTAGGAGCTATCTCTTATCCTTTATATATGGTGCATTATCCGTTTATTTATCTTTATTATGCATGGGTAAAGAATAGTAATCTCACATTTGAGGACTCATTGCCCGGTGCGATAGCTGTGGTGGTGGGAAGTATTATTTTGGCTTATGTATGTTTGAAATTATATGATATTCCTGTAAGAAAATATTTGACAAATAGATTTTTGAAATCAGGAAAAAAGATATAATCATGTAATAACAACATAAAAACTGAATGAGGGTATGTCACTTATGATGGCATACCCTCATTTTATTATTTCTTTTTGAGAAGATTTTTGTATTCTTTATCGTTGTTGATGGTTTTCATAGCTTGCTGCACTAAATCATTATTATGATTATATATGCGGAAATATGCTTCGGTGTCAAATAAATCGCGTGCAACCAATGCTTTCAGTATGTTAGTAATAAGAGGCTTGCTACGCATATATTGCTCTTCGTTGAATTTTATTTTTTCTTTATCGGCATTTTCAATTAAAGCTTTTAGCATATCTTCTGTTACCACAAAAGACTTGTCAAATTTCTCCACGTCAGGATAATCTTTTTTGAGCTCCTGTCGGTTTTTATCGATGTAGTTGATACAATATTGATTCAAAACCCCTTTGGCGATAATATCGCGGTAATATGGAGAATACTGAGTAGTGTCCAATGGCACGAATACATCGGGCATGATGCCGCCGCCACCATATATTATACGTTTGTTTTTAAGGGTTGAATATTTTAGTGAATCGGCAAAATGAATACTGTCGGCATGTGCGAGTTCTCCATTCTTGAAACGATTGGTTATATCTTTTTCGTAGGCATCTGTTCCTTCTGTATATGGCTTCTGTATTGAACGCCCTGCCGGAGTGAAATAGCGAGCCACAGTGAGGCGCATCATAGATCCATCGTCAAAATCAAATGGACGTTGTACTAATCCTTTACCAAAAGATCTGCGACCCACAACTACTGCACGATCCCAATCTTGCAAGGCTCCTGATAGAATTTCGCTTGCAGATGCAGAATATTGATTTACTATTACAACCAATTTATTATCTTTCATTGTTCCATTACCTTTGGCTCTGGCATTTGTGCGAGGAGCTTTATTCCCTTCGGTGTAAACAATCAAATCCCCCTTGTTGAGAAATTCATTTCCGAGTTCTATAGCAGATTGCAAATATCCTCCTCCGTTGTCCGACAAGTCGAGAATCAATTGAGACATTCCCTGTTTTTTCAATTTGTCTATAGCTTGAATAAATTCTTTATGAGTATCATTTGCAAATCTACTTATGCGCACGTATCCGGTTTGAGGGTCTAACATATATGATGCATCCACACTATATAATGGGATATTGTCGCGAGTAATGCGGAAAAGTATAGGTTCCGGAACATTTCGGCGCAATACCTTCACATCCACGATAGTCCCTTTTTTGCCGCGAAGTCTCTTCATGATGTTGCTTGTTTTCATCTTCACTCCGGCAATCGTAGTGTCGTTTACAGCTATTATGCGGTCACCTGCTACAATCCCAAGTTTTTCTGAGGGACCTCCAGCAACAGTCTGAATTACATATAACGTATCATTTTGCATATTGAATTGAATCCCAATTCCACTGAAATTGCCTTGTAGAGGTTCAGTGATTTCTTTGGTTTCCTCGGCATTGGTATATGTTGAATGCGGATCGAGCTCTTTAAGCATCCCCACTATGGCATCTTCTACCAATTTCTGCTCTTTTACGGTATCTACGTAAAAATTATTTATGATATATTCAGCCATTTGTAATTTTTGCATATTGGAATTGCGCTGGGCTGATAATCCAAAACAGGTGGTCGCTACAATAAGTGCGACTATGATTGATTTTCCGTAATTCATATTAATCGGGGTTGTAATTTATGTTCTAAAGTTTGGGAGTTCCTAAAATCATTCCCGGAGGAAGAAGTGAAGAAACATCCTGATGATATTTTAATAATTCGCGAACGATTGATGAGCTTATATAGCTGTATTCCGGTAGAGTGTAGAGTAGTACGGTTTCTATACCGGAGAGATTCCTATTGACTTCGGCGAGATTTTTTTCATATTCAAAATCCTGAATCATGCGCACTCCCCGTAGTAGGAAGTCGGCTCCATGTTCTGCTGCTATCTTTACTGTGAGTCCCGAGTAAATGATAACTTTAATTCGAGGATCATTTACATATAATCCCTCAATTGATTCTTTTCGACTTTCGGGACTCCACATTGACGATTTATCTTTGTTGTCGCCGATGGCTATAATTATGCCGTCAAATAGGGGTAGTGCACGCTCGATAATAGTGTGATGACCCAGAGTGAAAGGATCGAATGATCCGGGAAATATTGCTATCCTTTTTTTTATCTCATTATGAGATTTCGGTAATTTCTGTATCATCTTCTATAACAAGATTATCAATAATGAATAATTGGCGTTCCATAGTGTTTTTGCCCATGTAAAATTCCAACATATCTTTCACGGAATCCTCCTTGCGCAGCGATACTCGATCGAGGCGCATATCTGGTCCGATAAATCCACGAAATTCATCGGGAGAGATTTCTCCCAATCCTTTGAATCGAGTAATTTCTGCATTCTCACCAAGTTTTTCGATAGCTGTAAGCCTCTCTTCATCGGTGTAACAATAATATGTTTCAACGCCCGGATTTCCAGCTTCTTTCTTTTTGCGACTCTGGCGTTTCGCCTCTTTCTTGTTGCGGACACGGAAAAGTGGAGTCTGGAGTATGTATACGTGTCCTTTCTTTATAAGGTCGGGGAAGAATTGCAGCAGGAATGTAATCATAAGCAATCGTATGTGCATTCCATCGACGTCGGCATCGGTTGCAATTATAACTTTGTTATAGCGCAATCCGTCTATCCCTTCTTCGATGTTAAGGGCTGCTTGGAGTAGATTGAATTCTTCGTTTTCATATACTACCTTTTGTGTCTTGCCAAATGAATTAAGTGGCTTTCCTCGTAATGAGAACACTGCTTGAGTCTCAACATCGCGAATTTTGGTTATTGATCCAGTAGCTGAGTCACCTTCGGTGATAAACAATGATGTAAGCTCTCTTTTATCACCCTTATTGTCATTGTAGTGTACACGGCAATCACGCAGTTTCTTGTTGTGCATGGTTATCTTCTTAGCTCGCTCGCGAGCCTGCTTGGTGACACCTGCTATTGCTTTGCGTTCTTTTTCCGATTCCATGATTTTGCGCAGAAGCACCTCGGCAGTGTTTGGTTCTTTGTGCAAATAATTATCAAGCTCTTTCTTGATAAAGTCATTAATGAATTTATACACCGTTGGTCCGCCATCGTTCATGTCGCAGCTACCAAGTTTTATCTTTGTTTGCGACTCAAATACCGGCTCGGTTACTTTGATACTTATTGCTGCAACTATACCATTTCGTATATCGGAATATTCAAAATTTTTGCTGTAAAATTCCTTGATTGTACGTGTTAGGGCTTCGCGGAATGCCGATTGATGTGTTCCCCCTTGAGTGGTGTGCTGCCCATTTACGAATGAATAATACTCCTCTCCATATTGAGCAGTGTGCGTAATTACTACCTCAATATCCTCCCCTTCGAGGTGGATTATAGGATAAAGAGGATCATTGGTCATATAATCTTTTAGAAGATCACATAGACCGTTTCTGGAATGGAACTTTTTACCGTTGAATATTAATGTGAGACCGGTGTTGAGATAAGAATAATTCTTCACCATCGTCTCGATTATATCCTCGCGATATTTATAACCCTTAAATATTGTATCATCGGGCGTAAATTGTACAAGAGTACCATTATCCTCTTGTAATGGATTTATATCGCTTTCTTCGCGCAATTCTCCACATTCATATCCCACCGAAGCACTCTTTCCATCGCGCACCGATTGAATGAAAAATGAAGAAGAAAGAGCATTTACAGCTTTTATACCCACACCATTAAGTCCCACCGACTTTTTGTAGTTTTGGGAGTCATATTTTCCTCCGGTGTTCATTTTCGACGAGGCATCTTTTACCGAATTCAGAGGAATCCCACGACCGTGGTCGCGTATGGATACTATTTTATCGGATACTTCAATATCTATTACCTTTCCAAATCCCGCATTATGCTCATCGATGGCATTGTCCATTACTTCTTTAAACAGAACATATATCCCGTCATCGCTCTGCGAGCCGTCACTGAGTTTACCGATATACATCCCCGGACGACGTCTGATGTGCTCGCGCCAATCAAGCGTAACAAGTTTGTCGTAACCTCCGCTTTCGGAAGTTTCGTCAATGATCGCGTCCTCTATAAAATCTTCAGTTATCTCAGCCATGATATTAATCTGTTTAAAAGCAAAATTTTTGCGAACAGTAAACTTTCGCATGTCAATTTACAAAATTAATAAAAAACCATGAGAAATAGCACATAAAGATAGATTCGCACGAAAATATTTTAAGAATGTACGCAAGCCTAATTTTATAAAATAATAACGAAAAAACTAATTAATGAGCTATCATGAAACAAAACTTTAATTGTTAATTTATCAGATCTCATACAACCAAATTATGCAGCCGACGACATCTACACATATCCAGTGTGGTGGGATATCGCTGAATAAGCATTATACTTGATTTAAGTTAAAGGGCTACTCACAATGAAGAAAAACTTCAAAGGGAGTAGCCTTTTCTTTTCTCTTTTTAGAGATATAGATTTAGGAGTGTATTAATATTTTGATGTAGTTGATGGGGGGTAATACCTTTGATTAGAGCTATCTGTGAGGTAATAGATTCTATTGAAGCCGTGGAGTCGTCGGTTTCTGTGAGGATTTTGTCGGCAGGTGTATATTGCACTGCTTTTTCGTTGAAGTGCTCACCGAACGATAGATAGAACCCTGCATCGAGATAGATTTTAGCGATATGCTCATTTCCTCGGAAACCATGAATTATCCACGGCATATCAGGATTTATCCTTTTTCGTATCGGGATAATGGTATCGTGAGAGCGAACTGCGTGGATAACCAATGGCTTACGTAGAGATTCCGATAAATTGATGTGGTGTATAAATATCTCTTTTTGTAACTCCACATTCGCACCTTTTAATATGTCGATGCCGGTTTCTCCTATCATTATCACTGCCGGATGCTTGACTATGCTGTCAAGAAGGGAATAATCGGGGGTGTGCATATCTTCTGAATCCCATGGATGAATCCCCACAGAATACAACTGACCGGCTACAGGTCTAAATTCCTCCGGGCGTAGGCTTAATATCCCCTTCGGAGATGGATGGTGTGTATGGAAATCAGTTATATCCATATAGAGAAATATTTATGGAACGGGATCATATCCACTTCCTCCCCATGGGTGACAACGACTTATACGTTTTATCGCCAACCACGACCCTTTTAATATACCATGTTTGCGTATTGCTTCTATGGCATATTCACTGCATGTCGGTGTGTATCTGCACGATGGTGGGGTGAGTGGAGATATACAATACTGATAGAATCGTATAGGCAATATCAATATGTATTGCAATAGCCTTTTCATGGCTCAGGAGTTGGATTGGATGGTGGGGTTGAAATGCGGGTGGCAAGTTTGTTGAGAAGCAATTTCATCTTTTCCTCAATGGTATGATAATCGACAGGAGTCTTTGCAAGGTACATAAATGCAGCATCAATAGCCACATTGTTCTCTGTGAGGGTGGGGATGAGAATGTTTCTATTCAAACGGTAGGCTTCGCGCGTGCGCCGTCTCAGTAATACTCGTCCTACGGCTGTGCGTATTTTCTTTTTGGGAATCGAGACAAGGAATTTTGCTCCGGGAGTATCGGAAACTTGTGTTTTATAAGCCACGCGCAAAGGGTAGGCGATAATTGAATCTCCCTCACGAAATATGCGATCGATTGCCGATAAGCTACATAATTTTTCTGACTTATATAGACGATTTCCTGTCATGATGATTATAGTATGAAAATCACCTTGCAAGTATAGCGAATTTACTCCACACTTACAAGGTGATATGCTGTTATTGCGTTGCGAATTTACGCTACTTTTTGGCTTTTGCTTGTTTTTTGAAGAACAGATCGATAGCTGCTGTCATAGAAGGTGCTTCCGGGGTGGGCGCTTCCAAATCCAAACGTAATCCTGCCTCTGTTACAGCTTTAGCAGTAGTTACACCTAAGCATCCGATCTTAATATCTTTCTGATCAAAATTTGGGAAATTTTTAATCAGAGATTCTATTCCAGCCGGGCTAAAGAATATGAGCATATCATAATCAAATACCTCTTCTGTTCCAAAATCATTGCTCACAGTACGATACATCACCGCCTTGGTGTAGTGTATATTGTTGTGGTCGAGAATTGTAACGTTGTCTTTGTGTACATCTGACACCGGAAATAAGAATTTTTCCTTTGAATGTTTCAACAATGCCGGAAGTAAATCATCAAGTTTCCCTGATTTTCCATAGAATATTTTGCGCTTGCGGTATACGATATATTTTTGTAAATATAACGCTATAGCCTCGGTAGTGCAGAAATATTTAAGAGTTTCCGGAACGGTAATACGCATTTCTTCACATAATCTGAAAAAATGATCTATCGCAGTGCGTGCGGTAAATATAATGCCGGTAAACTCCGGTATTGATACTTTTGATTGTCTAAATTCTTTTGAACTTAGTCCCTCAACCTTAATAAATGGACGAAACACTACCTCTACGCCATATTTCTCAGCTATATCAAAGTATGGAGACTTTTCAGAATCCGGCTTTGGTTGTGATACGAGAATTTTTTTTACTTTCACGCTTATGGTATCTTTTTATTTTGCTATACTACATAAAATAATTGTGCCTAAAAGGGAGAGAATTATAGGAACAATTTCAATGGCGCAAAGGTACAAAATAAAAAACGGAGTAGATGAAAAATTGTTGAAAAAAATTCTAAATCCTTTACAAATGAATATTATTCGGAGTATAATAAATATAATTACGCCACAAAAAAGGGATATTTCTGACGATTCGGGATATACAATCATTATCAATACGATAGGGATAAGCAATAATCCGAGTAGTGATTCCATGGCTTTATATCCATCTTTCCACATTTTTGTGGACTGCGAGGTGGAAAAAACATTGCCGATGACGGAATATGCGATATATTGAAATAAATTATATGCACTCACCATCCCGATACATATTATTGCATAAATTATAACACGCGATATTGAGATAATTTCGGGCATTAACACTCCCAATATGAAGTATACCAAAATCCCCTGCATGATACAGCTATTGACAACTAATGAAAAGATTGTTTGGCTTTCATTTATTGTCAGTGCGTCATATATATTGTTCCGACTGCGTATCTCGAAGAGTTTACGTCCTAATGAGTAAAGATATTTGTAGCCCTTGCGATATGTTATGGCTACCATTGCAATCGATAAAAGGACGATAAGCATCAAGCCACCGCTTTTTATGGGAGTGTCGATATATTGATCTGAGTTTTGGGGTTTGGGTGGCTCGATTACCGAAAGAGTTGCAATGTTTCCTTGCTCATTGCCTATGGATAATGAATCGGGGAATCCATGAGGATATGTAGCCTTAATCAAAAGAGGTTTTGCCACTTTTGCGATGGAATCCGTAGATACGGAATCATTGGTTTGTGCTACATTTTGTATCATTATTCCAAAATCAGACGGTTTAATATTTAGATTCTATTTCAATAGGGGTGCAATATTGGTATGATTGCAATTGTTGTATTACCTCTTGCGGTGTGGATACTATACTCCACAATTTAGAGTGGCTCCGCTTCATGAATCCTTGTGTCACACACTTATCGAGCATTTCAATCAACGGATTGTAGAATCCATCGATATTAAGAATTATGATGGGGTAGGTTGCTATACCGAGCTGTTTCCAAGTTATTACTTCGAGAAGCTCCTCCAATGTGCCACATCCGCCGGGCAGTGCAATTATGGCATCGGAAATTTCCGACATGAGTTGTTTGCGCGAGTGCATATCATCCGTGATGCGTACCTCGTCTAAGTCGGGCGCGCACCAGCCACTTTCAACCATAAATCGGGGTATTATTCCGATTGATTTTCCACCACTATTGGTAGTAGATGATGATACAGCGTGCATAAGCCCGGTGTTTCCTCCGCCACACACGCAATTAGCCCCCATTGCGCCTATAAGCTCCCCGAGTTCATGTGCCGCATCTATGTATGATGACGGTATGTTAGCACTCGAAGCACAAAACACACATATATTGGTTGTTTTACTATTGTTTGCCATCTGTTTACTCCTATTTACAGCCATCCTGCATTTTTATACCATTCGATACTTTTATGAATCCCTTCAGCCAAAGAATGTCGAGGGGTAAAATTAAAGTCTTTTTGGGCATCTGAAATGTCGCAACTCCAGTTGCGTTGTTTCATTATCTTGAATTTGTCGCGATTGAGAGTGCTTGGTTGCATTTTCACTTTGCCCCATTCTTCGGCAATTACCGACACTGCATATACAATCCACATTGGACATTTTATGGGCATTACGAAATTTTTATTAAGTTCTTTTGCTACGATTTTGCGAAATTCCCGTTGTGTATATGCTCTATCCTCCGACATAAGATATACTTTTCTTTCTGCTCCCGCTGCAAGCGCATCCATTGCTGCGACAGTGAGATCCTCCACATAAATGAACGAGAGTAATTGCTTGCGCATCCCTACACTAAAATCGAATCCGGCAGCAATACTCTTCATCATCATATAATAATCTTTTTCACGAGGTCCATATACACCCGTTGGTCGGAATATTATATATGGAAAATCGGGCAACGTGCTTAAATATGTTTCTGCTTTTAGCTTTGATAAGCCATAGCGAGTGTTAGGATTTGGGATTGTTTTGGTGGAGATGGGAGTATAGTCCTTTTCATCACCCATTCCGGCTGCTCCGAGGCTACTCATCAAGAGAAATGCTTCCGGTATAGCATCAATAGCAATAAGTGTATCAACGAAATTGCGTAGATATTGATAATTTATTTTGTTGAAATCCATAAAATTTGCGCATTTTGTTGCACCGAGATTATGGATTATATAATCCCATTTTCCATTTTCAGAAATAACAGCCGAAAGTTGTCGGGAGAGAGATGATGTATCATTGAAATCCAATTCTATGAATTTAATTCTTTCATCTGCAAGGTATTCACGAGAGGTAGATGGGCGCACGGCAGCCCAAGTATCCCATCCGCGTTTCAATGCTTCTTCAACCATAAATCCACCGATAAACCCACCAGCCCCGGTAATCAATATCTTCTTAGCCATCGTATAAATATATATCCTGATTAATTCCCCAAAGTTACAACATTCCAATCAATCACCCAACACAATAAAAACAAGAGGATATACCATACGTTGTGTGTGATATATCCTCATTATATGATATTTATTTCGATCAGGAGTTAAACATACTCAAGGTCTTAAAATATAATGCAATTTCCGCCATTTTATCGGTTATTATAGAAATGCTGAAAATAAACATAAGGATGAAAGCTAAAAAGGATATTGCTGCGGCTATTCCGGCTTTATTCCACATTTCTTGTACAAAATTAAATCGAGAAGAATCCTTCCAATTAATTTTTCCTGCATTCCAAGCCATTTCATTACCTTTCGCTCCCAGTACTGCAGCTACAATAAGCGAAGCAGTGGGAATCACAAGTATACCAAAAGTAAATGATATATAAAATACAAAGGGAGCTGCGAGAAGGAATAGCGGCCAATATATACCATTGAAAATACCCCATATCCATGTGAACATGAACGCTCCCCAATTCCATGATCCAGAAGGATATTCATCGTTTGCAATATATGGGATTTGTGGAGATTGTACACCCATTCGCATCGGTTCTGATGGTTGTGGATTAACATTCTGAAACCCTAATGCGATATTTTCTACACCGCAACTCGGGCACTTAGGAGCCTTGTCTGAGATTTGTGCTCCACATTTTGAACAATAGATTAATGCCATAATGATTAGATGTTTGGATATTATTTTTTAGATACTTTTAATTCCTGTCCTATTTTTATTTTATCATCCTTGATGTTGTTGAGTTTTCTCAGTTCATCTGC
>CAZYEO010000009.1:0-28739 GCA_964646495.1 uncultured Muribaculaceae bacterium
AAATTAAATGTCAATTATTTACAATTTATTTTCATCACAAAGTGTCAAACTCCCGGTACTACTACATCCTGTTTCCGTTTCCAGTTTTTCTTGTCGTTGTTAAATTCCATCAATTGATTATTATCTTGCAAAAATAATGAATTGTGTCAAATATATCATGCTTCACCATGGCAAAATATGATAAAATAAAACAGTCGTTGGCTATGCGGACAAAAAAGAGTAATTTAGCACAAAATTTATAATACGGATGATACTATTTCCCAACGCAAAGATAAATTTAGGATTGAATATCGTGAGAAAACGTCCCGACGGTTATCATGATATTGAAACAGTGTTTTATCCCATTCCATTGTGTGATGTATTGGAAATGGTGGAGTCGCAGGATGATAACAGCACCCTTACCACTCATGGACGAGTGATTGATTGTGAGCCGGAACGAAATCTGGTGATGAAAGCATATCGTAAATTGTGTGGTATCTTTGAGGTGCCCCCAATGGATATATATCTTGAAAAGATAATCCCGGATGGGGCCGGATTGGGAGGGGGATCATCGGATGCATCAAGTGTGTTGATGATGATAAATGAAATGTGTAATTTGAATCAACCGAATGAAAAGCTTGCTCAGATAGCATCGGAACTTGGTGCTGATTGTCCGTTTTTTATATATAATAAGCCACTTCTTGCCACCGGTATCGGAAATGTATTTGAACCTATATGTGTGTCCTTGGCGGGGAAAACGCTGTTGCTTATAAAACCGGCGGTGCATGTACCCACAGCCTTGGCATATTCAAAGGTGACGCCACGAGAAAGTAGCGTGTCGCTTCAAGAGGTACTCGCACAACCTATTTCGGAATGGAAAAACAGATTGAAGAATGATTTTGAAAATAGCGTATTTGCCGAATTTCCCTCGTTGCTACACATCAAAGAGCAGCTATATGAGGGTGGGGCGCAATATGCATCAATGTCGGGATCGGGTTCATCTTTATATGGCATTTTCGATAGTGTCAATATGGCAGAGAGAATAAAAGAAAACTTCAAAGATTGTGAAACTTTTGTGATGAAACTCTGAATGCTGACAGTATATGTGTTGAACGTTATGGGGCTTATATTGTTATGATTAGAGGTGTAACTCCGGATTTTCCGGAACTATACCGGTATATTTTATAAGAGGTGAAAAAAGTTTGGCAACATTTTTGATAGAATATAATAACATACACTATGAGTAAGAAAAATAATAAATTCAAAAAAATGAGCGATAAAAATAAAAATTCTCAGAAACCGATTGTAGAAGACCCTGAAATAGAGGTGTCGGAAGTGGAAGAGGTGGAAGAATTGCAGGATGCGGAAGCGGAAGTAGAAATGGAAGTAACTGAAAATGAGAAGCTACAAGCTAAAATCACGGAATTGGATGCTGCTCTTGCCAAAGAAAAAAAAGAATATTTATTTTTGATGGCAGAATTTGATAATTTCCGTAAACGCACTTTGAAGGAAAAAAGCGAAATTTTGAAAAATGGAGCTGAAAGTGCAATGAAAAATTTACTTCCTGTAATAGATGATTTTGAGCGAGGAGTGCAAGCACTTGAAGAGAGTAATGATGCTGAAGCAATAAAAGAAGGATTGATATTGATATATAATAAATTTATAAAATATCTTGAGCAAAATGGTGTGAAACCCATAGCTACAGAGAATGCTACTTTCGACACCGAATTGCATGAAGCTGTAACCACTTTCCCTGCAGCCGATGATTCCATGAAGGGGAAAATTATGGATACTATACAAAAAGGGTATACACTTAACGATAAAATACTACGTCACGCAAAGGTGGTAGTGGGGCAATAAAAACAGATTCTTACAATGGAAAAAAGAGACTACTACGAAGTATTAGGAGTTGCTAAAAACGCTACTGCCGATGAGCTGAAAAAAGCATATCGTAAAAAAGCACTACAATTTCACCCGGATAAAAATCCAGGTGATAAAGAGGCTGAAGAAAAATTTAAAGAAGCTGCTGAAGCTTATGATGTGCTTAGTGATGCCGATAAACGCGCAAGATACGACCAATTCGGACACAACATGGGCAACATGGGTGGAGCTGGCGGCGCCGGAGGATTTGGAGGATTTGGTGGAGGAATGTCAATGGATGATATTTTCTCTCATTTCGGCGATATATTCGGTGGCGGATTTGGCGGTGGCGGCACACGTTCACGTAAAAAAGTGAACAAGGGGTCTGACCTGCGTGTAAAAGTGAAAGTAACTCTCAAAGATATAGCGCACGGAGTAGAGAAGAAATTGAAAATTCCTCGCTATGTGGCATGTTCGCACTGTAAGGGTACTGGGGCAAAAGATGGCACCGCCTTTACTACATGTAATACTTGTCATGGCACAGGAACAGTGAATAGAGTGCAGCAAACTTTCCTCGGAGCAATGCAATCCTCAGCACCATGTCCTACTTGTCATGGAGAAGGAAAAATAATTCAGGAAAAATGTAGCTATTGTGGAGGTGAGGGTATCGAACGAAAAGAAGAAATAATATCCATAAATATTCCTGCCGGAGTATATGATGGCATGACTCTTTCTATGCGAGGCATGGGTAACGCAGCTCGTCATGGTGGTGAAAACGGTGACTTGCTTGTGGTTATCGAAGAGGAAAAAGATGCTGAGTTACTTCGAGACGAAAACGATTTGATATATAACTTAATGCTTGATATTCCTACGGCTATATTTGGAGGAAAAGTTGAAGTCCCAACAGTAGACGGACGTGCGCGTTTGACTATAGAGCCGGGAACACAACCGGGCAAAGTGCTAAGGTTGCGAGGTAAGGGATTGCCTTCACCCGACAGCTATGGAACCGGTGATTTATTGGTAAACGTAATGGTATATATCCCCGAAAATCTGTCAGCCGGAGAAAAGGGTGCTATCGAGAGTTTGCGCAATTCACCTAATATAATGCCGAGCGAAGCTGAGAAAAAACGTATATTTGGACGTTTAAGACATTTATTTGATTAACGATTATTATAAAGTCAAATAATAAGCCCCGAAAGTTAAGTGATGAAGCGAGATGCAATCATAAAAACTTTCGGGGCTTATCTATTCTTTTAAATATCAGGATTGAATGATATTTGTCTTATAACGGATATAAACATACGCACTACAAAGTGCAAATAATACACCGATTGAATATGATGGTTGCATTTCAGTAGGGATAAGCAGCAATGCTGTGGAGATTACCAATTGCAACGAGGCATAGGCAATTGAAATACGGAATTGTGATATTTCCCATATCCGAGATAGGAGCTGGTAGATATGCAGATGATGTGCCTGAAGTATGTTTTGGCGTTTTATAAGCCTATATATTATGGTGCAAACACCATCTACTGCATACACCGAAACAAACATTATATATGTGATATTTAAGGATTCAATGATGGAACTGAATAAAATAAATATGATCAACGCTCCCATTACTATTGATCCAATATCACCCGAAAAGCATAGTGGAATCGAACGGAAATTAAAAATTCCGAATATTACCAATGATAATAACAGAAAAATGATAAGTCCGTAAAACGTTTCAGATACAAATAACAGTGATAGTAACACTACGGTAGAATATGCCATCAACATTCCTGTGATGCCATCCATGAAGTTGTAAATGTTTAAGAATCCTACAATTGCAATAAGAGCTGTGGTGCAGTAATACCACGGAATATCGAAAAAATTCAACTGTAGTGCGATTAATGAAGCTCCGATGAATTGCACCAACATTCGCAGATAGGGTGATAAGTCATAAATATCATCGAGAAAGCTGATTATTGCAAGTAATGTAATACCCCCAAATGCCCATCCCAAAATGTTGAAATTGGGAGGAAGTAGGTTACACCAGCAAAATATCTGATAAACGAGCGTTGTAAAATAGAATACGGAACCACCACCGGTAACTACCGGATATGAGTGTGCAGACCGTGAAGTGACTTTTGCTGTGAGATTATAGTTGCGTGCTATGCGAAGATATAAAACTTCCCAACCGAGCATAATCAAAAGCAACAATACTACGACGAGAATAGTAATAGTTATAACGAGGGTGTGCATAGCATATATAGAATCTAATTATTAAGATACCACGAATATAGTGTAGAAACCCCTTCTGTAATTTCCATTTTATGTTTCCAGCCCAATGAGTGAAGTTTACTCACATCAGTGAGCTTGCGCATAGTTCCATCAGGTTTGGAGCTATCCCAGTTTATTTTACCATTATATCCGATTACCGACCTAATGAGCTCGGCAAGCTCAGCAATAGTTATTTCTTTTCCACTCCCTATATTAATATGGCAGTTTCTTACCTCAGAATTACTACCTCGTAGATGATCAAAGTCAATATTTTCGAGTACATAGACCGAAGCATCTGCCATATCTTCACTCCATAAAAATTCACGTATAGGCTGTCCACTTCCCCATAAATTCAGGCAATTGTCGTATATTCCATATTTATTGAGAATCGCTACGATTTCTGATTCTGAGGCATTTCCATCGATACCCTCAATCGGTCGTCTATTGAAATCTTTATAGATTGCATCCCATTTAGTTTCCATTATCATTTTAGCAAGATATATCTTGCGTATCATTGCCGGCAACACATGACTCGTTTCAAGATTGAAATTATCGTTTGGACCGTAGAGATTTGTAGGCATTACAGCAATATAATTGGTCCCATATTGCAAATTGAAACTTTCACACATTTTCAATCCTGCAATTTTTGCTATTGCATAAGGCTCATTGGTATATTCCAATGGCGAGGTCAATAGTGCATCCTCGGTAATAGGTTGTTTTGCATCACGTGGATATATACATGTACTCCCGAGAAACAGAAGTTTTTTTACATTGTGCCTGAAACTCTCTCCTATTACATTTTGTTGAATTTGAAGATTCTGATATATAAAGTCGGCACGATACACGCTGTTTGCCATTATACCACCTACATGAGCAGCCGCCAGAATAACATATTCGGGGCGTTCACTATCGAAAAAATCGCGTACAGCCACGCCATCAAGAAGATCGAGCTCCGAATGGGACCGACCTATAAGATTGGTGTAGCCTTTGGATTGGAGATTATTCCATATTGCCGAGCCAACCAATCCACGATGCCCGGCAATATATATTTTGGCTTCTTTTTCCATTAAATCAATGCTTTTCTACTCCAATCATTTTCATATCATGATCTACCATTATTGAAATGAGATCATTGAAACTTGTTTTGCGCGGATTCCAACCTAAATTTTCTTTGGCTTTTCGTGGATCTCCGAGCAATTGTTCTACTTCGGCAGGACGGAAGAATTTTTGATCAACCTCTACAAGAACTTTTCCGGTAGCAGTGTCAATCCCTTTTTCATCCATGTCTTTCCCTTCCCAGCGGAGGGTAATTCCGGCACGTTTAAAAGCAAGCTCAGTAAATTCTCTCACGGTATGATATTCACCGGTGGCAATAACATAATCTTCCGGTTTCTCTTGTTGCATGATGAGCCACATACATTCCACATAATCTTTGGCGTAACCCCAATCACGTAGGGCATTGAGATTGCCAAGGTAAAGTTTGTCCTGCAATCCGTGGGCAATTCTTGCGGCAGCAAGAGTGATTTTGCGAGTTACAAATGTTTCTCCTCGGCGTTCACTCTCATGATTGAATAAAATACCGTTCACGGCATACATTCCATAGCTTTCCCGATAATTTTTTGTAATCCAGAATCCATATATTTTAGCGCAAGCGTATGGGCTTCGAGGATAAAATGGTGTATTTTCATTTTGTGGAACCTCTTGTACTTTTCCGTAAAGTTCGGAAGTGCTTGCTTGATAAATGCGGCATTTTTGTTCCATGCGCAATATTCTCACAGCTTCAAGAAGGCGAAGAGTTCCTACAGCATCTGTTTCTGCTGTGTATTCCGGAACATCAAACGATACTTTTACGTGGCTTTGTGCTGCGAGATTGTATATCTCATCGGGTTGTACCTCTTGAATAATTCTAATTAAAGAGCTTGAATCTGTCATGTCGCCATAATGCAGATTTACAAGACGCTTACGCTTCATGTCGCGCACCCATTCATCGAAATATAAGTGTTCTATGCGTGCAGTGTTGAATGAGCTGCTACGGCGTATAATACCATGCACATCGTATCCCTTTTCGAGGAGAAATTCAGCCAAAAACGAGCCGTCTTGACCTGTGATACCTGTAATGAGTGCTACTTTATTTTTGTTTTGGTTCATTTTGGAATATTTTCAAGAACAATATTTACCGTAAATATAATAAAAAAGGAGGGATAATTATAATCTATGCATTTGTGCTATTGTATCAATAGGGTCGGGAGTATTAAAAATGGCATTACCAGCCACAAGTATATCAGCTCCGGCATCTCTAAGCATTTTTCCTGTTTCGAGATTTACGCCACCATCAACTTCAATTAATGCGTGTGATCCTGTTTCTTCGATAAGAGCACGAAGTTCGCGGATTTTATTGAGAGAATTAGGAATAAATTTCTGCCCTCCGAACCCAGGATTTACCGACATTATCAGCACTAAATCCACTTGGGCAATAATATCGCGAAGCATACATACCGGGGTGGCAGGATTAAGTGTTACTCCGGCTTTCATCCCAGCCTCTTTGATCTGTTGAATAACACGATCGAGATGTATGCAAGCCTCATAATGTACATTCATAATTTCGGCTCCGCAATCTTTCACTTGTTGAATGAACTTCTGGGGTTCTACTATCATCAGATGCACATCGAGAGGTTTCTTTGAGACTTTTTGAACTGCCTTTATGACCGGAAATCCAAATGAAATGTTAGGTACGAATACACCATCCATCACATCAAGATGGAGGAAATCAGCTTCACTATTGTTTATCATCTCAATATCATGATTGAGATTGCCGAAATCGGCAGAAAGTAGAGAGGGTGAAATTAACATAACTATTATTTAAAGGATGGTTTCTTAACGTCCGGTTTCTTCTTTAATAAATTGTAGATAATAAATATTACCACAATACCCCCAAATATATATCCTGCCATCGTGAGATATTTATTGTAATATTCTACTTTATCGAATAATTCATTTTCGGGTACAAAAAGGCTTAACCAATATCCCAAGGCAGCTAATACACCATTCCATATTCCTGCTCCGAGAGAGGTGAAAAGCACGAATTTACCAAAATTCATCTTAGCCAATCCAGCAGGAATGGATATAAGTTGGCGTACAGCCGGGATTAATCGCCCGATAAATGTGGAGATGGCTCCATGTTCATCAAAATATTTCTCGGCTTTAAGTACTTTAGCTTCATTAATAAGGCATATATGACCAAAACGACTGTTGGCAAATCGATATACTATAGGTCGTCCTACCCACATTGCCAAATAATAATTGATTATAGCTCCAATTAATGCACCGAGTGTGGCAAAAAACACTACAAGATAGATATTTAATTGATTATTGTGCATGGCAAAATAAGCAGCCGGTGGCACTACTATTTCAGAAGGGAAGGGGATAAAAGAACTTTCGATCGCCATTAAAAGAGTAATGGTGCCGTAATTAAGATTTTCTTGGAACCATTGAAAGATTGTAAGTATATCCATATTGTAGTACGTGCGTTATTTATATCATTAATTTATATATGGTGCAAAATTAGGCATTCTTTTGGAATAATTCATAACCGAGTTCACTAAACATCTTACCATATACCTGAGATTTCTTGTCAATTGATAGGGGGTAGGCTCTTGATGTGGATGGAAGGCGATAGTGCAGAAATTTTCGCCCCATATAATTGATTTCTATCGATTCTCCTACCTTTGGAGCTTCCGTATCGGTAATCATTGCTATTACACCCGCAGCTTTTTCTCCGGTTGTAGCTATTGCTTTTAAATCGGGAATCGCCGAAATCATGGATTCTAAATCTACAGGTTTGACTATGTCAAGAAACTTGTCGGCAGCGTTATCTTTGAGCCTCACTACTTTAGCTCCTGTATCATGAAGTGCAATACGTTTATCGCAAAGAAACTGCTTTAGCTCATTGAGATAGAATGTTTTATGTTCGCGGTCGCAAAATTGCTCTTTATTTCCATAGAATAAAATACCCATTATGCGCCACATATCGTTTATCCAATTGGGATAATAGAAATCCATCGACCATCTGTCGGGTTTTGGGGGAAATGTCCCCATGAAAAGAATTTCTGCATCTTTAGGTATAAAGGGGGGAAAGGGATGACTCTCCGTAGATTGTTTGCTCATTTATTTATAATGGTTGAAAACTAAATGTGTAAATGCAAGATACAAATATACATATTGGAATTGAAAAATAGTGTTATAATGTTCTCTATAATATTAATATTATTTGTACTTTTGCACATTATTAAAACTATAATATAAATGAAGACTAAAATTTTAGCAATATTATCGGCCTTATTTCTATTAGGAAGTTGTGGATCGACGAAGGAAATCGCATATATGCAACAAGCAGAATCGTTGCCACAAGAGGTTTTGAATCAAACACGCGCCACACGAAATCCGGTTGTTATGCCTGGAGACCTTATTGATATTTTAGTATCAGGCATTAACATTGAAGCAGTAAGACCGTTCAACCGTTTAGATTTAATGTATCAAATGGCAGGAACATCCTATAACAATAATAATACTGCTAATGCAAATACTCCCACCTATTATTTAGTGAGTGATGCAGGAGATATTGATTTTCCCGTGCTTGGTAAATTGCATGTAGGCGGAATGAATAAGTCGCAGATAGAGCAATTATTAATATCAGAATTATATCCAAAATATCTTAAAGAGCGTCCTACAATCGATATTCGTTTCAAGAACTTTAAAGTATCTGTAATCGGTGAAGTGAAAAACCCCGGTGTTTATACTGCTGTAAATGAACGTATAAATGTACTTGAAGCAATAGCAATGTCGGGCGATTTGAATATCACCGGAGTGCGTGAAAATGTGATGCTTGTGCGTACAAATGCCGACGGCACAAGGGTTGTAGAGCGTCTTAATCTAAATGACAAGAATCTGATATTATCTCCATATTACGATTTGCAACAGAACGATGTGATATATGTACAGCCAAATGCCTCAAGGGCGCGCCAATCTTGGGCTATCCCTCCGGCAGTGTCTTTGACTTTGAGCTCGGTAGGTACATTAATATCAATTGCAACATTGATTATTACAATAGCAAAATAAATCTATCCTATCAAATAACTAAGAAGGGAACGAGTCATATACCTGTTGGCTCGTTCTCTTTTTTATTTATAATATTGCTGTGGATGCAGGTTTAATGATTCCCATATTTCTATGTGCCGTGATACTATATAATGAACATGATTAAAAAGAAAAATGTTATTTGAATGATGCGAATCATTATTATGACAAAATGTCAAAAAATAATATTTGGCACGTTATGTGTAAATTAAAAAATGACGCACATAAAAAGTGCATCGACAATAATAAACTTACAAACCAATTAAATTAGTTATAGAATTATGAATATCAAACCATTATCAGACAGGGTTCTAATCGAGCCTGCCGCAGCAGAAGAAGTGACGATAGGAGGAATAATCATTCCCGATTCAGCTAAAGAAAAACCGTTGAAAGGCAAAGTAATAGCTACCGGAAATGGAACTAAAGATGAAGAAATGGTAGTGAATGTTGGCGACGAAGTACTCTATGGCAAATATGCCGGTACTGAGTTAGAATTTGATGGAAAGAAATATTTAATGATGCGTCAATCTGACATTTTGGCAATTATTGCATAATAAACGCGAAATATAAATAATTCAGAAACAATAAAAATATTTGGATCATGGCAAAAGAAATTAAATTCGATATTAAAGCACGCGAAGAATTGAAAAAAGGTGTTGATTCATTGGCTGACGCTGTAAAAGTGACTCTCGGCCCAAAAGGTCGCAATGTAATCATTGAAAAGAAATTCGGTGCTCCTCATATTACAAAAGATGGTGTAACTGTGGCTCGCGAAGTGGAACTTGAAGATCCATTTCAAAATATGGGCGCTCAACTTGTAAAAGAAGTTGCATCAAAGACTGGTGATGATGCCGGTGACGGAACAACTACAGCTACTGTACTTGCTCAATCTATAGTGAACACAGGATTGAAAAACGTCGCAGCAGGTGCAAATCCAATGGATTTGAAACGCGGTATCGATAAGGCTGTAGCTAAGGTTATCGAAGGAATTAAAGCGCAATCGCAAGAAGTAGGGGATGACCTTGATAAAATTGAGAATGTAGCTCGCATTTCGGCTAATAATGATTCTGAAATCGGACAACTTATTGCCGAAGCAATGCGCAAAGTTAAAAAAGAGGGTGTTATCACTGTAGAAGAAGCCAAAGGTACAGATACACGTGTAGAAGTGGTTGAAGGTATGCAATTCGATCGTGGATATATCTCTCCTTATTTTGTAACCAATACCGAAAAAATGTCATGCGATATGGATAATCCATATATCCTTATCTATGATAAGAAAATTTCTGTGTTGAAGGATATGCTCCCCATTTTGGAACAAACTGCTCAGAGCGGACGTCCATTATTGATTATTGCTGAGGATGTTGATAGCGAAGCATTGGCTACATTGGTAGTGAATCGCTTGCGCGGATCATTGAAAATATGTGCAGTAAAAGCTCCTGGTTTTGGTGATCGCAGAAAAGAAATGCTCGAAGATATTGCAATACTTACTGGTGGAATTGTAATTTCAGAAGAAAAGGGATTAAAGCTCGAAGGTGCTACAATGGAGATGCTTGGTACTGCTGAAAAGGTTACTGTAAACAAGGAATCTACCACTATCGTAAATGGCGCAGGCAATAAGGATCTTATCGCTGACCGCGTAGCTCAAATTAAAGCTCAAATTGAAACAACCAAGAGCGATTACGATCGTGAAAAATTACAGGAACGTCTTGCTAAGTTGGCAGGTGGTGTTGCTGTCCTTTATATTGGTGCTCCATCTGAAGTAGAGATGAAAGAGAAGAAAGACCGTGTAGATGATGCTTTAAGCGCAACTCGTGCTGCTGTTGCCGAAGGAATCGTTCCCGGTGGAGGTGTAGCATATATTCGCTGTGTTGATTCTCTTACAGATATGAAGGGTGAAAATGAAGATGAAACTACAGGTATCGAAATAATCAAACGTGCTATCGAAGAGCCTCTTCGTCAGATTGTTGATAATGCAGGTCTTGAAGGAGCAGTAGTTGTTCAAAAAGTAAAAGATGGTAAAGGTGATTATGGATATAATGCACGCACAGGCGTTTACGAAAATTTCTTTGCAACAGGTGTAATAGACCCTGCAAAAGTAACTCGTGTAGCTCTTGAAAATGCAGCATCAATAGCCGGAATGTTCCTTACTACCGAATGTGTTATAGCTGAAAAGAAAGAAGATAATCCTGCACCTGCAATGCCTGCCGGTGGTATGGGTGGAATGGGTGGCATGATGTAATGCAACCATTTTAATAGCAACAAAAAATCACTGCTCTATGGGCAGTGATTTTTTTTGTCTCAGTATTTGTGTACTGATTATGCAATTTGGCTGTATTATTGTTTTTGGAGTTCATTATCCATGTGTGCGGCAGCGTTTCTACCATCACCCATAGCCAGAATTACAGTTGCTCCGCCACGTACGATATCGCCACCGGCAAAAATATCGGGCAGGGCAGATTGCATAGTTTCCTCATTCACTACAATCGTGCCACGTCTACTTACTTCTAATCCCTTAATACTATTTGGCACAAGTGGATTGGGTGATACACCAACGCTCACAATTACTAAATCTACGGGTATATCTACTATATCACCTTCGATAGCAATCGGACTGCGACGCCCCGATTCATCGGGCTCTCCAAGCTCCATGCGCTGAACTTTCATCGATTTTACTCGTCCGGTTTCATCGCCGGTATATTCTATAGGGTTGTGGAGAGTCAGAAATTCTACTCCCTCCTCTTTAGCATGCTTCACTTCTTCAAGTCGGGCAGGCATTTCCTCCTCAGAACGGCGATATACGATCATTGCTCGTTCGGCACCCATGCGCTTTGCAGTACGCACAGAGTCCATTGCTGTATTTCCGCCACCAATGATGGCTATATTCTTTCCATTGAGTACAGGGGTATCGTAATCGGAGCATCCTGCACCCATTAGGTTGATACGTGTGAGGTACTCATTGCTCGACATTACACCGTTGAGGTTTTCACCCGGAATATTCATAAATCGTGGAAGTCCCGCTCCTGATCCGATAAAAATACCCTTGAATCCCATTTCATGAAGATCTTCATAAGATAAAGTTTTACCGATGATACAATCTTTAATAAAATTGACTCCTATTTTGCGTAATCCGTCTATTTCCACATCTACCACAGCATTTGGCAAGCGAAATTCAGGAATACCATATTTTAATACCCCTCCGATTTCATGAAGAGCTTCAAAAACTGTGACTTCATAACCTTTTTTAGCCATGTCGCCCGCAAATGATAATCCTGCCGGACCACTTCCTACTACAGCTATCTTGATGCCGTTGCTCTGAGGAACCTCCGGATTGCTTACATGTCCGCTTAATCTCTCGTAGTCGGCAGCAAAACGTTCTAGATATCCAATCGCCACAGCTTCTTTCTTCATTTTTAGGTGGATACAATGGCTTTCGCACTGTTTCTCCTGTGGGCATACGCGTCCGCAAACAGCAGGTAATGCGCTGGTTTCCTTTAAGGTCTTGGCAGCTTCAAGGATGTCACCACGTTCAATGTTTTTGATAAACTTTGGAATATTTATGCTCACCGGGCATCCGGTTACACATTGAGGATCGGGGCAATCAAGACAACGAGTAGCTTCCGCCTGTGCCATTTCGGCAGTTAGTCCCTGATTTACCTCCTCCATGCGGTGTGCCACGCGATATGCAGCATCCAATTCAGGCATTTTCACTCTTGATTTCGCAGTGCGCTCTTTTGCACTCATGCTTTTTCTAAGATCTTCGCGCCATTTATCGTTACGAGATATATTATCCATTTTCTTATCTACAATTTTTGTTATTAATAAGCTTTGAGGCGCATGAGTAACTCATCAAAATTTACCTCGTGAGCATCAAATTCCGGTCCATCAATACATACAAATTTGGTCTTTCCTCCCACAGTTACTCGGCATGCGCCGCACATTCCTGTTCCATCCACCATCACAGCATTGAGCGAGCACATAGTGGGTAGGTCGTATTTCTTAGTGAGAAGAGCTACGAATTTCATCATTATTGCCGGACCGATGGTAACTACGAGATCAACTTTTTCACGCAAAATTATCTCTTCCACTCCATTTGTCACAAGACCCTTTTTCCCATAACTTCCGTCATCGGTCATTATTATCACTTCATCCGAATACTCGCGTATCTGGTCTTCGAGAATTATAAGATCTTTTGTACGCCCTGCCAATACGCTCACTACACGGTTGCCGGCTTGCTTCATTGCCTTTACTATAGGCAATAGAGGTGCAACACCCACGCCACCGCCACAGCACACCACAGTACCTACTTTCTCAATATGAGTAGCTTGCCCTAACGGACCTACTACATCAGCCAGATAGTCACCAGGATTGAGGGCGCATATCTTTTCGGTAGATACTCCTACTGTTTGAATTACTAATGTTATAGTACCAGCAATAGGGTCTGCATCTGCAATGGTCAATGGAATGCGTTCACCTTTCTCACAAGCACGAACTATAACAAAGTGTCCAGCTCTACGTGATTTTGCAATCATTGGAGCTTCTACTACGAGCTTTGCTACTTTTGATGAAAAGTAGTCTTTGCTCAAAATTTTATTCATAATGTCGGTATTTTCAAATAATATGTTACAAATTTATGAATTATCTTTTGTAAATATGAATTTGAACTCGAAAAAGTTAACACTATTGAAGTGCATAATTCAAAAAGTCAATGATTGACTATATTAAAAAGCAGGAATGAAAATCGAATTTTTCATTCCTGCGAATATTTTAAAGCTATATATGCGTGGGGGAATATTATTCCAGAATATATAGAGCTCGAGCCGGGAAGGTCATTTGGGGTTCTATCGTGATTTTTGATCCCGTCAATACATCTGTCAATTGAGTTCCGGCAGGCATAATTTCAGCATAAAGTTTGGTGTCGATTGATATTGGGTGATCATTTCCGTTCATCATCACTACTACACGTTTCCCATTATAACTACGTTCGTACACATACATACCGTTCTCAGGCATGAAATGTTTTAGTTTTCCCTTTGATATAACTTCGTTCCCACGTCGCCAATTGGCAAGTTTACTCATGAAGTTCCATGCTTCATTTTGCATAGGTGTACGCCCTTGATAGGTAAACTCGGAGATGGAATCTCCGGGGAACGAGCCTTTCACATCTTTGCGTATGTTGCCATCGGTGATTTGTTTCGTGCCGTTCATCAGCAATTCTGTCCCGTAATATATCTGAGGAATACCTCGAGTAGTAAGCAAAAATGCAAATGCCTGTTTCCAAGACCCTAAATCTTTAGGTTCGGAAGTGAGAAAACGATCGCTGTCGTGATTGTCAAGAAAAGTAAGAACATTCATAGGGTTTTCATAGAGATAATCCAATGACATGCGGTTGTAGATATCGTTGAGCCCGGTATTTCCTGATGTATTATTGTTGAACGCTTTACCGGCAATAATCATTGTAGGGAAATCCATAACAACAGGCAGATTAGAATTTTCGGTTTTGTTTAAGCGACTACCTTTTTGCCAATAAGCAGTGCCAGAAACATCGCCATACCAACATTCTCCCACAACATTAAATCCGGGATATTCTTTTTCAACAGCTGCAAGCCATTCAGCCATTTTATTGAGATCTGCATAGGGGTGAGTGTCCATGCGTATTCCATCAATTCCAGAATTTTCTATCCACCATATTGAATTTTGGATAAGATATTTAAGAAGATAAGGATTTTTTTGATTCAAATCCGGCATTTGTGGCACGAACCATCCGTTTACAGAGCGATCCAAATCGTAATCGCTGGTATAGGGATCATTTACTGTCGATAGACGGAAATTTGTCAATACATCACCTTTCGGGTGATTATACCAATCCTTTGAAGGCATATCCTTCATCCAAGGATGATCCGACCCGCTATGATTGAAAATCATATCCATTACTACCTTTAGTCCTCGTTTGTGAGCTTCAGCAATCAATTCCGTGTATTCGTCATTAGATCCAAAACGTGGATCTACACGATAATAATCGGTAGTGGCGTATCCATGATATGAACCACCCGGCATATCATTTTCTAATACCGGAGTAAGCCATATTGCTGTAACTCCGAGGCTGTCGATATATCCTAAATGATTCTGAATCCCTTTCAAGTCTCCGCCGTGGCGTCCGTTGGGATCATTACGATTTATTTTTACAGGGTTGCGAAGATCTGCAAAATTGTCATTCTGAATATTCCCATTTGCAAATCGGTCGGGCATGATTAGATATAATAAATCACTTGAATTGAAAGTATTTACTTTCCATGAATTATCCTTTCGTTTTTTAAGCTCGTAGGATGTTTTTACTGTTTTCTTGCCTGCCTTAAATGCGATTTCAAATTTACCCGGTTTAGTATCGGGATTTACATTCAGATAAATAATTTGATAGTTAGGGCTATCAAGTCGTACCACGCTGTCTATGGCTACTCCCGGATATGAAAGAGAGGGTATAGCATCTCTGATAGCCGGATAATTGACCATAAGTTGCAATTGGGTATTGTTCATTCCTGTCCACCAATATGGTGGCTCGATTTTAGGTGTTGATGCAGGCTTTGCAATTGCAGAAAGGCAAGTCATCAACAATAGCGATACAAATAGTGATTTTAATTTCATCTTAGGTTAATTTAATAGGTTGTGTTTATTTCTTAATTATTCGTATAAAGTCGATAAGTGCAGTATTTACATCTCCATTCATGTTAATATTTTGTGGAGTTATATATTTTATTTGAATGGTATTGTTCCCTTTCTTCAGAGAAGTTTTTAATCTATTGCTAAATCCGGTATTTAACCATTCTCCTAAACCGCGTTGTGGCATTACTATAGCTCCCACCTCTTGGTTATTGACTATAAGTGTACGTATTGCACATTTATTTTCAGTATTAATAGGACCACTGCCGTTGGCATATCTTATATCAATAAAATATTCAGCATCTACATCATTGTTTATGTTGAGCGTAATATCGGTGTTTTTTGTTGTGGTAGTTTCTACATATAGTTTGCTTTTGCTTTGTACTACCAACTGTGTGCCTCCGGGTGCAAATCCTTCGCATTCAATTATTCTCATACTTCCGATTGGAATATATTCATGTGGTTGCGACATATAGCCTGCATAGGGTATGCGCTGAGCAATAAAGGAGATAAGAGAGAATGATGGTTGCAACGGCACTAAATAGGATGCTGTGCGATATGTTGCGATATGCTTGGCATTAGCATATAACTCGTAATCGGCTTTTGGATCAAAATTTTGAACTGTACTCACATCGTTCTTCCAAGTAACGCTCGGAGTTAAAGGCATATATCCTACATCCGACATCTTTATCTTGGAATTTTCATCCATGTGTATGTCATCCATTTTGATTTCAATTAAATGTTTTCCGGAGAGTGTAGCATCAAAGAAATGGTTTTCTACCACTTTGCCATCAATCTTCATCTCTTTGATATTTTCGCCGGTTCCTTCTATTGCTATATCGAGAATAGAATTGCGATATTTAAATCCGGTTATCTTTTTCCCTTTTTTTATGAATTTTGGTACAAATGGATTGAATTTAATCCCTTTAGGAGTAAATTCCATTCCGGCATACATCCTGAATATCATGGCTATGTTTCCTGCAGAGCTCCATAGCATTTTATCGGAATTAACTGCTGTGCCACGAAAATCTCCATTGGATGCCACAAACAACTCTTTATGAGTACCGAAAAGTGCTGCTGCTCGATATATTGCTCCCAAACCATGACTCACAGCAAGTTCATTTTTAACTTTAGCGGCTGCAAGGTTCCAGAAAGATTGCACGAAAGGCCACACTGCATTATTGTGATATGGCTTAATGTTTTGGAGTTGTGGAAAAATAGATGTTGTGCCAAATGAGGTTACCGGAGTATTCTCGATAATACTCTTTGCCTGCCAATTTTCTGCGACATCCCAGATGACACTGATGGCTTGTCCCAGATTATCAACAGCCGGAGATTTCAACGGATACACTCCTCCATATAAGTATTCGCTATAATACCCTTCGTCTGGAAGCCATAAGTGTGTTGAGATGGCATCAATAAGTTGTTTTGAATCTTGTGAATAACTATTTTGAATACCCAATTCTGCACCCATTTGTGCTAATATATTATAAGCCCGAGCAAATATTACATTAGTTCCTAATGCCATTGATTCGTATATATCCTTTGGTTGCATCCAACGTGGATAGCTCTGTTCACGCCAATCAAGATAACTTTGTTCGCCATGCATTAACTTAAATTCCTTATCATACACTACCTTTTTGTCATCTTCAATGGTTTTGCTTATAATGTTGTAGGCATATTTGAGCCATTCTTTATCGCCGGTGGTAAGATATATTTCCCATGCAGCTATACTCCATACGATTCTATCACTTGATACAGGCCAAGAACCTCCGGTGCCTGTATCTTGAATAATACGTTCATTTTTCACCTTAGCCATGAGGCTATTTTTAGATCGTTGTGGATCGAGATAGCTTAAAGCGAGATAAATGGAATATGATACATCGCGAGTCCACACACCATCCCATCCTGCGCCTGCACGAAATGTGTTATCGGGGCGAATATTGGAGGTGATATTGTCGATTGCCATATTGTAGAGAGCATCCACGAGAACCTCGTTGGATGAATACTGAGGGTAATTGGGATTTGGCGCGCTTATTTTCCATGTTTGTGGATCAAGCGGAGCTTCGGTGGTGGGATTGAGTGTAATAGTCAAGGCATATATACCCGGTTGATCGGTTGGCTTTAACTTGCGATCATCTTTACCATATAAATTCTCAAAATCCCAAGAGAGTGGTGCGGCATCTCCAGCTATCCACACCCCTTTGAAATCTTCTTTGAAAATAGTATCATTTGTGGCAGTAATGTAGTATCCCAATTTGTTGAAACTTTTCAACATGGGGTTCATGTCTAATCTTACTGTCCATTTATAATCCTTTTTTAATGGTTTTGCCAATAATTCCGGTTTTTGCTGTGGTACTCCTATTGAATATATTGTAGTGTCATCGGTAACTACGGCAAAGTGTGACTTTCCTGCATTAATTTCATTGTCTCTCGAATTGAATGAAAAACGGAATTCTACTATCGATGAAAATTCCTGATCGGCAGGACTCTTGTAATTTGTGGTTATTTCCGTTGGAGATACAGCCATGGCTGTAAAATCGCCTTGTATCACACGATCCTGAAGTACTGAATAATCAGAGTTAGAATAAATTTTATCGGCAGTCACACTCGATTCGGAGTTACAACCTGTTAATGCCGATACTGCAATTGACAAAATAAATATGGGAGTATATAAATATCTCATAGGGTTAATGGTAGTTATAAGGTTGAGGTTTGAAACCTATTATTTATAATAACAAATTTAAGGGGGAAGGAGTTTACTGATGTTATCAGTCAAATACTCCTTCTATTGATTCTTCTGCTTGGGTATTGGTGCCGGAATCGTAAAATTCTTTATAACATGGGTTAAAGTTAGCAGGAAATTCAAATTTTGCATCTTGCGAATATGGGAGGGTTGGATCACCGTAAACCCTCTTCATATATTCCCCATATATAGGTAGTGCCATGGTGGCTCCTTGACCCATCGCCATGCCGTTGAAATGGATATATCTTTCTTCTCCACCTACCCACACTCCCGACACGAGTTGAGGGGTAAAGCCCATAAACCAACCATCGGAATTGGAGTTGGTAGTACCTGTTTTCCCTCCCATTTGTGCTGTGATGTTATATGGAGCACGGCGAAGTCTATTGCCGGTACCGCTATCAACCACATTTAGAAGTATGGATACTATCTTATAGTATGCTTCTTCACTGATTACTTCGGTGTGTTGTGGCGTAAATTCGCTTATTACATTTCCTTTATTGTCGCAAATACGAGTCACGAAGATAGGTTCGGCGCGCATCCCTTTATTTGAAAATGCTGTGTATGCTCCTACCATTTCGCGTACTGATACATCGCATGGCCCTAATGCTAATGCAATAACCGGATCAAGTTTATTTGTAATTCCGAAATTGTGCATTGTACGCACAAGAGTCGCAGGGGATAGACTTTCCATTAAACGAGCCGAAATCCAGTTGTTAGAATTTGTGAGTGCCCATCTTAAATCCACCATTTCTCCGATACGGCTACTACCTGCATTACGTGGCGACCACGCTCTGCCATTCTCGTCGAGGATTGTCGGTTGTGCATTCAGGAATTGATCGCAAGGGGTATATCCCTCTTCCATTGCATAAGTGTAAAGAAATGGTTTGATTGTAGAACCAATCTGCCTACGTCCTGTCGATACCATGTCGTATTGGAAAAAACTGAAATTAGGACCACCAACATAGGCTTTGACGAAACCTGTGATAGGATCCATTGACATAAAACCTGTGCGAAGAAAATGCTTGTTGTACATTATCGAATCGAGCGGGGATAATGTGGTATCTATAACACCATCGTACGAAAATATACGCATATCGATAGGTGTGCGGAATATTTTATCAATTTCGCTTTCGCTCAATCCTCCCTTTTTCATTATACGGTAGCGATCGCTTTGCTTTATAGCTTTATTGATTAATTCTTTAAGTTGAGCTTCGGTCAATTCGGTGCGGTTAGATGTATATGGAGCACCTTTAACCCCTCTTTTTTCGCGGAAAAACTGTGGTTGCAAATTTTTACTTAAATGAGTTTTTACTGCCTCTTCGGCATATCGTTGCATCCGAGAATCGATAGTGGTATAAATTTTCAATCCATCGGTGTAAATATTGTATGCACTACCGTCTGGCTTACGATTTTTGTCAGCCCATCCGTATAGGGGGTTAGTTTCCCATGCAATTGAATCATCAACATATCTTTGATGATCCCAACTGGGATAATTGCTTAAATCAGGCTTTTTAGCTTGGAGCATCAGTCTTAACTCTTCACGGAAGTAGGGCGCCAAGCCCTCTTTGTGGTCTACTTTGTGAAAGTAAAGAGTAAGCGGTTCTTTCTTTAGTGATTCTAATTGTGCATCGGTTATCATGTCTGCTTTATTCATTTGTTCGAGCACTACATTACGACGTTCGCGAGTACGCTCGTTATGACGTAGGGGGTTGTAGTAGGATGGGTTCTTTACCATTCCCACAAGTGTAGCAGATTCTAATAATGATAAGTCCTTAGGGTCTTTTCCGAAATATACGTAAGCAGCCGATTTGATTCCTACTGCATTGTTAAGGAAATCAAATTGGTTCAGGTACATTTTTATAATCTCATCCTTGGTGTAATATCTTTCCAACTTAACAGCGATCGCCCATTCTATTGGTTTTTGAAGGAGTCGTTCAATTATGTTTTCGGATGCCGGAGAGTATAATTGCTTTGCAAGTTGCTGTGTGATTGTACTACCTCCACCAGCATTTTTCTGCCGTAGTAATCCACGTTTTATCACAGCGCGAGAAAGAGCTCGAAGATCGATACCGGAATGATCTTCAAATCTGACATCTTCGGTTGCTATTAAGGCATCAATCATGTGTTGTGATATATCATCGAAATCAACATATACGCGATTACCTTTACTCTGATAAAAACGACCGAATTCTTCACCGTCAGAAGATATTAGCACAGAAGCGAATTTATCGGTTGGGTTTTTTAATTCTTCAATCGGAGGCATATATCCGATGATTCCATTATATATTAACAGGAATAATAGTGCAGTTGAGGCGGCAATTAGTCCAAATATGCCCCACATCAGTTTAATTATATGCTTTGTAGATTTTTTTTTATTTTTATCTGTAGATAATGCCATAGGATTTATCTTAATTATACATGATTTTCAAGTTCTTGCAAACTACTCTATTAACTTGCAAATTTAATAAAAGATTCGATGTGTGGCGTGCTTTGAATGCTATTTTTTTCGATACAAATAATATAAAAACAACAAAAAACCGATACTTATTACGTTATTCTGCTTTAGTATCGGTTTATTTGGTTAATAAGATGCGTTTTTAATAAATTACTATAGTGATATGGATTCACCTATCATAAAATAAACTTTTGATGGAGATTTTAAATTGAACCAATCGGTATTGTGTCAGTGTATGAGGAATGAAATAGTGTAGTAGTTATTTTAATAATTCCGATTTTATTATTTTACCCCAAGTACTTAGATTGCTATCATTCCATGATCCAGCCGAGGAAGCAGATGGCAGAAGCATAGAGCATGTTTCGTTTTGGTCGGAAATCGACCAAGCAATCCAACTCACATTGTTTTTATCCATCCACTCGCGCCATAGATTCCATTCCTTCATGTTTATTTTGCCTTTCCCTTTATGATTCATCGCTGCACATTCCGATACAAAAATAGGGATCCCTTTTAATCGAGCGTAATCGGCGCGATCTCTGAGCGATTTGCGGTGCGTATCGGCATAAAAATGCACGGTGTACATTAGATTTGTGTATCCGGTAATTGGATTATCTGCTACCACATGAATGTCTTGATCCCAATGTGGATTGCCTACTATTATTATGGCATTTGGCTCAATATTGCGAATTACTTTTATGATTTGTTCTGAGTATTTTTTTACATCTTCCCATGAATCTTCTTCCGGCTCGTTGAATATTTCATAGATCACGTTTGGTATTCCTTTGTATTTTGTGGCAATCTTAGTGAAAAAATCGGATGCTTCATCGGTGTGTATTTTATGTGAATGCCAATCCACAAGTACATATATACCTTGTTCTATGGCAGCATCAATAATCTTCGATGCAAACTCAACTGCTCTGTTTGGATTCTGTATTGCTGCATTGTAGGGATCAACTCCAATTGCTGCTCTCAGTATCGATGCCCCCCATTCATTGGCAAGTGTGGAGACTGTTGAATCGTTATAAAACCTTGGCCACCAGTTGTGCCATCCATAGCTTACGCCTTTGAGTGTTGTTGTATTGCCATGGCTATTTACGAGATTGACGCCTTTTACGGCAAGAGAGCCATTTATTGCTACCGGTGACCCAGGAGGAGGGGTAACGGCAAAAATTGAAATAGGGATTATAATACTAATAAAAAGAATGTTGAGTACTAATTTTTTTCCATATTTTACACTGGTTTCCATTTTTGTGATTTTAATTTTGATGATGACTGAATTTGAACTTATATTCATTGCAAATTTAAAAAATCAATTTTGATTTCCTATAAAAAGAATGCGAAACATTTTATTGTCTCGCATTGCTATTTCTGTGGTAATAAGTGTTTTTGAAGGTAGCTTTATATTATCTTACTCGAAGTACTTTACCTGGTTTTAACTTTGAGCTCTTTGATATTCCGTTTAGTTTGCATAAAGCCCCTACAGAGACTCCGTGTCGAGCGGCTATCTTGCCTAAGTTGTCGCCTGAACGTATCTTGTATGTTGCTTTATCGCTTGATGATTTGTAGCTGTTTTTTCTTGATTTTGATGCCGAATATTTAGCTTTTGCCGCCGATGGAGAATAGTCTCTCGATTGTTCGTATGTACGTTTGTTGAACGTGAAATAATCGGTATGTGTCGTGCTGTTGTTGAAGTCAAAAATTGCAGCAGGGTTAATTGCATATCCCATGAAACGTGTTTCAAAGTGTAGGTGTGAGCCGGTGCTACGTCCTGTGTTTCCTCCAAGAGCAATGGGATCGCCTGCCCTGACATATTGATTGGGCTTTACGAGGAAGCGTGAAAGGTGTCCATATACAGTTTCCAATCCGTTTTCGTGGCGTACAATTACATAATATCCATAACCACGTCCTTCGTATTTGGTGAGGCGTATTTTGCCATCAAATGCAGCTCTAATTGTATCTCCGATTTGCACTTTAAGGTCAATACCTTTGTGCATACGACGGAAACGGGGGCGATAGCCATAAGGAGATGTTACATATCCTTCGCAAGGCATAGAAAATTCGCTTACATCAATTCTTTTTGAATTAGGTACAATCGCATCTTTATATGAATTTACTTTGTCGCTTTCCCATCCCTCTTCATAAATATCGAGTTCGGGTTCGCTCTCCTCTTTGAGGAGTATATCCATATACTCTTTTGTTTCGTTGAGCTTTATTTGTTGTTGGATGTTTTGTTGTGATGCGAGAAGATCATCATGTACATTTCCATGTCTGCTTACTGATTGTAGATTTTGCGCTGAAATGCTCAAAGATGAGAGCGAAAGCGCGGTAATCCCCAGTATGCTTGTTAGTTTGAATAGTTTCATTTTCCGTTTCGTTCCTTTAGTTAATTACACTTCGTCGGAAGCGTATAAATAATTAATTGAAGCGGGAAGATAGTCCAATATTTCGTCATCAGAAAAGAAGCGATTTATTTCAATCTCAGCGTTTTCGATAGAATCTGATGCATGTACTATGTTTTCCTGACCGCTCATGCTGTAATCTCCGCGGATTGTGCCGGGATCAGCATTTCTTGAATTGGTGGCTCCGGTCATGGAGCGAACCACTTGTACGGCATCTTTCCCTTTTAAGCAAATCACTATAACGGGAAGAGCCTCCATTGATTTTAGTATTAAGGGAAAAAATGGTTTATTGACTAAGTGTGAGTAGTGTTCTTCTAAAAGTGATGTTGTAAGTTTCATCATTTTTATTCCAGCAATTATAAGCCCTTTGCGCTCAAACCGAGAGAGGACTTCACCTGCAAGTTCCCTTGCAATTGCCGATGGCTTTAAAATCACTAAGGTTTTCTCCACGTCGTTAAACTTTTTTTGTTAATACAAATTGGATAATTCAAATTTAGGAAGAATTTCTTGAATATAAAAAATATTGAGTGCTAAATTTCTAAAACGAACCTGCAAACGGTTTAAACCCTGACGCAATATCCTGATAATCAGATATGTTTTTAAAATGTGTTTAAGAGCATAAAATTATTAAATATTATTCAAAGCCCAAAATATGCACATCCCAAATGTTAATCGGATATAATTTTAGATTAACTTATAAGGCTCCAATTTGTCGATTTGTCAAAGAAAAAACGTAGATTTTTGAGTAATATGGAGTTTGTTTGTGAAGATAAAAGAGGGTCTGTATCAAGTATTTTCTCAGCGGCATCTCGAGCTAATTGAATAATTTGCCCATCGGAGGCGAGATTGGCTATGCGTAGATTTATAGCTGTGCCACTTTGCAGAGTTCCTTCTATATCACCAGGTCCACGGAGTTTTAAATCGGCTTCGGCTATTATAAATCCGTCATTTGTTTCTGTCATAATCTCAAGTCTTTTGCGTGTTTCTTTGGCTATTTTTTGTTTAGACATGAGTATGCAATATGATTGATCTGCTCCTCGTCCTACGCGACCTCGCAATTGATGTAGCTGCGAGAGCCCGAATCGTTCGGCATTTTCTATAACCATTATTGATGCATTGGGTACATTTACGCCGACTTCGATTACTGTTGTTGCTACTAATATCTGAGATTTTCCGGATACGAACATTTGCATTTGATGCTCTTTTTCCGCCGGTTTCATTTTTCCATGAACAAAAGAAATTTTGTATTGAGGAAATATTTCTCTCATATATTCGTAGCCTTCTTCAAGATTCTTGAGATCTAATTTTTCACTCTCTTGTATTAATGGATATACGATATAGGCTTGACGTCCGAGTTTTATTTGGTCGCCAATAAATCGATTTACACCTTCGCGATGGGTGTCATATCGCAGTTGAGTGGAAATGGGTTTTCTTCCGGGGGGTAGCTCATCTATAATAGATACATCCAAGTCTCCGTATAAAGTCATTGCCAATGTGCGTGGGATTGGTGTTGCTGTCATTACTAACACATGGGGTGGGGTATGGTTCTTTTTCCACAGCCGTGCGCGCTGAGCCACACCGAAACGGTGTTGTTCATCGATAACCACCATACCAAGGTTTTTGAAATTTACGGTATCCTCAATTACTGCATGTGTGCCGATAAGAATATGTAGGTCTCCAGAAAGCAGTTGCGCATGAATTGTTTCACGAGAGCTTTTTTTTGTCGAGCCTGTGAGGAGAGACACGTTTATACCTATTCTTGTGGCTAAAATGCTAAGTGATTCGAAATGCTGGGTAGCAAGGATTTCGGTGGGAGCCATGATGCATGCCTGGTAGCCATTGTCGATTGCAATAAGCATTGACATGAACGCGACTATTGTTTTTCCGCTCCCCACGTCTCCTTGAAGCAGTCTATTCATTTGGCGTCCGGTTCCCATATCTTTTCTTATTTCACGGATTACACGTTTCTGAGCTTCGGTGAGCGGAAAAGGAAGAACGTCGTGAAAAAAAGAATTAAAGAAATGTCCTACTTTCCCGAAAATGAATCCGGAGATATTTCGATCGCGTAGTTTTGTGAAGCGAAGAATATTTAGTTGAATATAAAATAGCTCATCGAATTTTAATCGTAGCTGGGCACGTTGAAGTTCATGTATCGATTTTGGAAAATGGATGTTTATCAGAGCTTCATGAATGCCCATGAGATGATTGTCGCGAATTATATCCGGGGGAAGGGTTTCATCGATATGTTTTATCGACCCGAGAAGCTTTTCTTCGAGTGATTGAATTGTGCGTGACGAGAATCCCCTTTTGCGTAATGTCTCGGTAAGGGTGTAAATTCCGCGTAATCCCATTGGTGGTGCGTCAGCCCTAAATATATCTATTTCGGGGTGTGCAATGCTGTAACGATTGTTGAATAGGGTAGGTTTCCCAAATAAAATATATTCGATGCCGGTGTGGTAATTTTCTGATATGTGCTTTACTTGGTTGAACCACACTATTTCAATTGTGCCAGTGCCATCCGAGAATAGAGCATGGAGTCTTTTTCTGCTACCTTCACCCTGCTGATTAAAGTTTACAAAGCGTCCTTTTATCTGAATATATGGCATTTCGCCTTCTATATCCACTATTTTATAAATGGTAGACCGATCTATGTAGCGGAATGGAAAATAGTATAGCAAATCGTAATAAGAGCAGATGTTAAGTTGCTTTTGAAGTAACTCAGCACGCTTGGGTCCTACTCCCGACAGATATTTTATGTCGAGCCTAATGAGATTCTCCATATTGTAATATGGTTTCGGCGACAGCAATGTCGAATGGATGTGTAATTTTTATGTTTCTATTGTCGCCGTGGGTGAGTGCTATTTTTATTCCGAAAGCTTCTACCACCGATGCATCATCGGTGAATTTATCGGAAAAAGGCTGAGAGTATGCTGCAATCAGAATATCTGCTTTAAATATTTGTGGGGTTTGTACAGCTACGAGAGTGTTGCGGTCGAGGGCTTCCGATGTGTAGTCGTCTTTTTTTCTTCTGATAGAATCAGATACAGCGATTACCGGTATCACAGCTCCGGTGTCGGTAGCTACGTTATAAATGCGATTGATGGTGGCGATGTCGATTAATGGGCGTACCCCATCGTGGATGGCTATTAGATCGTTATCGCACACTTCGGGTAAAATAGCATCGATACAATTTTTTACTGAATGAAAACGAGTTTCGCCCCCTTCAATTATTGAATGAGGAGTAGTAAATGTGTATTGTTTGCACAATGAACGCCACAATTCGATTTGAGCCTTAGGTAATGCAACTTTTATAATAACTGAATTATCTGCATTATAAAAAGAATCTATTGTGCGCATTAGTACAGGACTTCCATGGAGCATAAGGAACTGCTTGGGTGTGGCTGCTCCAAATCGTGTGCCGCTTCCTCCGGCTACTATAATAGCGAATTTCTTCATTATATATAATTTTGATAGTGCCGATAACGGTTAATCGAGCATCGGATACAAAAATAAATAAAATAATGGGGTATATACAAATAAAAAGGAACTTTTTCAATGAAAAAATTCCTTTCTATATGGTTTTCAAATAGGTATGACCTTTTAAGGTAAAAAAGATTGTTTTAGGTTTATGATGCAAATATCTACCTATTTTCCTGACCCTGCAAATAAAAAAATATGTTGTATAATATGTTTTCTAAAAAGGAATCGACAAATCGATAGCTAGAGTCGATGTATATGGCAATTAATCAGGATGTTATGATGTTTTTGAGCTAAATTTGCACAATATGTAAATTTTGTTAAATACACCGTTTTTGATAGAAAAAAGTTTTTATGTTATAATTATGTAATACTATTTCCAGTCAAAATGGTGCAATTATATCGTCAAATATACATAATTAAATTCAATTAGAAGAATTTTGTATTTATGTGTCAAAGTCTTTTATTTAAGGTATTCCAGCCTAAATCCTTGCTCATCGAAGATTCCATACGAGAACGTATCAATCCAATCGCCAAGAATTGTAACATCGCTATTCTGAGCAATTTTATCTTGGAGTGCAACATGAAGATGTCCGTAAACAAAATGATCTATATGACATGTATTCAAGAAATCCTTTGAAAATTGGATCAAAAATTTTTCTTTGTCGTCGCAATTGTGTAAAGAGTCTGAATGTCCCGCCGTGCGACTGTGAGATGACCATTTATGTGCAAACGGCACAGTCCATCTGGGATGAATCGTAGAAAAAAGAATCTGACAAAAACGGTTGCGAAAAAGCGACCGTATAAAGCGGAACCCAATAGAGCGTTTCCCTACACCATCGCCATGCGAGAGAAAAAAAACTTGTCCATCAATTTTTTTCACCGTATATCCGTCTATAACCTTTACACCGATTTCTGATGGGAGATAGTCGAATATCCATATATCATGATTTCCAATAAACCAATATATTTCAATCCCCATATCAGTGAGTTCGGCAATCTTACCGAAAAAACGGGTATATCCACGAGGAACCACATATTTGTATTCATACCAATAATCAAGTATATCACCCAATAGATATATTGCTTTGGCATTCCCTTTTATTGAGTCGAGCCATTTCACCACCCTGCGTTCGTGTGCCAATGGATCGGAGATATAACTTGCTCCAAGGTGAATGTCAGATATAAAATATGTAGCTTTTTGCATATTGGGAATTAAGATGTGAACATATTGGGGCTATAAAAATCCAAGTTCGAGCTTAGCCTCTTCACTCATCATATCTTTATTCCATTCCGGCTCAAATACTATTTGTATCACAGCATTTTTTACCCCCTCGATACCCTCTACTTTCATTCTCACATCTTCCATGATAAAATCGGCTGCGGGGCAGTTGGGCGCAGTAAGAGTCATATCTATATGCACCGATTTCTCCTCATCTACCTCAATATTGTATATTAGCCCTAAGCTATATATATCAACCGGTATTTCAGGATCATAAACAGTTTGTAATACTTCTACGATCTTCTCTTCAAGAGCGAGTTTTTCTTTTTCGTCCATATAAAATAATGATAATTGATGTGCTAATGAAATTAATGAATATATTTGTAGAAATTATTAATTGCAATTAGCTTAATGCAAAGATAGTGCAAAAGAGAGAAATAGCAAAAAGAAAATAAGTTTTCATTTTGCATTTCCGAGTGTAGCCTATCATGTGCTAAACGCATGAAATATTATACCTATATAAATAATATATAGATAGAATAAACATAA
>CAZYEO010000010.1:0-28555 GCA_964646495.1 uncultured Muribaculaceae bacterium
GTATATTTGGGGGAGAAGCAAAATTACACGACAAAACAGTTGGTGAAATTTCACATTTTGTAATAGAACAATTAAAAAGGGAATTTCCTCAGTTGTTTTTTCAATATAAAACGAGCATAAGAAAAGAAGAAATTAACGAAGCATTAAGAAAAATTGATTCAGAACTCGGACAAACTCTTTTTGTTTCAAATTCAAGTATTATCCCAGATGGTTGAATAATAGAAGTAAAAGATGATAATGGTAATTGGAGAATAGTTTTAGTATCGGAAGCCAAACACCAAGGAAAAGATATTGAAAATATCAAAAAAGGAATACTAGTAGGTAAAGATAATAATAAAGACCTAATGGCTGCTGGTAATGCTATAGAAAGATCCCACAAGAATATATCTGAAATTGCTAATTTGATGTTATGTGAATCTCACTTCCCATATGTATTATTTCTTGAAGGCTCAAATTTTCTAACAGAAACTATTTCAATAGAAAGACCTGATGGTAGGGTTGTAATATTAGAATATAATTCAGGTATGTTAAATAGGTTAGATAGGTTAACTTCTGCTAATTATGGAATGCCAATTAACTCTAACCTGTGTAAGAATAAGTTCGTTAAGCATAAAGAAAAAACAATAATGCTTCAAGCTACTTCTATATATACACAAGGGGATGGAGAGAAATGGGATGGCAAAAAGATGTTTGATATAATGCTTGAAATATCTAAAACCTCTCTTCAAGTATTAGGCAGTGAAATATTCAATCAAATAACCCAAAACAAATAGATAAAATATTAAATTGACATAGGCTGAAAATGGCAAGAAATGCAACAAATGAATTACTGAAAAAAGCTAAAAAATCAAAAAGTGACGAGTTTTATACGCAACTTCACGATATTGAGAGTGAATTGCAGTATTATAAAGATCACTTTAGAAATAAAGTCGTCTATTGCAATTGCGATGACCCACGTACGAGTAATTTTTTTAATTATTTTGCTTCAAAATTTAATGAATTAGGTCTTAAAAAATTAATTGCTGCTTGTTATAGGGAACGAGTAATGAATTTATTTAAGACAGATGAAGATGAGAATGGCTTTTTTTTCGAGTATACAGGTGCGAAAAACGAGAAAAACAAACCTACTTTAAATGATATTATTTACTTTAAGGGGAATGGCGATTTCCGTAGTTCAGAAAGTATTGAGCTATTAAAACAGTCGGATATTGTTGTTACTAATCCTCCATTCTCATTATTCCGAGAATATGTAGCTCAGTTAGTAAAATATGAAAAAAAATTTTTGATAATTGGCAATATTAATGCTATAACATATCAGGAAATTTTTAAGCTAATTAAAGATAACAAAGCGTGGCTAGGCGTAAATCTGGGTAGAGGTATTTCAGGATTTATTGTTCCTGAACACTATGAGCTTTATGGTACTGAGGCTAGGATTGATAGCTTTGGAAATAGAATAGTTTCTCCAAATAATTGTCTGTGGTTAACAAATATAGAGATGCCAAAGCGTCACAATGATATTACGCTTACAAAAAAATATTATGGAAATGAAAATGAATATCAAAAATATGACAACTATGATGGAATAAATGTTGATAAAACACAGAATATACCGATTGATTACAAGGGTTATATGGGGGTTCCAATAACATTTCTACATAAATTTAATCCTGACCAATTTGAAATAATTAAATTCAGAAAGGGGAATGATGGTAAAGATCTATCAGTGAAGGGAAAATGTCCTTATTTTAGAATATTAATCAAAAACAAACGATTACAAAAAGAACAAATTGAAATATCCAAGAATGCTATGGGTATAATTGCGACCCATCGTTGATATTTAGACCGGAAATCGAATTTATTTGATTTCCGGTCTAAATATCAAATTCCCAGTACTGATAGTTTGGTATAGTGCTATTTCTCCCAGAATTCCTCGGCATCCGTTTTCAAAGCCCCCATTGCTTTGAGTATTTCGTTGCAAGTGGTTTGGAAGATACTTTCACTCTTAAACCAGTCTACCGGTGGAGTCCAAGAAATATCATTGCGTTTTTCGCTTGGTGACAATTTACATCCGTTGAATATATCAGCCGGAATACCGTTATCAGTACTCATTGTGCATAAAAACCCCTTTTTAGAACTTGTAATGCGTTTATCATTGGGGTCTACCCATCCATAGCTGGGTGAGAATCGTTGCACATATCCGAGTGTTGTTTCTCCTGTCGATTCATTATAGTTAAGCAATTCTACCCTATAACGTCCGGATGATACTGTGGCAAAAGAGTTCCCATTTATGTTTATTATCATATTAAAATAAAGCGACATAAGTGGATTCTTTACATCGAGGTTTAATCCTCCGATAAGAAGTTGTCCGCCATCGGCAACGATATATTTTTTAGTTCCTTCGGTCATATATCCCGCAATGCGCATAGGAAGAAAACAGAATTTAGCTGTTGCGCTTCCATTCTTAAAATCTCCATCCATAGCCATTGTATATGGTGTGGATGAATTAAATATGGCAGTTAAGAATCCTGAAGTATTTTTACCGTAAGGAGTATCTGAATTTTTCTCTTTGCTAAGTTCCATATATACTGTTACCGGAACAGCCTTATCTTCTCCCCCGAAAACTTTACCTAAGAAAGCTCCTGATTTGTCTATATCGGTAATTGTGTCACGTTTTATGAAGTTTGCTGTAAATATGAGATCTTGAGCATTAATAAGAGCTTCGCCGCTTGCATCCTCGATTTTTACCGATGGATTACTGCTGCTTATCCCTATGAGTTTATAACCTTTGTTGGCAATAGCCGAAATCTTTGCTGTTTGCCCGAATTTATAAGTCCCTGCCCCGGAAATTGTGCCACCATCCTCCGGCGACGCAATCGTTTTCACTGTGTAAGTAGGCTCAGTAATAATAGTTTTTTTATCGCGCGGTGGAATCTGAACGAGAACAAATGTTTCAGGATTGGGAGTGTCATGTCCATCTTTGTTTTTATAACTATTATCCTTTGATGGATCATGAGCTATTGGCGTATTTGTCAAATCATCCGATGAATACACAAGAGTAAATTCACCTTGAGTATTGATAAATCCATAATACCACACCCCATTGTGCCTGGTGGCGGCTTTTGCAAGTTGGTCTTTTGAGAATTTTTCAATGGATTCGGATGTAGATCGATTCTCTTTTTTATTCCATGCTCGTATTATCACTTGTCCGTTGGGAGTTATTACGAACTTATCGGTAGATGCCACGGTTGCAATACCTGCTTTCCCCATATCAAGTAATTCATATCCATAATCAACTTCAAAATATGAAGTGGGATATAGCTCTTGCAACTTTGTATTTATTACCATTATATAGTCGTCACCCCCTTGAGTTTTCTTTGTTATAAAAGCATATCCACCGTAAAATGGTGACACGGCTTCTTTGTAGGAAGCCAATTTTGTACCCTTTTTATCATAATAAGAATAATCCTCCATGCTCTTATGCATGATGATTCCATCATGGCAATCGCTTAGATATTTATCTTCTCCTGTAAATTGAGGAGTAATAACGAATTTCCCGGTTTTGTCGATAAATCCCCATTTCGAAGTATAATTTTCCTTTATCTCTACTGCTGCTATACCCTCATTGAAAGGACGTGCCTTTTCAAATTGAGGTTTTATAACTATTACTCCTTTGCTGTTTATATATCCCCATAGCTTATTTGCATAGCTATAATAGGCTCTAAGCCCCTCGCGTAGTGGTTGTGTTTCTTTTGTGTCGAATGTGGAATAATATTTTGCAGGGGATGCCAATGCCGGATATACTTCATTCCCATTCATATCTATATAAATCCATTGAGAGGATGCGCCACCCATATCTTTCGATACAAGTGCCACGCCATCGCGAAATTGTGTACCAATTTTATAGATGGTTTTTAGCTCTTTAGCTCTACCATCTTTGTATAGGATTGTTAGTGGATAATTCTCACCCTTTTTCACAATTCCTCGCACAAGGCAAGCTCCATTATCAAATTCAGGTGTGAAATATGTGCTGGTTGGAGTCCATTCATAGTCAAATACGCAGTTGCCATCTTTGTCGAAAAATGCGATTAAATTGTTGTCATGATTTTTTACTGAAAACATTCCATCGTTTATATCTGAAACGCTTGATGATTTTGGCACTTTCAAAAAACGAGTGTTTGGCGTGAGATGTGGAGTGTAAAAAGATGGATTATTTACAGTGATACCCAATTTTTTCTCGGGTGTAGTGGCAACTTTGCTCTGAGTTGATGGTTTAGTGGCGTTTGGAGTCGGCTCTTCTTTTTTCGCTTCGTTTTTAGACTTGTCGGTAAGTGAATTTACCGATTCATTTACTACTTCTTTCGCAGCTTTTTTAGCTTCATTGCCTAATTTTTTCCAAAAAGAATCGGAAAGGGCTATGGGAACACACAATCCGCATAGCAAGATGATAATCAATTTCTTCATAACTAAATTTTTTATAGAATTAAGGACTTTCCTATATTCACAAAAATAATCGATTGTAATAAATTATGCAAGCAAATAGTAGGATAATCAGCATATTAGGAGGTAAATTAGATATAAACGAATAGATATTCATTAATGATTTAGTTGATAATATCTCAATAACACAAATGGCTACCCCAAAAATATATGAGGTAGCCATTTGTGTCGTGGGATGCTATTATGTTATTTTACTTTGAATACTTTATATCCCCAAGGTGCAAGCGATTGAGGTATGCTCTCTATTTGTTCTGTGAACACATTTGTGCCATTGGCAGCATCCGGAGAGTTGCCTATGTATTCCAAATTCACGGTTTTATTGCTCAAATTCAGGAATACGGCTACTCCTCCTTGTTTATCGGTGCGAGTAAATACATACACAGAAGGATCTTTAGTGGGATAGCGCACTATCGGTGCACCCTCAATTCCTGCATTGAGTGCAGAAGTTGAATGTTTAAGTTCATTTAATTTTTTGTAGAAAGTGAAATATTCATTTTCTGTCCAATTGGGGGGTGTATCTTTTTTGAAAAATTCAAATGCTTTGTTCATCCCGGTTTCTTGTCCGGTGTAGATAAGTGGCATTCCGGGTAAGGTATATGATAAAATTGCAAATGCCTCAAGTCCCTTGCCATATCTCTCCATTTCGGTTCCTTCCCATGAATTGAGGTCATGGTTGGTAACCATATTCATCATATAGGTGTCTTTTGGATATTTTGAGTTTTGCTCCGCAAGCAATGAATCTATGGCAAGTGGGGATTTCACAGCCATTTTCATCCCTTTTTTCACAGCATACGAATTTGCTCCTGCCGTAGCCGAAATCTCATTCATAAGATCTTTCATCGGCCAATTGTAATTCATGTCAAATGCCTTTTCCACCAAATCGGGGGCTGGCGATTCGGCAAGCATAAATACCGGTTTTATTGAGTCGAGTGCCGGACGCACTTCATTCCAAAAATCGGTAGGCACTTCCGATGCCACGTCACAACGATACCCATCTATGTCGGCTTCTTTCACCCAAAATTTTAAGGCATCGAGCATTGCAGCACGCATTTGCGGATTTTTGTAATCGAATTTATACACATCAGTCCAGTCGTAAGGACCTACCATATTTCCGAGTGAATCCTTTACATACCAATCCGGATGCTCTGTGACCCATTTGTTGTCGCAGCCACTATGATTAGGAACCCAATCTATCAATACTTTAAAACCCATTTCATGTGCTTTTTTCACCATTCCTTTAAAGTCGGCAAGTGTGCCAAATTCTGGATTCACAGCTTTATAATCTTGCACTGCATAATAACTTCCCAATTCACCTTTTCTATTAAGTTCTGAAATAGGATGAATAGGCATAAACCATAATATATCCACTCCCAGATTCTTTAATCGTGGTAGATGGGTTTCAAAAGCCTTGATACTGCCGCTATCGGTATATTGACGCAGGTTTACTTCGTAAATCACGGCGTTTCTACTCCAATTTGGGTGTTTCACTTGGGTAAAGGTGGAATCGACATTAGTTGATGTAGATCCATTCTTATGGCTGCCGCAAGATATTGCAACTGTGCATGCGATAAGTGTACAAAAGGATAAACATAATAATTTCCTCATGGCAAAATGAATTTTAATAATAGTATATGCAGGCAAAAATAGACAAAATATGGATATAAGCAAAAGATGAAACCATAAAACAAGTTACTTATGCCTTATAAACATTGTAATTCGACCACTGCATAATCTGTAAAAAAACGATTTAATCATTCATTTGATTGAAATATTAAAAAAACATTACAAAATAACTTTTTGATGCTCTACTATATAGAATCCGCGAGGCAGAGTGGTTATTTCATTTATGCCACGTTCTATGTATATATGGCGAGTTGCGCCATTGAGCGAGGTAACGTTGATTATGCGTGATTCTGACGATAATATATATAGTGTGCCGTTGCGACCGCATATTTTAAGGGTAGGTGAATCATTCACATTGTCTACGCCCGATATTTTCACTCCGTTTATATCATATACAGAGCCATTGCTTAGATCGAAGCCGGGATCCCCTTTTGTCTGATTTTTTCCGTCGTTGAATATTATCCATCCGTTTTTAATATCCATTTTAAACTCCAATTCATATCTCGAATTTTCACCGGGTGTCATTGCTGTCCCGGGCCAACCCTTTAATGTCACTACCGAACCGTTATCTTTGTGATATACATAGGCATTGATACTTGTGCCCCATGTAGCCGGAGCGTCAAAATATACTTTCCAAGTTGTCCCTTCGGGTGTAGGGTCGGGGTCGGGGATTTCTCCTGCGCCCTCGATGGTTTTTACATATCCGGAGCTATTATAATATCCTCCGTTGGTATATGCGAATGTGGCTGTTTGATTGCTTCCGTCATTGAATATCAAGTTTCCATCTATTTTTGCATTCCCTCCATAAGTCCATTTATATATTTTATTGCCTAAATAGGTGGCTTTCTCTCCGGGCCAATTGCCTCCTGTGAAGTTACTGTTATTATTCCAAGCCCACACCTTTATTGAGCTTCCCCAATCGTCGGGACGCTCAAAAAATACAGCTTGTTCACCCTCTTTCATGGTGGGGAGGATAGGATTTGTGGGCTCTTCTATATCCGATCCTCCGCCACCACCTTTATTGTCGCATATAGTAATGTTGTCAGTCGGCTCTTGATTGCCATCATAGGGTAATTGTGACACCGATACAGGATCAGATGAATAGAGATACAAACCATCTTCACCCACTTTGCCGGGGGCAGGAGTGAGAGGAGTGGTTAGCACATAAATACGCATATTTGCATTTCCGTTGCAATTTGCACTTAAAGTACCATTGCTCACTGTTTTCACATCGCCTGTAATGGCATCGGTGTATGTCCCATTTAGAATGTTGTTGAACGTAGCATTTCCTCCGATTGTCACAAGCACATAACTATCGGTTTTGCTGTCGGTGTAGCGGCGCTTGAAAGCTATGGAGCCTGTACATCCCTCGGTAGAATATTGACCCTTGCGCAATGCAGGAATTGCCATTCTTATTTTGTTAAGACGTTGGATGTGTAATGAGAGCGGATGACTCAGCGTAGCTGCAATATTGCCTTGCGCATTGCTATATGAAGCAAAATCGTTCACATTTACCATCCCCGAAATATAACCTCCGAAATATGCTCTGCCACTATCTTTCAATTTTATTGTAGGTCCTTTATCGATCGGTTTACCTTTTTGAAATTCTATTTCCGATCCATAATATACACAGGGCACTCCTCGAAAAGTAAACATAAGGTCGAGATTGGATGCCCATGTATTTTGACTTTTCGCAAATCGCTCACTTTCGGGTGCACCGTCGGGAGCATAGTCGTGAGAGTCCACATAAGTAACATTAAACGTGGCATCATTATATAATTTGTCGTCACCTTTCACTCCCCATGCGCTATGTGTGTTTTCAAAATTCCAATGCATCGGAAAATCTATCACATTGAGTCCGGAATGTCTTGAGTGGTCGGGGGCATGATATTCGTTCCCAAGCATAAAGGCATTGTTTGACGCATGCGAATTGCGCCATGCACTTTCACTCAAATCATCATTGTAATTTTGAATACACGATTTTTGGTTGGTAGTAGCCGAGAATCCCTCATTTCCATCCATACACTCCAGCGAAGTCCATTCTCCGGCATCGTCGCTCCATGCGTAGTTTTTACTATCAGCCCAAGTATAGTAGGGGGTAGACATGGGTGGAGTGTTGCGATATATTACATTGCGATCGCGTGTGCAAACTTCTCCATACATAAAAAAGTTCTCCTTGCCGGCAGCTTTGGCGGCAGCCATAAAACGAGGATTAAACACTTTGTTAAACACCAATCTATTTATGTGTCGTGCTGTGTCAATTCTAAATCCGTCTACCCCCATAGCTATAAATTGAGAGTAACATTCCACCAAGTAATCATATACCAATGGATTCTCGGTGTTCAAATCCACGCAATCACCTGCTATTTGTGCCCACTGGCATGTAATGTCATCCCAATTAAAATTGCCGTAATGATGCCAATGATTATTTTTATCCTTATTGTCGGCTCTGCCATTTTCATCGGGAGTATTCTTCATGCGCGACAATCTCGCTGCATATTGGCTTCCGCTTGGCAAGTCGAAGTAACTTTGTGGCAAAGTGCTGTTGGGGTGTAATTTGAGCGATTTATTGATGTTTGACTGATTTTGAGTATAATCTTTTTGGAATAACGGACACAGATGTTCTTCTCCAAAATTACCGGTGTGTTGCAGCACAATATCGAGAATTATTTTCATCCCTTTGGCATGTACAGCATTTATTAAGTCTTGAAAACTGCAATCTTCGCTTTCATATCGTGGATCTACTTTCTTGTGGTTCAAGGCATGGTAGCCATGATAGTCGTATCCCGAAGCATTCTCTACGACCGGCGTCACCCACACAGCAGTGAATCCCAATGCTTTAATGTAGTCGAGTTTCTCGATCAACCCTTTGAAATCTCCGCGCCATTCAGGATCTTTCTCATTTATGCCATCCCAACAATATGTATTATTTGTGGGGTCTCCATCATAAAATCGGGTAGTCATCACAAAATAGATGCTCTCATCTCTGAAATCGGTTCTATCTCCCACAAATGCGGTGGCATATAAGGGCAGTGAGGTGAGGATAAGAGTAATTACAAATAGTAACTTGGGTAACGACAAATAAATTTTCATTAGTAGGTTTGATTTAGATTATAAGTTTACATAGGTATTAAAAATACTTTTCTGGCAAGCATATCGTTGCAAATTTAAGTAATAATAACCTATTTACCAATCAATTTAGTTACTCTTTTGTGCTGAAAATATTTATTGCTATATTATTTGGGGTTGATTATTTGTCAATAAATCACATTATATATTAAGAAATACCTTGGTCGCTAATTTCGTTTGCCGTATCTTTGATGAATAATTTACATGATATATTTTTATGAAAAAAATCGTTACTCTTTTATGCCTTTGTTTCATGGCAATAGGAGCATTTGCCGGAGAGGTAAATTTTGATTTTGCCGGAAATGAGTTTAATCTACCCACCACTACCAACACAAGTGACTCTAAAGGCGCATTTGCCAATCCGGTAGTAAAGGAAAATATTAAAATGACCTTTATAAAGGATTCAGGGGAATTAGAACCACTTATGTGGTTTAGTGCATACAACAATTCTACCGATCTTCGTTGCTATGCCGGGAATAGTTATACAATAGCTTCTACCAATGGTGAGCCGATAATCTCCATAGCCTATACATTGAACAATGGCAATCTGAATGTTTCTACACCGATAGGTACTTGGGAAGGCGACGACTACTCTACATGGGTAGGCGAGGCTGCTTCGGTGACATTTGCAGTAGGGGGTAAGACACAGATCAAAGCAATCACAGTCACCACAAAATCTGGTGCGGTGAGTGTGTCAGCTCCTCTGTTCAATCCTTCGTTTACCGAATTGTATCAACCAACAGCAATAGAAATTACAACCCCCACTGTAGGAGCTTCAATATTCTACACCACCGATGGTAGCGTGCCCACAAAGGATTCCACCCCTTATGCTTCACCTTTTGTAATATCTACACCACAAACGGTGAAAGCGGTTGCCATTTTCAATGAAGTGGCAAGTGAAATATCTATTATAGAATATACATTCCCATCTCATCAGGTAGTAAATTCGGTTGCTCAATATATAGCATTATCTACAGATGAGGCTGTGAGGATAGATGCTCCGCTCACAGTTACCTATCAAAGTGGAAAATATTTGTATTTGCGCGACAACACAGGTTCTATTCAGGTTTATGCCGAGCTTAATAGAGATTATAATAATGGCGATGTGATACCGGCAGGAATTGTAGGGATGCAAAATGTACAAAACGGCACATTGCAACTACTACCGGTTGTAGCTACATTTAAAGCTCCTCAAAGCAATGCTCCTGCTCATCCCTATGAAATATCCGTCAGTCAAGTAGATGAATCATTGGTCAATAATTTCATTAAAGGGAAAAAATGGACTATTACCATAACCAAGGTGGGTAATAAGAATGAATATATGCTTTCCGATGATTCCGGCTCTACACTCCCCATATATGAGAAGTTCAAAAACATCACAATGCCCACTACAAGCGGATTATATGATGTTACCGGCATAGTGAATCTGTTTAACGGCACACTTCAATTATATCCTACCTTGATAGAGCAACCGGGAAGTGGTGTATCCGAATCGATTACTCACACACTTTCAGTTAAGGGCATCCAAGGAGCTATAAGTGTTACTACCGATGCCGATATGGTGGTAGAAGTATATTCATTGAGTGGTGTTCTTTGCAAATCGGCTACAATAGGCGAGGGGAGCAACCTGATTACGATGCAACCCGGTTTATACATAATGAAAACCCCCGATTCTATACACAAAGTAATCGTGAAATAATCCATTATACCATATATCAACTAAAAAGCCTGAAAACACATGTTCTCAGGCTTTTTAGTTGGGTGGCGGCTATATTAATTTGCAAGACCGGGATTGGCTTCGATTGCCTCTGTGGGTATTCTAAGTGTATAGCGCGAATCATCCTTATTGATGGTGAATGTTTCGGTGTTATACGTTTTTGTCATTGCCGGGCGAGTGGTGCGTCGAAGGTCAAACCAGCGATGGCCTTCAAAGGCAAGTTCTCGGAATCGTTCGGCATATATCTCTTCGCGCAATTGGGTGCGCGACATAGTGTTTATAGCTGTTTCTTTGGATTGGTAAGTGTCGGCATTATAGCGAGTTTTTACCAGCGTTAGCAGATATGTACGAGCATCATCTATGAGGGTTTCGCTTGCTTCCAAAGCAGCTTCGGCTGCATTGAGATAAATCTCTCCGGTGCGGAATGTACATCTGAAACTATCGTCGCCACCTTTCAGCACTCGAATATTGGAGGCTGTGACTTGCTGATAATATTTCAAGCGTCGCAAATCGCCACTTACATACGATTTCCACAGTGCAGGAGCTACTTTACCGGCGCGTATATATTGTGCGCCAAGATTGCGCTCGAGCGACACGATGGCTTCGGGTGATGTGAAGTTATTGGGTAGCACAGTGGTTACATCTGCAAGTTCATTGCGTTTGGCAAGCACTTTTTGAGATGCTTTAAGTGATTCTGCCCAATTACCCATATATAAATATACTCTTGAACGAAATGCTTCTATCGATACTGTATTAAACCGGTAAGTAAACCCGGCATCCCATTGTTCGATGTTGATATACTCCTCCGCTTTATCGAGATCCGAAAGAATTTGAGTGTAAATTTCGCCCACAGTGTTACGCGATAATATGGCTTCGTCGTTGCTGTCGAGTTTCAAAGGCACTGCCTTCGATGTAGCAGGGTCGCAAGCTGTATAAGGCTCACCATAAAGATTTACGAGCAGAAAATGCATATATGCACGCAACATATACGATTCCCCTACCAATTGATTTATTTCAGGCTCAGTACCCTCCAATATTTTATTTTTGCTCTCGATTGTGTAGTTGGCAGAGAAAAGCACCTGATAGTAATTACGCCAATTGAATGAAACGGTGGTTTCGGCAGGGCTTACGTCATTCCAGCTCCATATATCTTTGTAAGAGTTTATATCCTCTTTGGCAAGAGTGGCATCCATATTGTATTCATCGGAGCGGAACGTACACATTCCGCGATCACTCGGCACAATGCTATAAGCCTGAGTGAGCATTTCTCTAAACTCTTTGGCTGTGCGAGGTATCACTTTCCCGGTGGGCTGTATGTCGAGGAAATCATCGCACGAAAACATTGTCAGGGCAATGAGTGCTATTCCTAATATTTTATATATATTCTTTTTCATTATTCCTAAAAGTTTAAGTTGAGACTGAATGTGAATGTTTTTGGAATCGGTTGAGCAAATTGATTGCTCATAGTTTCGGGGTCGAGATAGTTGTCATAGTTGGCTCCGAATACAAATAAGTTGCGGGCTTCCAATGCCACTGTTACATTTTGCATTTTCAGTTTTTCAATTACACTCTTTGGCAGATTATATGCAAATCTCAAATTTTGCAAGCGAACATGGTCGGCACGTTTTACCCAAGTATCCATTTCGCCGTAAAGTCCAAATTCTGAATATCTTATATATTCCGATTTGCGTTTGGAATCTGTCATGAGTACAGGGAACTGCGACCCTGTATTTGTGGGCGACCAACGATTCAAAATATCTCGGTTGGTGTTCATCCCTCGGTCGAAGTTTGTAGGTGAATATGATGGGGTAGTGCGAGAGTACATTTTCAAGTTGAAAATGAAGTTGAACGATAATTCAAAACCACGATATGTAAATGTATTAGTCAATCCTCCGGTATAAAGCGGATCTACTGATCCAATGTATTCATACAAATCACGTTGTTCGGCTGCTGTAAGCGTGCTTCCACCTGCCGAATTGAGTTTAAGAAATTCTTGAGCGTTCACTTTTTCACCCTTTTTGTTGTAGAACAATGGGTATCCTTCATCATCAAGTCCAGCAGATTTATATGCGAATATTGCTCCCACCGGATACCCTTCGCGCCCCGGGGTGGTTTGGTTTCCGGGTACACTCTCTTTAAGTACCTTATTGTTGTTGTAAGCAAAATTAAAATTAGAATACCACATGAAATCTTTTGTATGGATATTGCGAGTGTTGATTGATACCTCAATACCACTGTTGCGCATGCTTGCCCAATTCACATACATCGATGTAAATCCGGATTCGAGTGGCAACATCCTTAGAGCAATCAAATCTGAGCCATAGCGATTGTAGTAATCCACGCTCATATTTATGGCATTGTTGAATACCCCCACATCTACACCGGCTGAGAATGTTTTTGTTTTTTCCCATCTCAATTTTCTATTTGGAGGAGTACTTACATTAATTATATCTTCGTTGAATCCCGGAAGCATAGTTATATTTTGATAGTCGCCCATCACATAAGATGATGTGCTTTTGTCGATATTTCCCTGAATACCGTATGACACGCGCATTGCAAGATTGTTGATCTGTTCCACATCGCGAAGAAATGGTTCATCGCCCAATCTCCACAATCCACTCACAGAATAAAGAGGGAGAAATCGGTACTTTTTATCTACGCCGAATATATCGGAGCCATCGAAACGTACACTTCCACCCACGGTGTATCGTTTCAAGAATGTATAGGAACCGGTAGCAAAGAATGATGCATAAGCATTTTCTACATATGCTTTTGTGAATAATGGAAATTGACGTGCCCAAGTTTCATTGGGGAATATCACCGGTTTTGTTTGCAAAGTTTTGCGGTCAAATCCATAGCCTGTGGTGCTGATTGATTTATACCATGTTTTGCGTATTTCCGATCCTACCATTGCCTCGATTTCGTGGACATTGGCATATTGTGCCGAATATTCACCTTGTAATTTCCATGTCACTTGCTTATTGTTGCTCGATGATTCGGTGTTACGTCCACCTTCGGGCAAAAATGATGTGTAGTTAAGACTTGCAAGAGTAGTGCGTTCATGATCCTTACGCATAGCATAAGTTTCGCCATCGGCAATCTGTTCTTTAGATGAATCATCGAGTTGAAATCCTACTTGTGTAGTAGCCTTAAACATATCGTTGAATCGGTATTCACCATCAAATATTGCAGAAACAGATTTTGTTTCCAATTCGTAGGATGTGCCGTCACGCTCCTCAAATATATTAAACTTGAGGTCGGAATCCCCTCTACCTTGAATATCGGTATCATAATTATATGACCCATCTGAATTAAAAGGTACATTATATGGGTTGGCACGACGTGAATAATATACAGGATTGGTAAATCCGTCGGAATCGGTGAGGTTGGATTTGTTTACACGACGATTGGCATATAGCGAAGCCCCAACTTTAAGTTTGCGACTCAATCGGAAGGTAGTTTTAGCCATTATGTTGAATCGGTTGGCTTCCACTCCCACTACATTTCCTTTCTCATCATTATACCCCAACGAAGTATAGTAAGTAGCTTTATCGTTACCACCCGAAAGACTCAAATTATATTCCTGATTGAAAGTGCTACGGAATAAAATATCGTTCCAATCAGTATTGATTGTTTTCAATTCGTTGATTTGATTTTGCACTGACGAGGGTAGGGCACTCCATCCACCTGTTTTATAAGCGTTAGTCAGGCCATTGGCAGCGATTATGCGTGCCACATTACCTTTATTCTCTCTATAAGTGTAATCAGAACCCAATAATTCCAACTCCAAATTCACTTTTTCAGTAGAATTTAGAAGGTTCAACCTATCAATTTTAATTTTAGGCGAAAACGAAAGTCGAGTTGAGAAAGTAACCTTTGTAGGTCCTGTTTTTCCACTCTTAGTGGTTATTAAAATTACACCGTTGGCAGCGCGAGCACCATAAATGGCTGTAGCTGCAGCATCTTTCAATACTGTGATTGTGGCAATGTCGGCTGGATTGATACCGGCTATTGAAGAAGAATAGATATTATCAATATCCTTCAAATCTTCCATCGAGGGAAGCTCCGTTCCTTGCATAGGAATACCATCGAGTACCCACAGCGGGTCTTGTGTCCCTTTGAGTGAAGCAGTACCACGAATACGTATTTTGGTTGGAGCACCCGGAGCACCTGTGGTATTTGTAACGGAAAGTCCCGCCACTTGTCCTGCAAGAGCTTGGTCAATATTCATTGCATCTCCCACCATATTGTCGTTTACATCAACTGTGGAAATAGCTGCAGTAAGCTTCCGCTTTTCAATTTTCTGATATCCGGTTACCACCACCTCTTCGAGTTGAGCATCGTTTGCCATGTGAATCACAATGTTTTTCATATCCCCTTTAATAGGAACAAGTTGCGAGCGATATCCCACATAGCGACATTCGATGTTTTTCACACCTTGTGGCACATTTAGAGTGAAGTTTCCATCAATATCGGTCACTGCACCCACACTGCTTTTGCCACTTCCGGCTTTTTTCAATTCAGAAGCCGGTATGGATATTGAAGCCCCGATAAGAGGTTCTCCCCCTTCAGCCGGAATAACCTTTCCGGTAACGATAGTATCAGCGGCACTCATAGCTAATACACCGCATATAACAAGCATTATTGCGATTGAAATTCTTTTCATCATTAATGATATGTTGTATGTGTAAATACTTATTTAATATTAAGAGCGTCGTTGATACGCATTATCATATCCTTGTAGTGATATTTAGTAGTTACGTCCGAAATATTGGCATTTCGTTGTAAAAGATCTTTAACACGGAGCAATTCTCCGCGCTTCACCGAGATAGCATCGCTGGTACGGTTTATCTGAGAGCCATAAAGGCTTATTTCACGTCTTTGTCCCATTCTGTCATGATCTTCGGCGGCACAATGGCTGCAAAAATGATTGGCGTTATTGTCGAGCAATCTTGGTTCATCTGCAATTTTTTTGTTTACTTTTATCCCCTCTCCCGAAGCAGCTCCGGTGATAAGAGCATCGATAAATGCCTTCTGTATATTGCGAGTCATCACATCAGGAATAGTCCCCTGTTCGGTGGTGGCAAATATGCTACGATGCAAATCATCCATAAGATCTACGGCACGATAAGCATTTTTACCATTCTTCATCTCATTCTCAAGCATGCGCATAAGGCGAGAGTTGAGCAATATATCACAGAAAATATATGCTTGGGCGGTTTTAAGAATATAGGATGGGGCATATTCTACCGGACCGAGCGGTGTGTCGCGTATGAGATATGTGAAATTTGAGACATCCGTGTCAAATAGCCAACGAGGATATGTCAATATCTCGTTAAGAAGGAATTTAACCGATTCACGTTGCTTTTCTTTCTCTACGAAAGCAAATGTGTGTTGTCCGTCACCCACGGTGGTATTCTCCAAATACATACCTCCAATATTGGAAAGCACATGGTAAAGGTAGTTGTTCCATTGGTTTACCACAGCATAATATAGGCGTGATGCTTCGCGATAGGTTTGACCTTTTTCACCCGTACTACTCCACTTGATAAGGTTGTTCATTACTACTTTCAGGTTTTTAATACCCAATTGAGATGAACGAACAGGGTCATCCCCTAAATCCTCATTTTGAGCACGTGGGTCTACAGCATCGCGATAATCTTGAGCTTCACTATATTTATAAAGATTCCCTTTGTGTGCTTCAAGCAGCTCATAAAGCAATCCTTTTTCATCATCCGGAGTCACCACATCTCCATACCAACGGTAACCATATTCTATTGCCAATAAATCATATGGTCCGATATTGGGCGATAAATTTGTAACACCATCTTCGGGTTGTGCCACATAGTTGAATCGAGCATAATCCATTATTGACGATGATGTGCTATTGAATTTATCGGTAAACTCTTTTGAGCGTAAAGAATCGGTAGGTATAGCCCATGATCCCATCATATTATGGCGTAGTCCGAGCGAGTGTCCTACTTCATGACATATTACAAATCTTATGGCATCACCCATGAGAGCATCTGGCAATACTACTTGGCGAGCATCGGCATTGACAGCACCCGTTTGCACAGTGATCCATTGTTGCAACATTTGCATTACATTATGCCACCACATTATATCCGCTTCAAGTATCTCACCACTACGAGGGTCGAGAGTGCTCGGTCCCATTGCATTCATTTTCATGGATGCAGCATAGGTTACCTGCGAGAAATTTATATCATCTGCATCAAGAGCTAAGCTATCGGTAAGCTCTTTTGTGACAATGGCATTCTTGAATCCGATTTTTTCAAATGCGCTATTCCAATCTTCAATACCCTGTTTCATGTATTTACGCCACTTTTTAGGAGTGGAATTATCGATATAGAATACTATAGGTTTTTCAGGAGTTACCACTTCACCTCGTATGTATGCAGCTTTGTCACTTGGAACGAGTCTCCATCTCGTAATGAATTTTCGAGTATCCACACGTTGCTGTTCATCGCTGTAATATAATGAATTGGATGTGAAATATCCTATTCTCGGATTGTCGTACCTGCCTTGCATCGGAGTTTCCGGTAATAGTACAATCGAAGAGCTCACTTCCACAGTCACATTCACACTTTCATTCCCCTCGGTAACTTTAGTGGTTAGCTCCGATTTTGCCACCACGTTGTTGGGGTAGGATTTAATCGAAATTATAGTAGAAAGGTCTTTTTTTGCCGGAGTGTTGAGATTTATATTATTGAATACATTGTTGATGCTTGTTTCCGTGCCATTGTAAATATCATTTACCTTTATTAATACCGATGTCGAATCGGAACTAAATCCCTCTATGTCGAAGCTTGCAATAAGTGGTGAAATATAATTGTCGCGCACTGAGCGTGATATGGCATCCTCTTGGGGCGACATAGGAAGTGGACGCTCTTGGCGCACATTTATACGTTTCTTTTGAGCGTCAAATCCAAATCTCACCATTTGGGTTTCATAATTTGTGCCTCGATTCACGCCGGCTTCATTTAGCTCCAATGGAACACGTGTGAGTTTATTTACCACAAGCATATCACGTCCGAGTAACTTCACCGGAATATCGAAGAAGTAATTATTATCACTGTCGCGATACACAGTAAACATACCCTTAGATGGCGTATTTGCATCTTTGGCTATCTTCTGATATTTACTTTCACTCTTAGGAGCTGGAACAGGTTTTTTCTTATTCCAAAATGCAGCTTCAGCACCGAAAGGGGTACACAAAAGACCTATCAGTACGGCTGTAGTAATATTCTTAATATATTTCATATTCAATTATTGATTCCTATATTATCCACTCCAATAACGGAAGCACTCAAAGTATTGAAATTGCAGAGGCTTTTTATTGATTTATAGAATTGTTATGTTTAGTAAAAACTGATTTGCAAAGATACGAATAATTATTCATCTATCAATCAGTACCATTATCTCATAACTCATTTTTTAGATACAATTTCGATAAATTTGAAATATTCGTATCTTTTTTGTGACAAATTTGTATAATTTCAGGCTTTTCTTAGTACAAAATGATAATTTTCGGTATGCAAAATTTAATTTAAATATTTCGGATGCACATTCAAAACCTAATTACTAATTAACCAACCATATGCGGTGTATATAGTATCGAAAGGGAAATGTATGCCAAATCACTTCGCAAATTTATATGCATATATATGTGATGTTTTAATTGCACGAGATTGTTGACTCTAGGTAAAATATAGCTAATGGCACAGCGTATAATATTTTCAAAATGATTGTTTTTTATTTAAGAAGTTGTCTATACACATCATCTTCCAGTACTTTCATCTGTTGTATGGCGATCTTATTTAATTTGAGAAGCCGCTCCCCTTGTGCAAGTCCTTGTTCAATGAACACGGCATTTAAGCTCTCCATGTTTGACATGCAGATTAATTCATTGATAGAGGCATAATCACGAATATTTCCTCTTAATTCAGGATTCTGTTCTCGCCACATTTTAGCAGTTTTCCCAAACATAGCTACATTCAGAACATCTGCTTCATCAGCATATATTATGTTTGCTTGCTTCGAGGATACTTCTATAGGAATCAAATTATTCTTGATGGCATCAGTGTGAATACGGTAATTGATTTTTGAAAGCTCACGTTTGGCAGTCCACCCCAATTTGGCTTGTTCCTGCTCTTTAAGGCGTTGAAATTCCTTAACAATATAAAGCTCAAACTCTACGGATATCCAACTTGCAAATTTAAAGGCAATATCTTTATGCGCATAAGTACCTCCATATCTGCCAGATTTCGAGATTATGCCAATTGCTTTAGTATTATCGATCCATTTCTTGGGAGATAGTGTAAATGCATTTAGACCGGCTTCTTTTCTAAACACATCGAATTCGAGGGGGTTAAAATTCGGATTATATAAGCTCTCCCAAATTCCAAGATATTCGACCGTATTGCGATTTCTCATCCAGTTTCCAATTACAATAGTTGGGTCATCACTCTTGTATTTTGCAATGTCGGTCAATGAAATATAATCATTCTCATTGACTGATAAAATTGTCACTTCCGTATTTTGAACTATTATTTTAGACATGACCTTAATATATTGAATTGCATTCAAAGATATATCTTTTTTGTGACAAATTTGTATAATTTCAGGCTTTTCTTAGTGCAAAATGATAATTTTCGGTATGCAAAATTTAATTTAAATATTTCGGATGCACATTCAAAACCTAATTACTAATTTTGTGTTCTGTTTAATACAATCCATTAAAAGTTATGAATGAGAATAATAATATGACTTGGACTTCACATGAATTTGTGAAGAATCTTACAAAACAACTGGTGGATCTCTGCACATCACGACGCATGCTCGGAGGGGAGTTATATGATATTCCAGAACTTGATGCGGCTTGGAAAACATCGGCTCCGGAATATATGGCAAATGCTGTTCCCGAAATTCCACACTACCCTACGGTAGCCATTGCTTGGGCTTGTTATTTCGGTATGGGGGCTGCTGCTTTGTGGGATACATCGTGGGAAAAAGTGAAGGATGTCCCCGATTTATATACATATATTCGTGATGTTCGTGGTTTTGATGCTATGGATGATTATGTTGTAGAGGGGCTTATGGATATGCACTCCAATGATAATGCAGCCGATAAAATTAATGTTGGCAAGCTCACAACTTTAATTCAGGATTGTGCCGAAATAGCCCTCACAATGATACGCAAAGAGGGGATAGAGCCACAAAGTATAAATGCCTTTCACATGTTTGCAAAGACTACTCAATTGATGTATCGTTTAGGGGTAAGTCTCGCCCTATTCGGATTTGGGTATAAATATGTAAAAGCCGATCTAAATTAAAGCCTCGAAGAATAAATGTCTGATTCTCGTTTTCATGAATTTGAATATGCCGTGCAGCCGGATGAGTTGCCCGGCAATTTTACATTTCCATTTAACTATGTCCCGGTCCCGATAGCTGTGAAGGCATCACAATTGCTGATGCATTACTTGGAATGTCGCGATGATTGGCATAGTGAAATAAACGAGGGTAAAATGTTTGGTGTATTGATAGTGAAATCCACAACTGGTAAAATCGGGTTTCTCGCTGCCTTTTCGGGAAATATAATGCACCACAACAATTATGAATATTTCGTTCCTCCCATCTACGATTTATTGAATCCTTCAGGTTTTTTTGTTGAAGAGGAAGCCAATATATCAGAGATTAATTCCCGAATAAAAAATTTAGAGTCCACACCTAGATATGTTCGAGCTACTGCTCTACATCGAGAAATAGCGTTGCGCATGGGGTCTCAACTCAATGATGCAAAACTTAAATATAATAAAGATAAACAACAGCGTGCTATTATTCGCAAAAGCACATCAGATTCGTATGTATTGAAAGAAATGGAGCGTATAAGCCAATTCCAAAAAGCTGAAATAAAGAGACTTAAACAGAAATGGCAAAAAAGACTCGATGCTGTATGTTCTATTCTAAATCAATATACACAAAATATAAATGGCTTAAAAAAAGAGCGTCAGTCTCGTTCAAAAGCATTGCAATTAAGATTGTTCGACCAATTCAGGGTGCTCAATGCGTTGGGTGAAGAGAAGGCGTTGCCACAACTTTTTGCTTGCACTCCACAAGGGGTGCCACCGGCTGGGGCAGGAGAGTGTGCTGCTCCCAAGCTGCTCCAATATGCCTATCTCAATGGGATGAAACCGATTGCAATGGCTGAATTTTGGTGGGGGAAATCTCCTGTAACCGAAATTCGCCGTCATGGATGTTATTATCCTGCTTGCCGAGGAAAGTGCTTCCCCATTCTTTCATTTATGATGCAAGGGCTCACCGTAGATTCAGACCCATTGGGTGATGCCATTAAATCGCAGAAACTACATATACTATATGAAGATAATGATATGATAGCGGTAGATAAGCCTATAGATATGTTGTCGGTTCCGGGAAAGGTGAGCGAGATATCTGTTCCTCAACTTTTACGGATGCAATTAGGAAAGGAAACTCAATTTCTACCTGTACATAGGCTTGATGCTGCTACATCAGGAGTGTTGCTTCTCGCAAAAAATCCACAAATGCACAAAATACTTCAATCTATGTTTGCCGATAGAAGTGTTTCAAAGATATACAATGCACGACTTGACGGAATTATAAAAGAGGATAGCGGTATTATATCACTCCCTATTGCTCCGCATCCACATGATCGACCTCGACAGATAGTAGACCACGAGTGTGGTAAGGTTGCTATTACCCATTTTAAAGTACTTAATAGGGATGAAACTACCACAAATGTGGAATTTTCACCTATTACCGGACGCACACATCAACTTAGAGTACATTCAGCCCATCACCAAGGACTCAATGCACCCATTATAGGCGACAATCTATATGGTTCACCCTCCACAAGAATGATGCTTCATGCTTTGAGTATTACATTCGTACATCCATATTCGTCTCTTCCCATTACAATAATGGCTCCGCAGCCATTTTAGTCCTCACAACAGCATGCGGTTGTGAGTGTAATAAATTCTGATAATAAATTTTTACCCTCAGGGTTCATTCTTTTGATTATTGCTTTCATCGATTCTCTTCCTAAGTTTTCAAGTAGGAGTTTATGGGCTAATGCATCTAAAATATTGTTGAATTGTCGGAAGTATATTGGAATCTCGGAACTGGACGCTCCGAACCTCTTTATATTAAATGCAACGGTGTCTTCCGAGCAAAAATTAATACTATTTGTTCCAGATGCTAAATCGTGCGACACTAAAATCCAACAATTCTCAATGTGTTGATTTGTGTTCATAAAAGAGTGTGTTACCTTTAATCATTAATCTAAACTGCAAACTTACAACATGAATTTTAATAGTCAGGCATATTAGTTTGCTTTTTTTTGTTCTTTAGCCCAAAAAAATAATTTAAACGTGAATTTCATCTATTTTTTATTCATTAATGATGCATGTAGGTGTAATATTAGTATATATATGTTAATATTAGAAATGTGTTTATCGATGTATTTATAGTAAAATTCATATTTTCGACATATGAAATCAAAAAATTAGATAAATTTTGAAGCATAATTATACTTTTGTTTTAATTATTGTTGATAACATTATAATATGGTATAATTTTAGTAAATTTGGCGTGAATTTGTAACCACATCGGCTTTTTTGCCTTAATATGCTAAAATTAGCATGCATCTTTTTATACAAGATGCATCAATATAATATTACGAAGATGAAAGATAAACTATTGTTGGGAGCTGAGGCTGTGGCATGTGCTGCGATTGATGCCGGAATATCCGGAGTGTATGCCTATCCCGGAACTCCCTCAACTGAAATAACCGAATTTATACAGAATGCGCCAGAATCTCACGAGCGTAAAATTCGTGCGTCATGGGCGGCAAATGAAAAAACCGCTTATGAAGCTGCATTAGGAATGTCTTATGCCGGCAAACGTAGCATTGTCTGCATGAAGCATGTAGGTCTCAATGTTGCTGCCGATGCTTTTCTTAATTCTGCTGTGACTGGTGTGACTGGTGGGCTGGTACTTGTAGTAGCAGATGACCCGTCGATGCACTCTTCGCAAAATGAACAGGACTCCCGATTCTATGGCAAATTTGCATATCTGCCGGTAATTGAACCATCGACTCAACAGGAAGCATACGATGCCATTCATTATGCTCTCGATTTGTCGGAGACATTGAAAGTACCAGTAGTGTTCAGGTTAGTAACACGCTTGAGCCATTCACGAGCTATAATACATCGCAAACCGATGCGCGATGTTAATTCGTTTGCCCCCGATGCCGACCCACGCAAGTGGATTCTCCTACCGGTAAACGCACGTCGCCAATATGCTTCTCTACTCGAAAAACAGGATGCAATGCAAGATGCTTCTGAAAAATCGCCATTTTTAGCATTGCATACTTCATCTTCACCCAAAGCCGTGATTGCGTTCGGACTTGCTTATAATTATGTGATGGAGGTGCGTGAAGAGTATAACATTCCAGTCACAGTGTTGAAAATATCTCAGTATCCATTGCCTCGAAAGCAAATCGATGATATTATTGCCGGATACGACGAAATATTAATTGCCGAAGAGGGGTATCCCATTTATGAAGAATATTTTAGAGGATATATAGGAAACAATAAAATAAAAGGACGTCTTGATGGTACATTGCCCCGCATGGGAGAGCTCAACCCCAATATATTGGCGAGCGCACTCGGTGTGGAAATGAAACCATTGGCAAATAAATCTCCCGAATGGCTTGTAAATCGCCCACCGGCATTATGCAAAGGTTGCGGACATCGTGATCTATTCAATGCCGTAAATGAAATACTTGGACAATATGAAGAGCATCATCTATTTGGCGACATTGGGTGTTACACATTGGGCGCATTGCCACCATTTTCAGCCATATCCACGTGTGTAGATATGGGGGCTTCAATCACAATGGCTAAAGGAGCAGCTGAAGCAGGATTGCATCCGGCTGTGGCAGTGATTGGCGACTCTACATTCACACATTCGGGCATGACCGGACTTCTGGATGCCATAAATGACAAAGTGAAAATTACAGTTATAATATCTGATAACTCCACTACTGCTATGACAGGGGGGCAAGATTCCGCAGGAACCAATCGCCTTGAGCAGATTTGCGCAGGTCTCGGAGTAGCTCCTCAACATATACGCATGCTCACACTTTTGCCCAATAAGCATGAAGAAAACGTGGCTATTCTAAACGAAGAAGTGGAATATGATGGGGTGTCGGTGATTATTGCCCAGCGTGAATGTGTTCAAACCGCCGCACGCAAAGCAAAAGCTGCCGCCAAAAAGAAATCAAAAAATTAATCTCTCTATTGCAATGAAAAAGAACATTATAATAGCAGGCGTGGGAGGACAAGGAATCCTTACGATAGCTTCGGTAATCGATACGGCTGCAATGCTCGAAGGTCTAAATGTGAAACAAGCAGAAGTGCATGGCATGAGCCAACGTGGTGGAGATGTACAGTCTCATCTGCGCATTAGCGATTCTACTATTTACAGCGATTTGATACCGGAAGGGAAAGCCGACTTGATTATTGCTGTCGAACCCATGGAAGCTATTCGCTACATACAATACCTTGCACCCGACGGTATAGTGGTGACTGCCAAGGAAGCATTTCGCAATATCTCTAATTATCCCGATGAAGCACTTATTTTTAATGCGCTACATGGGATTAAGTCGATATGCGTAGATGCCGAATCTATAGCACGCGAAGCAGGCAATGCAAGGGCTACCAATATAGCTATACTCGGAGCTGCTGCAAAATTTACAGGCATATCGCATGAAAGATACAATGAGGCACTGCAATCGCTTTTTGCCTCGAAAGGTGAGGATGTTGTAGCTCTTAATCGAAAGGCTTTTGAACTTGGTTCTCATTTGTCATTATAAAATCTGATAATCTATTATATCTATGAATGAATACTGGAATTCTTATATTGAATGTATTGATCGTAACGATTTAGCAATTATTCAATTAAATCGTTTAAAGAATATGGTGAAAAGAATCTACGATAATGTGCCCTTTTATCGTAATCTTCTCGACAAGCAACGTATATCTCCCAACGACATTACCAGTCTCGACCAATTGGCAGATATGCCGTTTACCACAAAAAACGACCTGAGAGATAATTATCCTTTCGGTCTGTTTGCTGTGCCACAAAGCGAGATAGTGCGACTACACGCTTCGAGTGGCACAACAGGAAAACCGACTGTGGTGGGTTGTACTAAAAACGACTTGGAGATGTGGAGTGAAGTAGTGGCACGCTCACTCACTATGGCTGGAATAACCAATAAGGATATTGTGCAGGTGGCTTACGGCTATGGACTATTCACCGGAGGGCTTGGGATTCACTACGGAGTAGAAAAAGTGGGAGCATCCGTTATTCCGGTATCTACCGGAAATACTAAAAAGCAACTCCAACTCATGGAGGATTTTGGTACTACCGCATGTGCATGTACTCCCTCATATCTAGCATATCTTGCCGAGAGTATCTCTAAACAAGGACTCAATAGCATCTTAAAATTGAAACGTGCTATTTGTGGCGCTGAGCCATGGAGCGAAGAGATGAGGCGACATATTGAAAATGCCCTGAATATTAAGGCTTTCAACATATATGGGCTTAGTGAAGTTATTGGGCCAGGTGTGGCAATGGAATGTAGGTGCCAAAACGGAAGTCATGTTCAAGAGGATCATTTTTATCCCGAAATTATCGATCCTATCACCGAGAAGGTATTACCTTACGGACAGGTAGGAGAATTGGTATTCACTACGCTTACAAAAGAGGCAATGCCACTTTTGCGTTATCGCACGAGGGATTTATGTTCGCTCACAATTGATAAATGCGATTGCGGACGCACCATGGTGCGCATGGGCGCAATATTGGGACGAAGCGATGATATGCTTATTATTCGTGGTGTTAATGTATTCCCATCTCAAGTGGAATCAGTGCTAATGGATATTTACGAAACTACACCCAATTACCTTATTACAGTAAATCGTGTCAATAACCTTGATACGATGGAAATAAAGGTTGAAATTGCCGATAAATTCTGGACAACAGAAATCCGTGAGATTGAAGGCTTGAAGAAGCGTATAGCACAAGCAATTCAAAGTACACTCGGTATTAGTGCATCCATTCGTTTGGCAGAGCCTAACTCGATGGAACGTTCCGAAGGGAAGGCTGTGAGAGTAATCGATAACAGACCGAAAATAAACTAATAAATAAACATTCACTAAGATATGATTATACAGCAACTTTCTATTTTCCTCGAAGACAAGACAGGGTCTCTTGCTAAGGTAACAGGGATTTTGGCGCAACATGGAATTAATATGTCAGCTTTTTGTGTGGCGGATGCTACCGATTATGGCATTTTGAGAATGGTAGTAGGGCGTCCGCAATTGGCTCTCGATATATTGCGCAATCACAACTATTCGGTGCATGTGAGTGAAGTGGTGTGCCTCAAGCTCAAAGATGTGTCAGGGTCGCTTAATGCAGCACTTAAAGTATTGTCGGATAATAATGTAAGTATAGATTATATGTATGCCTACGCCAGTGCATCCGAAGTGGCTATAGCCGTGATGCACTCCAACGACAATCCCCTTATGATGTCGGTGTTGCAGGCACACAAGATGAATCTCATGACAGCCGATGATATTATATAGTTGCCGCCAATGAGTGAATTAAAAACCCTTGAAGATTGCAAAGCATACTTTGCAAAAGATAGTTTTGTGCATTTGCTCGGATTTGAGATAGTGGAGTTTGCTCCCGGACTTGCAAAGGTCTCAGTAAATATCTCAGATAATATGCTCAATGGTGCAGGTGTGACCCACGGAGGTTTACTATTTACTCTTGCCGACTTTACTGGAGCAGTGGTTACCAATGCCTATGGATTTGTGTGTTTATCTACAAATTCATATATCTCATATTATAAAAAATCAGGATATGGGGCTACTCTTGTTGCTACAGCCAATGAAGTGGTGAGATCACGTAAAATATCTAATGTGAATATTGATATTCATGACGAGCATTCCAATCTTGTGGCAAATGCAAGAATGACATATTACATCACCGACAACGAAATCTGATTAAAAAAATCTATAAATACATTATATAATTATGATTCGATTTGCAAAAAGTGTTGAGGCTCTTAGAACTTCGCAGATACGCGATCTTATGAGTCTCGCCACGCGCCCGGATATAATCTCTTTTGCAGGAGGAATGCCGGGTAATGATCTTTTCCCCATTGAAGAGATTGATAAAATTTGGTGTTCGCTTTCGGATAGCGAAAAGCAGATTGCTATGCAGTATGGACCTACTACAGGACTTCCATCTCTTATTGAATCGCTCACTGAATTTCTTGCAAAAAAGAAACTTCCTGTGCATTCTCATAAAATTATTATCACCACCGGTTCTCTTCAAGCCATAAATATTCTGGGTAAGGCATTTATCGATCAAGGTGAAGACATTGTGGTAGAGAATCCATGCTTTATTGGTGCAATTTCCGCATTTAAAAGCCATCAAGCACATATATCATCAGTAAATCTCGATGATGATGGTATATTGATAGATGATTTGAGAAATATGCTCGATTCACTCGAGAGCAAATCGCGAAAGCCCAAATTTCTATATATTACCCCAAGTTTTCACAATCCTGCCGGTATCACTTATACCAAAAATCGACGTTTGGAGCTGATTGAATTGCTCAAAGGGAGAAATATTCCGCTTATCGAAGACGATGCATATAGCGATTTGCTATTTGATGAAAATCAAACAGAAGATCTTACTCCTATTGCAGCATTAGCCAATGATGAGATAGATGTATGCTACACAGGGTCTTTCTCCAAAATTATAGGTCCGGGGCTGAGATTGGGTTGGATGCTTGTGCCTGAGGAGATATTCCGTAAATGCGAACTTATAAAGCAGGCAATAGATGCTTGTTCTCCAAGCTACACACAAGTCATTGCCGATAAATTCCTCAGAAGCGGAGCAATAGATGGCTATCTTGAGCGCATTCGCAAAGAATACCATTTGCGTGCGCAAAAAATGATAGAGATGCTCACCAATCATTTACCTAAAGAGGTGAAATGGGTGAAACCTCGTGGCGGATTCTATATATGGCTTCAACTCCCGGAAGGGGTCGATTCGACAGCCATACTTAAAGACGCAATAGGACATGGAGTAGTATTCGTGTCGGGCAAAACATTTGATCCACATGAAAAATCCGATAATGCAATTCGAGTAAGTTACTGCAATACTGATATCAATGCTATAAGCGAGGGAATTCCGCTCGTGGCTGATGCGATAAAAAGAGCTATTAAAAATTAGATTTTTTATATTAAAATCATACAGGGATAATCGGATATTAATTGAAGAAATATTCGGAAATCCCTGTATTAATCATTATATATGTAGCTTATCGAGGTATTTTGGATTATATATGTAATTTAATTAATGATTATTTTTGAGGTTTTAAATTATATCCATATATTTGTGCTTAATATAAATTAAGAATGAATGATGGGAATGTATGGAGTAGGAAATAAT
>CAZYEO010000011.1:0-28544 GCA_964646495.1 uncultured Muribaculaceae bacterium
CCGTGAAATTGTGAAATCTAATGAGCCTCATCTCTTAGCTGACGAGCAAGATAATATGTGGCAACATATTGAACAACAAATCGGTAATTCACGTAAAAAGATTTTTACATTTAAGCGATTAATGGTAGCTGCTTCTATTGCCGCTATTGTTTGTGGTGCAACTTTAGTATTTAATTTTATTGGAAGATATTCAAGCTATCAATCTCTTGCTGATAAGGTTGAGGTGGCAAAACTTGATAATATTGTTTTACAAATAAACGATCAACGGATTAATTTGGCAGATAATGTAACGGTGAGATGTGATGTTTCATCTCGCGAAATTGATATATTGAAAGATTCAGTCGCTTTATTTTCATTTGATGTGCCCGATCATGATGTTGTTATTCAGATAGCCGTGCCGGCAGGAGAAAGTTCATCGGTAATATTATCTGATAATTCAGAGGTAACTTTAAATACGCTTTCGCAGTTGGTTTTCCCATTTGAATTTACAGAAACAGAAAGAAAAGTATATATTTCAGGCGAAGCATATTTCAATGTTTCTCATAATAAAGACAAAAAATTTATCGCAAATACGAAGTCACTGGATATACGGGTGTTGGGTACGCAGTTTATTGTTTCGGCTTATCCGCAGGATGAGGAGGAATCGGTGACTCTCGTGTCGGGGAGGGTGCAGGTTAATCCTTTAAACTCTTCGGATGAAGTAACGATGAGTCCAAATGAAAAATTCACATATACAAAAGTGTCTAATAAATCACGATTAGAACATAGTGTTAATCCTGAGCCAATGTTGAGTTGGACTCAAAATATTATTAATGCTGATAATGAATCGCTAAGTAGTGTGTTATCAAAGGTTGAAAAGTATTATAATGTAAAATTACAGTACGATAGCAAGGCGATGTCTCAAATTTTTATTGAAGGTAAACTCGATATAAGTGTGGACATTGATGAAATACTTGATCGTATTTCTAAGATTGCTCCCATCACATTTGTAAAAAATAAATCAACCTATATTATTAAATTAACAAACCCTTAAACACGTTTAATATGAATGAAACCTGAAAATTAAAAGACTGAGAGATAGTATCAGTATCTCCCAGTCATAATCAAAACTTTGAATCTAACATTTAACATTAACTTCAAAATCTTTAATCAAATGAGAATCAAACATGATTTTTGCAAGTTTACAAATTTTTTATGTAATAGACTTGCTGTCATAAGTTATATTTTGTTTATATCAGCCACTATCTCGACTCCGGTTTATGCGGTGTCGCCGGCAAAAGTAGAAACAAGTAAACAAGCTATAATCAAAATAAATGCTGTAAATAAACCTATCAGCAGCATATTGAAAGAAATAGAACGACAGAGCAAATATGTATTTGTATATAATGCTCAGCAGGTAAACCTTTCGTCGAATGCATCGGTAAGCGTAAATTCATCATCCATATCGTCGATAATGGATAAGATACTTGAAAATACAGGTTACACCTATGAAATTTCCGACCGTCAAGTTCTCATCTTGAAACCGAGTGCCAAAGAGGATGCTAAAAAGTTTGTCGCTGGTACTGTTGTGGATGAAAACGGCGATCCTTTAATAGGTGTTACCGTGCAAGTAAAAGGTACGAACGAAGGTACGGTGACCGACCTTGATGGAAAATATTCGATTAACACATCACCATCCAATACATTAGTATTTTCTTATGTAGGTTATGGCAAAAAAGAATCGAAAGCACAACCTAATATGACAATAAAACTTGACAATCAAAATGAGTTGCTCAATGAGCTTGTAGTAGTAGGTTATGGAACTGTAAAGAAAAGCGATTTGACTGGATCGGTATCAGCGATCAATGAAAAAGATTTTAATAAAGGGCTTGTATCATCAGCCACACAGTTAATTCAAGGTCGCGTTGCAGGTGTTAATATCACAAGCAACGATGGTGAACCGGGTGGAGGTGTAACAATACGCGTGCGTGGTAGCAACTCTATTCGTTCTGGTCAAGATCCCCTTTATGTAGTTGATGGTGTTCCTTTGGATATATCTGACGACCTCCAACCAAGTGGAGCAAGTATTGCCGGGGTTGGTTCGGCAGGGAATAAAAATCCATTGAATTTCTTAAATCCTGATGATATTGCATCAATGGACATTCTTAAAGATGCATCGGCAACAGCAATATATGGTGCTCGTGGTGCTAATGGTGTAATCATGATTACAACTAAAAAAGGTAAAGAGGGAAGAAGCAAAGCTACTTATTCGGGATCGATAAGTGTGTCTCAGATACGTAAAAAATATGATGTGCTTTCAGCTGACGAATATCGCGCTTTGGCAAAAGATAAAGGTGTAACTATCGAAGATGGTGGCGCAAGCAATAACTATCAAGATGAAATATTTCGCACAGCGTTTTCGCACAATCACAACTTATCATTAGCCGGTGGTGTGAAAAATGGTACATATCGCGTGTCTTTAGGTTACCAAAATCAAGAGGGTATCATAAAGAAATCAGGTATGGAAAAATACACAGGTCGCTTTACTATTAATCAAAAATTCTTTGATGAACGCCTAACTCTTGAAGCCAGTCTTTTGGCTACTCGCACTCATGATCAACGAGCTCCTCTTGGGCAATCAGGGGGGTATGAAGGAGACCTTATTCTCACAGCACTAAAACTAAATCCGACTTTTCCTATCTTTAACGAAGATGGGACATATTTTCAAAAGAGTCCTGATACGAGAAATCCTGTGGCAATGATCGATCTCACTAATGATCGAACTCGCACAGATAGGATTCTTGCCAACCTCAATGGAACATTTGAAATCATCAAGGGTTTGAAATATAAATTGAACCTTGCATTCGACGAAACGACAGCATCAAGAAAAGTAACTCAAAATGCACAATTAGTGTATATGACCGATAAAGGTGTAGTGGATCTCAATAATATTGAAGCCGGCAACTATTTGATTGAGAATTATCTTACTTATGATTTCAATATCAAAGACAAGCACAAATTCAATTTATTGGCAGGTCATTCATATCAACGATTCAAAAACTATCGTTATGGAATGCATATTACTGGTTTTGATGTAGATGAGATTGATTATATCTATGATTTTGCTTTTGGTAATAACAAAGCAGTCGAAGCTACATCTAACGTTACAAAGAATGAATTACAATCTTTCTTTGGACGTATAAACTATAATTTGATGGATAAGTATTTATTTACTGTGAATCTTCGTACTGACGGTTCTACAAAATTTGGTGCAAATAATAAATACGGATTCTTCCCATCGGCAGCTACAGCATGGAGAATGAGCGAAGAGGAATTTATTCGTAACCTTAATGTATTCAATAACCTAAAGCTTCGTTTAAGTTGGGGTATAACAGGTAATCAAGAAATCCCTAATAAGATTTCTCAAGTGATGTTGGGGAGTACATCGGGAGCAATTCTTGACGGAGGTACAACTGCTACCCCAGGTATTACCCTCACTCGCACTCCTAATCCTAACTTGAAATGGGAACGTACCGAGCAAATCGATTTAGGGTTGGACTTCTCTTTCTTCAACAATCGTCTTAGCGGTACCTTAGATTTCTATTCAAAGACCACAAAAGATGTTCTTCTTGAAGTTTATTCAATCGCTCCGGCTCCTACCACAAAAGTGTGGAGTAATGTTCGCGATATGAAGATTCTGAATAAAGGTGTTGAAATAGGCTTAAATGGCACTGCAATAGATACACGCGACTGGCATTGGGATATAGGTGTAAACTTCTCTACTTTCTGTAATGAAGTTCGCAACCTACCTATGGAGTCGATTACTACAGCTCAACCAAGTGGCCCCGGCATCACAGGATTCAATGCTCAAATTATTAAGAGTGGCTACCCAATAGGTACATTCTGGGGATATAACTTCCTTGGGTTTGACGAAAAAGGACACAGCATTTATGAAAAAGATGAGAACGGAAAAAATGTGGAAAAATGTATCGGTAATGCACAGCCGGACTTTACCATGAATCTAAACACCAATCTCAGATGGAAAAACTTTGACATGAGCCTGTTTTTCAACGGTGTATTTGGAAATGATGTATATAATAACTTGGCTAATGTTATCGACAATATGAGTATGTTTGCCAAGGGGAGCAACACCACACACAGTGCAGCTCAATCAACAGAAGCACTCGATAATGTACTCGACTACTCAAGCCGTTATATAGAGAATGGTTCATATGTGAGACTTAGTAGTGCTTCACTTGGGTATACACTTCCAATCACGCAAAATAAATTTATTAGCAATGTTCGCTTCTCTGTAACCGGTAACAACCTATTTGTTATTTCTAACTACTCAGGATACGACCCGGAAGTTAATGCCTCACGCACCTCTAATGGAGTACCTTCTTTAGGTATTGGCTGGACTTCTTATCCGCAAGCTCGTAGTTTCAGCTTTGGTGCAACAATTGAATTCTAATTTATTAAAACGATATTAACATGAAAAATAATAGATATTTGCTATTTATAGCTGTGATGATCTCGTTGTTAATTACATCTTCTTGTACAGATCTTAAAGAAGAGATATTAAACGAACAAGACAACGAATCGATAATCACCAACAACGAGAATGCCGGAATGATTGTTTCACCTGCTTATGCCTATCTTCGCGACCTTCAAAGCCGTTCGGGAGTGTGGTTAGTGATGGAAAGTGTTACTGATGAACTCTGTTTCCCTACTCGTGGTAGCGACTGGAATAACTCTAATTATCGCACACTATTCACACATGAATATGACGAAAAGAATAGTTATATAAAAAATACATGGAATAGTTTTATGATTGGTATTACACGATGTAATGTTGCTCTGCAATATCTTGTAAAATTGCAACAGACCGACTTAGTAAAAGATTACATCAATGAAACCATGTTCATACGCGCATTGTGCATGTATAACCTTATGGATTGCTTCGGAAAATTCCCTATGCGTGAGTACACCGAAATTGATTATTCCACAAAGCCGACAATTCTAAATCGTACTCAGGCTCTCGAACGCATCGAGAGAGATCTTAAGACCATTATCCCCTTACTTAAAGAGAAAGGTGAAGTACCTTATGGTAGAATCACTAAAGCTGCCGCACAGCTACTTTTGGCTAAAGTATATCTCAATAATCAAGTATACACAGGTACTGCTCCTGCATACTCCGATGGTACTGCTCGCTGGGGTGATGTAATAACTCTTTGTAATGAAATTATCGGATCCGGTAAATATCAACTTGCCGATGATTATTGGAAACTTTATTTGGCTGACAATGGTAAATATTCCGATCAGACGGAGACTATACTACCTATCGTGTTTGATTGCACTGCCGGGCTTAAAGGTATTCCTTGGATTAATATAACATTGCATTACAATCAGAAATTTAATAGTTTTACAAGTATGTGGAATGGATGTTGTACTACCCCCACCTTCTTAGACACATGGGATACTACCGATCCACGCTATCAAGACAATAGGTTAAAATCAGAAGTAGGATTTAATATAGGGATACTAATCGGACAACAATATGCAGCCAATGGTAGCGAGATTAAAGATCGTACAGGTAAACCTCTTGTGTTTACCCCAGATTTCAGCGTTCAAAACTCTACCGAAACTCAAGGTGCGAGAGTTATTAAATATGCTCCTGATCCTACATCTACATTTACAAGTGCAAGCGAAAACGATTTTCAATATTATCGTTTGTCAGACGTATATTTGATGAGAGCAGAAGCAAAATTTAGAAGTAACGTTGATGGCGCGCTTGCCGATATTAATGAAGTTAGAGAAAAACGGGGTGTCGATAAATTGAAAGCAGCCGATCTGAATCTCGATGCTATATACAACGAACGTGGCTTTGAATTTTATTGGGACGGTCCCAATCGCCGAAATGATATGGTGAGATTCAACAAATATTGTGCAGCTCGCTACGAAAAGCCGGAAACTCCAGTGAGCAAGATTCTTTTGCCTATTCCGCTAAGCGCAATTGAAGCCAATCCCGACCTTGCCAAGTAATTAACTAATAGAATAGTTAAACAATAACGCAAATAGAGTTGGCGGTAATTTTAGAATAGCCACCAACTCTATTTTCATGTAAATATATAATTCATGAAGTATATAAAATCAATAATCTCCTTATTTTTAATCTCGATATGTATCGGGATCTCAGCCCAGTCTAAACATGAGTTACCACAATGGATAGAAAAAGCTGTGATATATCAAATTTACCCACCAAGTTTTAAAGATAGCAATGGCGATGGTATTGGAGATATTAACGGTATCATCAGTAAACTCGATTATATACAATCAATCGGAGTCAATACTATATGGCTCAACCCGTGCTTTCATTCTGCATTTAAGGATGGAGGATACGATGTAATAGATTATTATCGTATTGCCCCACGATATGGTACTAATGAAGATATTCGCGAGCTATTCAGTAAAGCTCATCAACGTGGTATGCGTGTACTCCTCGATCTTGTGGCAGGACACACATCCGACCAATCACTTTGGTTTAAATATTCACAACAGACACAACAGAATCCTTACACTTCACGATATATATGGACGAACGATTCTTCTATAGTCCCCACAAAATTTGTAAAAGGTGAATTTGAACGCAATGGTTCATATCTTAAAAATTATTTTGATTGCCAGCCTGCGCTAAATTATGGTTATGGTATTATTAATCCCGAAAACCCATGGGAACAGCCATTAGATGCTCCAGCCCCTACTGCCACTCGTCAGGAATTGATGAGAATCATGGATTATTGGATGCAAATGGGGTGCGATGGTTTCAGAGTAGACATGGCAGGCTCGTTAGTGAAAAACGATCCCGATCTTAAAGGTACTACACGCCTTTGGCATGAAATAAGGGATCATTTTCAAAGCCTATATCCCCAAGGTATTCTTCTTGCCGAATGGAGTGCGCCTCAAAAAGCGGTAAAGGTAGGGTTTATGATGGATTTTATAATTCATTTTGGAAAAACGGGATATAGAAACATGATGTTTAACGATGCCGGTACATTTCCACGCGACACATGCTATTTTGACGCTAAAGGATGTGGGAACCCCGATTCATTTATCAATAACCTCATAGAATGTATTTCGGCTATAGGAGATAGCGCACACATATCTATACCTACTGGCAACCATGATTTTCAACGCATTAATTGTGGAACGCGAAACACCATAGAGCAGTTACGCACAGCTATGGCATTCTTTCTCACTATGCCCGGAGTCCCTACAATATATTATGGAGATGAAATAGGAATGAAATTTATCGAAGGGCTACCCAATAAAGAGGGAAGCCAATTGTCAAAAGGAAATCGTGCAGGATCTCGTACACCGATGCAATGGGACGATACTCCTGGAGCCGGATTTTCAACTGCACCGACTCAAGATTATTATCTTCCAATCGACACGTGTCATAATTTCGTAAATGTGGCACAGCAACAGAAGGATAAAAATTCCCTGTTGAATTATGTGAAACGTCTTTTAAATCTTCGTCTCATATATCCTGAATTGGCTTGTCGTGGAGATATAGAATTTTACCGCTCTTCCTCCACCAATTATCCACTTGTATATGAGCGAAAAAAAGGGAATGAACGAATCCTTGTGTGTATTAATCCTACTTCAAAAAAAATTAATACATCACGCAAAGTAGCACATAAAATAAATAGTGTGACAGCTATCCCCGATGTGTGCTATGGAGACACTCAGAAAATAAGATATTCTAACAATAAATTAAATTTATCTACCCCTCCATTTTCTGTGGGTATATATAAAATCAAATAATCATGAGATATATAATATTCTTATCCTTAGTTATTTCTTGCGCATTATCATCATATTCAGAGTTCAAGAATGATGAATGGAATATTGTTGCTGATAGCATTGATAGTTCCGATTATTACGGCATTACGGTAGCAAATGGGATGCTCGGGTTGGTATCATCGTCCGAACCGCTGAAAACCGAGTGTGTGGTGCTTGCCGGAAGCTACGATAAATATGGGCGTGGTGGTGTGAGTAATTTCTTGAATGGTTTTAATATGCTAAACACATCATTATCTATCAATGGGCGCACAATTAATCGCAATAATATATCTGATTTCAAGCAATCGCTTAACATGAAGGATGCTATGCACACATCATCATTCGGCTTTTTAGATAAGGCTGTTGTGACTTATTCATATCTTGCACTCAGGCAATCACCTTATTGTGCTATGCTGATTGTTGAGATTGATGCCCTCGACAATGTTACTATTGATGTGCGTAATAATCAAGTAACTCCTGAGGCTTTTCATAATGGGTCAAAATTATACAACGAAATTACACGTCGCCATGCAAATATTCAATTAATGTCTACCGAGGCATATAGTCCCACAGGAAAATTGAAAATATGTGCTACATCATCGTTTATTTTCCCAGAGGCTGTGAATATGAAGCCGAGAGTTATACACTCCACATCCAATAACGATAGCCACATGATGCGCTTCTCTCGCACTATTGCTAAAGGGGAAAAATATCGTTTTGCAGTAATCGGAAGCACAATAACATCGGCTCATAACCCTGATCCTATGAACGAAGCCGAAAGACTTACAATATTTGCGTCACTCGAAGGGATAGATCGACTTCTTGAAATACACAAGAACCAATGGCATAAACTTTGGCAAAGTGATATAGTAATTGATGGCGACAAAGCCGTTCAACAGGACATTCACAGCATGATTTATCATCTTTATTCATTCGTAAGAGAGGATTCCCGCCTCTCAATCTCTCCAATGGGTTTATCTGGATTGGGATATAACGGTCATATATTCTGGGATGCCGATACTTGGATTTTTCCGGCTCTTCTTATGCTTCAACCAAAGATGGCAAAATCGATGATTGATTATCGTTTCGACCGCCTGAAAGCAGCAAAGCAGAATGCTTTCGAACATGGTTACTCAGGAGCAATGTATCCTTGGGAAAGTGCTGAAACGGGATTTGAAGAGACCCCGGTATGGGCACTTGCCGGCACATTTGAGCATCACATTTCGGCATGTGTAGCCAATGCAGCATGGTTATATTTCAAAGTTACGCAAGATATGAATTGGCTTAAAAATGAAGGCTATCCGATAATCTCAGAAACAGCCGATTTCTGGATAAGTCGTTCGGAGCTTGGTGAGGATGGTAAATATCACATCAGAAATGTCGTTGCCGCTGATGAATATGCTGAAAACGTTGATGACAATGCCTATACTAATGGAGCAGCAAAATGCAATCTTTTGGCAGCTTGTAGTGCTGCTAAATTGCTTAATATCAAGCCAGACGCAAAGTGGAAAGAGGTTGCCGAAAAATTAACATTTTTAGAGTTTGAAAATGGAATAACGCAAGAACATGCATCTTATACCGGACAAAAGATTAAACAAGCCGATGTCAATTTGTTGGCTTATCCTCTTTCTATTATAAAAGATAAATCACAGATATTAAAAGACCTTGAATACTATCAAACAAAAGTACCCCAAAGGAATACGCCGGCAATGACTCAAGCCATTTTTGCACTACTATATTCACGACTTGGCGATAGCGAAAAAGCTCTGCATTTTTTCAATGACGCCTATATTCCTAACCTTAATAAACCTTTTAGAGTAATTGCAGAGACCAAAGAGGGGACAAATCCTTATTTTATAACAGGAGCGGGTGGTGTTCTGCAAGCTGTAATGATGGGATTTTGTGGACTTGAAATTACAGATACTGGAATAACGCAAGTAAAAAGTACCATACCTAAAAATTGGAATGGTATTATATTGAAAGGTATTGGACCAAAATCGCAACAATACCAAGTGGTGAATCATTAAGGTTATTACGAAGCTTTAACATTGCTCGATGCAAGAGATTACGCGTAGACTGATAATTCATGTCCAAAAGTGCAGGAATATCTTTAAGCGGAATCTCTTGTATATAATATAAATAAATTGCTTCACGTTGGCGAGGAGTTAATTCATCGATTGCTTTTTTTAGAGCCATTCGCTGCTTCAATGAATAATTATCACATTCATTTTCATCGTTTAGATCAACAATAAAATCATCATTGGCAATATCCCCGATTGACAGTGTAACTGTTTCTCGGTCCAAAGACGAGAAAATTATACGTTTTAATGCTACGAAAAGGTATGCCTTTATATAATTATTAGATTCTCGCAGGTTTCCACGAGAATTATATAATTTCACAAACGTATCTTGAATACAATCTTTTACAAGCTCACGGTCTGTTGTAAATTTACATCCATAGCAGTACATTGCATCAGAATAGCGATAGAATAGTTCGGAATACGCATCAACATCACCGAGTATAAAGTTACTCCATAATATTTCCTCAGGCATTGATGAAGCGTTACGTTTTCGCATTGCAATTTAGTCAAGAATAGGATTAAATTATAAATGCGAATATACATAAAATTTATTGCATAAAGAATGTTTATACATTTATTTTTCTTTGGGGTGCAATCGCTATAACTGGAGTTCTGCGCCATGTGCTATTTGCCCTACGGAGATGGCTCCATCGTTTGGAGGGAGAATTTGGGGGATAAATATATTTAAATTCTCAGATTTTAATTGGGTTTCAATCAGATTTACTAATAGGGTATTTTGCATTACACCTCCACACAGCACTATATCGTGAATATTGTTTTTTTGTGCTATTGATATCGCTTGCTTTGCAAAAATATGTGCTAATGTAGTATGGAATCGAGATGCTATGTGTGATACCGGTATCTTATCATTAATGTCTGAGATTAACTCTTTTACCCAATCGTTAGCATCATACGGGTCTGTTATAGATGTGTCGGCTATTTGTTCGAGTAAAATAGGGGCTTCGGCTTCATAACTGTTGAAGTCGGTAATGCCAAGTAAAGAGCTTACTGCATCAAATAATCTACCGACTCCCGATGTGAGGGGACAATTAGTGTGGGTATTTATCATGTTGCATATTATCCGGATGCGCTCCATGCCGATTCTGTCGATAAATAGAGGTGGAAGATTGTCGATTGACCCTAAATGCGTTTTTACGAGAGCCACAGCCATTCGCCATGTTTCTTTCGCAGCTATATCACCTCCCGGCATGGGTAGATATGGGGAGTTATAGCATCGTTTGAATGATATTCGGTTGCAAATCAATATCTCACCACCCCATATATTGCCATCCGTGCCCAATCCCGTGCCATCCAAAACCATAGCAACGACATTATCTTTTAATCCATATTCTGCCATCACAGCTACAGCGTGTGCATGATGATGTTGTATGGTTACAAGTTGTGCATTGTACTCTTTGGCAATCTCTTTGCCGATAATTGAAGTACGATAATTGGGGTGAAGGTCGGTCACTACCTTTCGTGGGAGGATGTTGAATAATTCTTTGAATTTATCCAATGAATCCCGATATAATTCTTCATTAGCCAATCGTGAGGTATTTCCGAGGTATTGACTTTGAATAATCTTATTTGCGCTCCCTATTGCAAATTGCGATATTACCTCGGCACCGCAACCGATAATGCCATCTACCGTCATATCATGAAAGAGTGGGGTGGGAATATACCCTCTGGCACGGCGCATCATGCGTATTTTTCCGCCGGAATACCTCACCACAGAATCATCGATACGATTATAAATATCACGGTTGTAAGTCACCGTTAGCAGTCCGAGTGAAGGGAAGAATTTACGAGCCTCATTATCATCAATCATTATAGGTTCACCCATTTGATTTCCGCTGGTAATCACAAGAGATTTTAATTGAGAATGTCGAAATATATCATAATGTATTGCCATATAGGGTAGCATAACACCGATAGTGCGATAAAGTGGTGCAAGATGCTTGGCAAATCTATTTTCTTTGAGATTAAGAACCACAATAGGGCGATGCCATGATTCCAACGCCCCAATTTCCGCATCATTTATATGAGCGAAGGATTGAGCGGATTCGGTACTTTCGACCATTATTGCAAATGGTTTACGTGGTCGTTGTTTCATGCGTCGCAGAGCTTCTACAGTAGTGTCATTCAACGCATCACATATCAGATTATACCCTCCCATGCTTTTGAGTGCCACAATCTCGCCACGTTCAAGAGATTCAATAATACGATTCAGAACTACCCGATAGGGTGGTGTGCCATCCTCCGTAGCAATATAGTATTGAGGACCACACGAATTGCAAGCTACCGGTTGAGCGTGGAAACGCCTATCTTCGGGGGTGGAATATTCATTCGCACATTTATCACACATTTTGAATGGTTGCATCGAAGTGTGATTTCTGTCGTAAGGGAGTCGCGAAATAATCGAAAATCTCGGTCCGCAATATGTGCAATTGATAAATGGATAATCTATGCGGTGGGTCTGATTTTCGCGATCCTTTAAGCATTGAGAGCAGATTGCTATATCGGGGCTCACCTGCGTGCTTCCTGAAGATAAATGACTCCCATTTATTCTAAAGTCTTGAGTATCGTCGATAATAGTTTCCGACACCTTAATGTCTGATATTATTGATATTTCGGGTGCTTCATTTTTTACTCGCTCAATGAATTTATGTAGCTCGGTTTGGGTACATTTTAATTTTATATCAACACCATCACTGCAATTTTCTACGGAACCGGGAAGCCCCATTTCATTTGCCAATCGATAGATGAATGGGCGGAATCCCACACCCTGTACCAATCCGTAAATATTTATATTATATGCTTCTACTCCCATTAACTTATAAACAAAAATTGATTAAAAGTGTTTTAAATATTAGAACAGAAACATAATTGAAGATTAAATAGATTACAAAGTGTGTTTAGCAGTGCCAGGAAAGATAATATCCATTGATTATACCGAACCATTTGTAATGGCTCAGGTGGATTTTATAGGTGTTAAGCGTGAAGTATGCCTTAACGCTGTAGATGCTCAGGTAGGTGATTATGTAATAGTGCATGCCGGAGTAGCTCTTTCAAAACTTGATCCAAATGAAGCGATGGATACTATTGATGATCTCGAAAAGATTACAAAATATGACGAGCAAAGAAATAGATGAGTTGATGCTCGACCCCCATCGTTACCGTAATCCTGATGTGATGAGGAAATTACTCGATGAGGTGCATAAAGAGTGCAAACACCACTGGAACATAATGGAAGTGTGCGGTGGGCAAACTTATGCTCTGTATCATTATGGGATAGAGGAGCTTTTGCCGCACGAAATAAAATTGATACATGGACCCGGCTGTCCGGTATGTGTGACACCGAAGAGCAAAATCGATATGGCAACCGAAATAGCACGACGCTCGGATGTGATATTTTGCTCTTTTGGTGATATGATGCGTGTGCCAGGAAGTAATGGTTCACTCCTCGATGTCAAACGTGAAGGACATGATGTTCGTATTCTTTATTCTCCTATCGATGCCATCTCAATCGCACGTGCCAACCCCGATCGACAGATAGTTTTCTTTGCTATAGGATTTGAAACCACTATGCCAATATATGCCATGATGTTGCGCAAAATCAAGGATTTAAACCTTACGAATATAAGTCTGCTCACATCATTATATACCGTGCCCCCTGCATTATATGCACTTTCGGCTGACCCCGAATGTAAAATAGATGGTATATTGGCAGCAGGACATGTGTGTGCAGTAATGGGAGCCTCACAATACGAAACGATGGCAAATCGTATTCAAAAACCGATAGCCATCACGGGGTTTGAGCCGGTGGACCTATTATATGGTATTCTTGTCACAATAAAAGCATTGGAGCAATCCGATTATAGAGTATTTAATCCATATCATCGCATAGCATCCAATGAAGGGAATACAAAGGCATTGGCTGATATTTCCGAAGTGTTTGTGAATGGCGATATTGAATGGAGAGGACTTGGGGTAATTCCCATGAGTGGCATGGTGATAAATGAAAGATATGAACCATACTCCTCCGAGAAACGTTTTGAAAAACAACAAGCATGCACTTCTGATAAGGACGAGTGTATATCGGGTAGCATAATGAAAGGCTTGAAAAGTCCGGAGGATTGTCCATTCTTTGGTTCGAGATGCACTCCCACTCATCCTATAGGCGCACCGATGGTGTCATCAGAGGGTGTATGTTCGGCTTTATTATCAACTAATAAAACATTATGAGCCATGATTGAAATGTCACATGGAGGCGGAGGAACCAAAACCGCTGAATTAATCGAAGAGATATTTATTCCACATTTCGATAATGCATATTTGCGCCAATCGCACGACGGAAGCATTTTCCCTGTGAGAGAGGGGCGTATGGCATTTACCACCGACTCTTTTGTAGTTTCACCATTATTTTTCAAGGGTGGAAATATTGGCGATTTAGCTATTAATGGCACTGTAAATGATTTGCTATGTTGTGGAGCCACTCCCGAATTTATCTCTTGCGGATTCATAATTGAAGAGGGATTCTCAATAGAGAAATTATCGAAGATTGCTGCAACAATGGGTAAGGCAGCCCAAAAAGCAGGTGTGAAAATAATCACCGGCGACACTAAAGTAGTGGAGCGAGGGAAATGTGATGGTGTATATATCAATACCTCGGGTATCGGTCATGTGAGAGATGGGATAGATTTGTCTCCATTCAATGTGATGCCCGGCGATAAAATAATAATTTCAGCACCGATTGCCACTCATGGTATTTCGATTCTTCTCGAACGCGATAATCTCGGTTTTTCGAGTAATATTGAAAGTGATACAGCCGCACTCACTCAAATGGTGGACAATCTACTCAATGCCGTACCTTCGACACGAGTCTTGAGAGATCCCACTCGTGGCGGTGTGGCTGCCACTCTCAATGAAATAGCTGCATCTGCAAAAGTAGTGATGAACATTGTGCAACAATCCATACCCATTGCAAAAGAAGTGGAATCGGCTTGCAACCTGCTTGGTATTAATCCGTTGCAAATCGCTAACGAAGGGATAATAATTGCAATAGTGCCACCGGAATATGTAGAGGAAGCATTATCGGTGATGCGAGAATCGCCACATGGGGCAAAAGCCAAAATAATAGGTGATGTGATTGAAGCATCGACTGCAGGAAAAGTGACTATTACTTTACCATTGGGACAAAAGAAAATAGTGGAGGTAGGAACAGGGGAGCAATTACCACGTATCTGCTAACAATTTTGGAGATTAAATGTTATTATTTAACGATAGCTAACTCAACAGAATATAAAATATGAAATCATTTTATCAGGAACTCAAAGCAAAAGGTTATACTCGCCGACAATTTTTGCGGTTTTGTGGTATAATGGGTGCAATGTTCGGATTAGAACAAAGCGGTGTGGCTCAGATAGTGAAAGCTCTTGATACGCAACCGAGAGTGCATGTGATATGGCTTCATGCTCAAGAGTGTACATGTTGTAGCGAGTCATTTATTCGCTCCTCACATCCGTTGGTGCAAAAAATATTGATGGAAATGATCTCATTGGATTATGATGATACCCTTATGGCTGCAAGTGGTTTTGTGGCTGAAGAAACAAAAAAAGCATCAATGAAGGAGAATTGGGGGAAATATATATTATGCTGCGAAGGAGCAATACCGATGGGGAGCTACGGATATAGCACCATAGGGGGCGAATCGAGCGAGAATATTCTAAAAGAAGCAGCAAAAGGAGCAGCAGCTATAATTGCTTGGGGTAATTGCGCCTGTTCGGGTTGCATTCAAGCTGCCCATCCCAATCCTACAAAAGCACGTCCGATAAATCGCATAATACATGATCGTCCTATTATAAATGTCCAAGGTTGTCCACCTATTGGTGATGTAATGGCTGGCGTATTAGTGTATTACGTTACATTTGGACGATTGCCCGAGCTTGATAATGCAGGCAGACCCACCATGTTCTATGGTAAAAGGATACATGATAGTTGCTATCGTCGCCCATTCTACGATGCCGGACTTTTTGTGCAAAGTTTTGATGATGAAAACTCCAAAAAAGGTTATTGCTTGTACTACATGGGGTGCAAAGGTCCCAACACATTCAATAGTTGTGGTATAATAAAATGGAACAATTCGGTGAGTTATCCCATTCAGTCGGGGCATCCATGTATAGGATGTGCCGAGCCGGGATATTTCGACCAAGAACCATTCTATCAACATATACCATCAGTGCATGGAATAGGCATAGAGGCTACTGCCGACAAGATTGGAGCCGCTTTAGGGGTGGCAGCATTGGCAGGTGTTACTGTTCATGCAGTAGTTACCAATATACAGAAACGTAAACTTATATTGAACGAGAACACTGATATTGATATTAACAAAAAGGATTTTAAAGAAGAATCTGCGCATATAGAAAAAGAGATTGCAGACGACGAAACGAAAATAAACGACCATAAAGCCTGATTGATATGAAAAGAGTTGTAGTAGATCCTGTGACCCGCATTGAGGGACACTTGCGCATGGAAGCACTTGTGGGTGATAACGGAATTATTTCAGATGCTTTCAGCACTGGCACAATGGTGCGAGGAATAGAAATAATAGTGAAAGACCGCGACCCGCGCGATGTGTGGGCGTATGTGCTGAGGGTCTGTGGTGTGTGCACATCTATGCATGCTCTTGCCAGTGTTCGCTCCGTAGAAAATGCGCTTGGCATTGTAGTTCCTCCCAACGCTGAGATGGTGCGTAATATAATGCTCGGTACTATCATGTGCCACGATCACTTAGTACACTTCTATCAATTACAGGCAATGGATTGGGTAGATATAGTTAGTGCATTGAGTGCAAATCCGCGTGAAGCATCCGAAATCGCTCAATCTCTCAGTCCGTCAAGTGATAAATATACTCGTTGGGGGGGCAACTCTCCCGGTTATTTTGCCGATGTACAGAAAAGAGTGAAGAAGTTTATTGAAGCGAGCCCAAAAAATAATATGTTTTCGCCCGACAAATGGTGTTGGGGCAGTAAATTGTATAAATTGCCCCCGGCAGTAAATCTGATAGGGTTGGCACACTATATGGCTGCTCTCGATTTTCAAAAAGAGATAGTGAAAATACACACCATATTTGGTGGTAAAAATCCGCATCCCAATTATTTGGTGGGTGGCATGGCTTGTGCTATCAACATGAACGGAAGCAATGCTATCAACATAGAACGATTGAGCTATGTGGCTCAAATCATTGAGGAAACACAAAATTTCATACATCAGGTATATTTGCCCGATGTGTTGGCTATTTTGGCATTTTATCCTGAATGGACTCGTATTGGTGGTGGATTACGCAATTATCTGTCGTATGGAGATTTCCCTACAGCTCATTATGGAGAGATAAACTCCTACAAAGTAAAACGAGGAATAGTGGTAGATCGAGATCTGTCACATGTAGAGGAATTTGATCCTACTTCGTTAGATGGGTTGCAGGAATTTATCAATAATTCATGGTATAAATATACTGTGGGTAAGGATAAGGGTTTACACCCCTCGATAGGGGAGACTATTTTGGATTACACCGGTCCTACACAAAAATATGATTGGCTCGGAGGAGATCAACCTTACAGTTGGATTAAGACGCCGAGATATAAAGGGATGCCTATGGAGGTAGGACCATTGGCGCGTTGTGTAATAGGATATGCTAATGGAGATGAGGAGGTGCGTGAAGGTGTGGATAAGAGTATCAGCACACTCGCACAAAATATTAAGGCATTTTCAGGAAAGGATGAAGGTATTGGATTGCACTCAATATATTCCACCGGAGGACGTACCATAGCAAGGGCGATTGAGGCAACTATTTACTCCGACTACAATGCCGAATTTTATAATAAATTGATTGACAACATACGTGGAGGTGACACTCGCATATTCAACGGTGAAAAATGGGAGCCTGATACTTGGCCACGTGATTGCCAGGGATATAGTTTAAGTGAAGCCCCACGGGGTGCATTGGCTCACTATTGCCATATAAATGATAAGAAAATATCAAATTATCAAATGGTCGTTCCTACCACATGGAATGCCTCCCCACGCGATCCTAAAGGACTGCATTCTGCTTTTGAGGCATCTGTAATAGGAACTCCCGTAGAGGGATTGGCTCCTGACGGTGGTGAAATGGCATTGCAGATAATTCGCACACTTCATTCATTTGATCCTTGTATGGCATGTTCGGTGCATCTTTATGATGAATCGGGAAGCACTATTCACCGTGTAGAGGTAGAAAACAGATAGAAGAAACGAGCTTATTTAACGCTACTGATTATGAAAACCCGTAAACGTAACCTATTGGAAGTATATGTATGGCAAATTCCTGTGAGATTTTTCCACTGGATCAATGCTTTATGCATAGTGATATTATGTGTCACAGGTTATATAATTGGTGATCCGCCTGCTGTGCAGCACGGAAATGAAGCGATATATAACTATTGGTTTGGATGGAATAGGCTCATTCATCTTGGAGTAGCCATGATATTTGTGGTAAATATTCTTGTGCGAGTGTATTGGGCGTTTGCGGGTAATAAATTTGCCCGGTGGAATAATTTTGTACCTCTCACAAAAGCTCAATGGCGAAGTATATTCCAAACAATAAAGGTGGATGTGTTACTATTGTCGAAAGATGCAGTTTACGATATAGGGCACAATAGTCTTGCAGCCACTACCTATTTCGGATTGTTTCTTCTTTCGGTGGCACAAATACTCACAGGATTTATGATGATGTTTGTCACCACCAATAATGTGATGCGCCCCGTCACCGACTGGGGATTGTTTCATATAGACGGCTTTTTTGTAGTGCGCTATCTACATCATGCGTTTATGTGGTTCTTCATCCTATTCATGATAATCCATATTTATTTGGTATTCTATCATGATTATATCGAACGCAATGGTATTGCATCTTCAATGATAGGTGGATGGAAGTTTATACGTACTGATTTGGCAAAAGAGTCGGAAGAGCTTACCGATGATAAGAAAAAACTTGAAGAGACAAGAGATGAATTAATACAAGAAGAGGAGAAAAAATTATGACTACACTCATACTCGGAGTCGGAAATTTACTGTTGGGAGATGAAGGGTTAGGGGTGCATCTGGCTCAGGAGCTACAACGGATGAATTTACCCGATGATGTGGATGTGCTCGATGGAGGCACTGCCGGAATGTATCTCATGGAGGTGCTTCAACAATATGATAGAGTGATTATAATCGATGCAGCTGTAGATCGCAATCCTATTGGCACGGTAAGGCATTTTATCCCGAAATTTGCAAACGAGTATCCCCCCCTTATCACAGTGCATGAAATAGGGCTGAAGGATGTAATCGACTCGATGAAGCTACTCGGAAAATGCCCTATAATAGAAATGATAACAGTCACTGTGCTGAAATTTGATTATCTCAGCATGGAAATGTCGCCCGAAGTGGTAGCTGCAATACCTAAAATAAAAGAATTACTTACCGAAAGAACCGGTATTAAGTTCTAATTTCATCCCCTCATTGGCGAGAATGGTGCGTGGAAATATTTCCTGAGCCTCATTAAGCAATATTCTATTATCCTCATATCTTGAGGAGAAATGTCCTAAAATAAGATTCTTGGCGTTGGCTTCAAGAGCTTCTTTGGCTGCTTGCTGAGCGGTGCTATGAAATGTTTGTTTGGCTCGTGCTATATAATCGTTAGCAAATGTAGCTTCATGATAAAGCCAATCTACCCCCTCGATGTGAGGTATGATTTTTTTTGCAGGGGCAGTATCGGAACAGTATGCGTAGCTGATTGATGGGCTTGCATTGCGAGTAAGTACATTGTTGGGAATAATAGTGCCGTCAGGCTTCACGAAATCCTCTCCGGCTCCCAATGCCGCCATTTGACTTATAGGCACTTCATGAAATCGAGTCATTTCGCTAATAATATGCCTTTTTTTCGGTTTCTCGTCAAATCTGAACCCAACTGTGGGAACACGATGTTTTAATGGGATAGTGGAAACACGTATGCCATCATTTTCAAAAATTGTGGCATGAGACATTGTAATGATATTAAATTCGACTTTAAATGGCATTTCCCGGCAAAAATAATTAAAAAGATTGCCGAATTGCTCTGCACCATCTTTGAAAATATGAATCGTTACCGTTCCTGTTTTGCCCAGCAGCCCCATAGTAGATATAAGTCCCGGTAGCCCGAAACAGTGATCACCATGCAGATGGCTGATGAATATATGATTGAGCCGCGAAAATTTAAGTTGCATTCGTCGCATTTGCAATTGTGCACCCTCTCCACAATCTATCATAAAAAGATTGTCACGAATATTCAGCACTTGTGAGCTTGGTAAATGTTTTAGTGTGGTTGTTGCCGATCCACATCCCAATATGTTAAGTTCGAATCTATCCATTTATTATCGAAGTATGATATTGTAAAGATAGCCTTTTATTACATCCCTCCCAACTGTAATATCACAAAATCAATAACAATCCTACTTATTTTATCTTCTGACATTAAATTTTGATATGATAGAATTATTCTTTTTTGCTTTTGTGATGGATTCATTTGCGTTATCTTTGCATATCTTACCCGATAGGTAAGGTGTATTAATTTATAATTATTATTTTATCATGACTAAGATTAAAGCAGCCATAGTGGGTTATGGCAATATAGGGAAGTTCGTGCTTGACGCAATAATCGAAGCTCCCGATTTTGAATTGGCAGGAATTGTGCGTCGTAGTGTTACGAATATACCGAAAGAAATTACCGGATATAATGTAGTTACAGATATTCATGACCTCGGTAAAATTGATGTGGCAATTTTGTGTACACCTACGCGTGAAGTAGAGAAATATGCTTCAGTACTCCTTGCAGAGGGGGTAAACACGGTAGATAGCTTTGATATTCATACCGAAATAGTTTCATTGCGCCAACGTCTTGATAAGGTAGCAAAAGAACATGGTGCAGTGAGCATCATTTCCGCAGGATGGGATCCCGGTAGCGACTCAGTAGTGCGCACCCTTATGCAGGCAGCAGCACCAAAAGGTATTACATATACCAATTTCGGTCCCGGCATGAGCATGGGACATTCGGTGGCAGTAAAATCAAAAGAGGGAGTTAAAGATGCTCTATCGATGACAATTCCTCTCGGCACTGGCATACACCGTCGCATGGTATATGTGGAAGTATTGCCTGGGTATGATTTTGATAAAATAGCTATGGCAGTAAAAACCGATCCATATTTTGCAAAAGATGAAACCCATGTGATGCAAGTAGACTCGGTAGATGATATTAAGGATATGGGACATGGCGTGAATATGGTGCGCAAGGGTGTGAGTGGAAACACTCAGAACCAATTGTTTGAATTTAACATGAAGATTAACAATCCTGCTCTCACAGCGCAGATACTTGTGGCAGTGGCTCGTGCATCAATGAAACAGCGTCCCGGAGCCTACACTATGATTGAGATACCTGTAATAGATCTTCTATGGGGTGATCGTGATACTCTTATCAAAAATCTGGTATAATTTAATAAACGGTTGCACGTGAGGCAATAATGTTTCAGTGCAACCGTTTTTATAAAACAATAAAAGAAACACTAATGGTTACAAATTTCATCACATGGACAGTGAACCCCAATCTAATCGACAGTTTTGTTACTGTGAGATGGTATGGCTTGGCATTTGCAATAGGCTTCTTGATAGGATACGAGATAGTATCGCGCATATTTAAGCATGAAGGAGCTCCCGAAAAATGGGTAGGATCATTATTTGTATATGTAGTGGTTGCTACAATAATTGGGGCAAGGCTCGGGCATGTATTTTTCTATGAATGGGATTTGTATTCTCAAAACCCAATAGAAATATTTAAAATATGGGAAGGGGGGCTTGCAAGTCATGGAGGTACGATAGGAATTATTATAGCCATATTGTTGTATTCTCGTTTTGTGACACATAAAAATCCATTGTGGACATTTGACCGCTTAGTAATACCTGTAGCTCTTGTTGGAGCATTGATACGTCTTGGAAATTTGATGAATCATGAAGTATATGGACATGTTACAGATATGCCATGGGGATTTCGTTTCGTTGATAATCTGCATTATTGGATGGCTGGTGCACCACCGGTATTCACCGAGCCTTCTCATCCCACACAGATATATGAAGCATTGTGCTATCTGGTACTATTCTTTATACTTATGTGGATGTATTGGCGCAGAAATGACGAAGAACGTCAAGGATTGATATTTGGAGTATTTCTCACATGGCTTTTTACCGCGCGTTTCTTTGTAGAATATTTCAAGAATGTGCAGGTAGAAAAAGAGCTCAATATGATAGCAACTTATGGAATGAATATGGGGCAAATGCTTAGTATACCATTCATAATCGGTGGGATAATTCTGATCATATATGCAATGACCCATCCGCGTCAGCACCTTAAATTTCCCAACAAATTCGGCGCAGCCTGATACGCCTTCCATCAATTCAAGCTGTTATGTCGTTAAAAATTGCCCTCAAATAAAGAATGAATTCACTTTTCATTCGGTAAATTTTGACTTTCATTTGTAATGATGGCTTCCCGAAGAAAATAATAATTTCCTCTAAAAGCATACATTCCGAATCACCCAGAAGGGAAATTCGGAATGTTTATTTGTATAGCCTATGTGGTTTCTATCTTGCGGTAGTTGGTTGGCTTTCATTATTGGCGCGGTCGAGAGCAGTTACTACATAAGTCCATTCATCTCCGTTTCCACTTCCATCGATATATTCGGGAACGTATGTCACGGCGATTATAGCTTTTGAGTCGGTGATGTCTACCGGGGCATCTTTGGCAAATCGATATACCACAAATGAACGTGCTTGTTGTAAAGCATCGTCGGTTTTAGTTGCTTTCCAGGTTATAACAGTTGAGTCATCTTGTTGTGATACTCTTACATTCTCCACAGCTTCAGGCGCAATATCATCAATCCAAGGATATGATGGCACAAGTGCTATTGTAGATTGGAAATTTGTGCTCAAAGAATCTGCAATATTCTTATAGTTGCGTGTCACTGAATACCCTGGCCACCAGCAATTGCCCTGTACGTTAGGCATTTCTCGCGATAAGCGAATTTTGTGAGCGAGTTGATTAATGTCGGTAGATGGTGCAAGATCGGGTTTATCCATTGTTTTTGTCACATCTTGTCCGAAATACATGTGACGACCGTTGGCATTTTCGTTCCACCAATGAGCCAATATCTCGGATGAAGCGCGAGGGTGTTCCAATTCCCAATATAATTGTGGTAGCATATAGTCCACCCAGCCTTTTTCAGTCCAGAGTAGTACGTCAGCATATAGATCGTCATAGTTCTGTAGAGCTTTAGTGTCGCTTCCGCGAGGGTCGCTGGTCTTGTTGCGCCACACACCGAAAGGGCTTATGCCCAAGCGTACCCACGGCTTGCTGCTACTTATCACATTGTGTAATCCTTCTATTAGATTATCTACATTCTTACGTCGCCAATCTTTGAGTTCCAATCCTTTTCCGTATTTCTTATAAGATTTTTTGTCGGGAAAGTCTACGCCTGCTTCCGGATACGGATAAAAATAATCATCCATGTGTATAGCATCCAAATCATATCGTGCAATAATATCTGACACCACATCTTCGATAAATTCTTTATTTTCGGGTATTCCCGGATCGAAATATAGCTTGCCACCATACTTCACAAAGCGTTCGGGGTATTTGTGGTATATATGATTGGCTGGTAACTGCTCTTTTGCTGTAGTAGTGACGCGGTAAGGATTGAGCCATGCGTGAAGTTCCATACCACGTGCGTGAGATTCATCGATCATGAATTGCAATGGATCCCACATAGGAGATGGTGCTACTCCCGATTTTCCTGTGAGATGGCGACTCCAAGGTTCTAAAGCCGAGGGATAAAAAGCATCAGCTTGGGGGCGTACCTGAAATACAACAGCATTTACGCCTGCTGCTTGAAGTTTATCAAGTTGGTCACGAAGATATTGTTTGTTTTCTTCAGTAGACTGTTTTGAATACTGTCCCTGAAAAACAGTGTGAAGCCAAGCGCCGCGAAATTCACGTTTTGGATTTTGCGCCCACATCGACACACAGGCAACAAGTGCGATTAGAAATGTTGATAAGGTTTTTCTCATTGGAATAATAGTTAATGTATTGTGTACTAATTCACCCCAAAGTTAATATAAATGAACATAAAGAAAAAACGAAACACCTCAAATGATGAAAAAAATGTTATATTTGTTGCTTTAAACATATTAACCGTATTTATGAAAAAAATTCTACTTTACTTAATCTTTATTATTGCTGTAGAGGGTGCAGCATTTGCTCAAAATTCAATAGCAACAGGCAATAAAACCCTTGACAAACACTTGAGATCTATGGGTTTCTTTAAACGCAAATATTATGTGAGCCAACTATTTTCAGTCGAGAAAATCAAAGTCGATGATAATACTGTAATCCTAAACGGTGTTGCTAAAAAGGAGTTAGGTACTCTTAATGCCGGTGGTAGTGGAAAATATGTGATGTTTGGAGTCGGTACACCAATATCTTGTAATGCATCGGGAAAATATACTATAGTTGATGATGTATATGGAACAAATAAACGATTTATCATTGCTTTGGAAACATACTTCGCTGAGATTGATAGCTATATTCGTACTGTGGAATTTGGTGCTATAAATTATGCGAACGAATCAATGAGTAATTTTATTTATAAAATAGGTCAGAATGCAGAAATCCCTATACTTTTCAATCGTGGAAAAAATGCGGGAACTTCTGGCGGAGAATATCAATACAATTTTGAGAGCAAGAAAATTACAAAACTTAGTCAGCTTATAGAATTGAGCGCACAATTAGACAAAAAGAAATGAAAAAGCAATTATTTTTATTTTTAGCGGTATGCTTGTCGTTGCCTATTGTAGCACAAAACAAGACTTTCAAAGTTGGCAATGAGACGTTTGAGATGGTGTTTGTGGAAAAAGGCACTTTTAAAATGGGATTACCAATTAAGTACGATGAAAATGAATTAGGCGATGATATGCGCCCTCATACCGTTACAGTGTCGAGTTTTTATATTGGTAAGTTTGAGGTTACGCAAGCTCTATGGACTGCTGTAATGGGCAAGAATGATGACCCAAGTTTCCATTCAGGTGGCAAACTCCCGGTAGAAGATGTGACATGGGATGATTGTCAAGATTTTATAAAGGCACTCAATAAAATTACCGGAGAGAAGTTTAAACTCCCCACAGAGGCTCAATGGGAATTTGCAGCACGTGGAGGTAATAAAAGCAAAGGATACAAATATGCCGGAAGCAATGAGCAGTCAAAGGTTTGCAAAGCCCCTGTGCGCAGCGGATCAAATAATACTTATGAAGTTGGAAAGTATTTGCCCAACGAATTGGGTATATATGATATGAGCGGAAATGTGGCGGAGTGGTGTAGTGATTGGTATGATTTACAATATTATGCCAAGTCTCCCAAGAATGATCCGCAGGGACCCAGTGAGCCTGATAATAGGAAAAGGCGTAGTGTGTGTGGTGGGAAAGCTACATATATACCCCCATTAGGGATGCGTGACTATCATGATTCTGAGAATAGCGATATATATATTGGATTTAGATTAGTTTTATAAGCAATGAGAAAGTTAATTATATTATTTATGGTTTTTGCTCTGCCATGTATCGCTCTTTTTGGTCAGAGATTTAAATCTGCGAGGGAATGTTTCACGGTATGTCTTGAATATAAAGAGCCTCCGGGTGTGTGCCGATTGAGTGATATAAAATGTAAGTCGGGTGAAAATGCTGTGATTAAAATCGATGATGGGTCGAAAAAATCAGGTGCTTTTCTTGTATTGGGTCCCCCTTCCTACAACACAAAAAGCAGCGATACCTTCGTATTTGAGCATGTGAAGCGTGGTGTGTATAGGATTTTGAATCGTTACACAAGAATGTATGTAACCATAAAAGATGGCAAAGATGCACCCGGAACCGAATTGGTACAGGAGCCTTTGCGTTCGGATAATTCGCAATTGTTTCATGTGAAAAAAGCATTTCCTTTGAAATCAACCAGTACTGTTTTGGGACGACAAAAATATTGGGAATCCGGCGCATCTAATGTTACAGCATATACCATTACTTCATTTAATGGCTATAGATGGGGACTGTGGAAATCAACTCGAAATTGGGGTACTCATATACGTTTGACAAGTAAAACAGAGGGTTATACACCATTGTGGTATATGCTTCCTCGTAAAAAATAACCTCACATTAATATGTGTATATAAGAATAGTCCTGATACTTTATGCATCAGGACTATTTTTATATAGTAATCGGTAGGATTATTATTTTATACCCAATTTGGCTTTTACCAATGGTGTAATATCTTCAGATGGAGCACCGCTATATACTACAGCAGGGATTGATGTATCGAAGATATAAGTAAAGTTGCCTTCAGCACCTACAGCTTGGATAGCTTTTTGCAATTTATCAGAAATAGGAGCAAGAAGAGTTTCTTGTTGTTTCTGAATATCTTGAGATGCCATTTGTTGGAAATTTTGAATTTTAGTTTGATTTTCTTGCAATTCTTGCATACGACGATCCTTTATAGATTGTGGGGTATCAGCAGCAAGTGCTTGGAAATCGGTGTACTTCTTATTAAATTCTTCTTGAAGTTTCTTAAATTCATCTTCATATTTTTTTGAAACTTCTACGAGAGTTTTTTCGGCTGTAGCTTTTTCGGGCATAATTTCAAAAATCTTCTGAGAATTAACGTTTCCGAATTTTAATGCTTGCGCAGAAAGGCACATGGGAACTGCGATAAGTGCAGCCAATAATAATTTCTTGATCATCTTTATTAATTTAGTTTATTTTCGTTCAATGTCATGCAATCAATGAATTGCGTTGCAAATTTAATACTTTATTTTGAATATCCTAATTTAGTGAGCACTTCATTGCTAACATCTATTTTGGGAGATGCAAAAATAATGCTTTGTGATGATGCGCGGTCGAATATCACCTGATACCCACGCTCTTCCGATACTTTTTTGATAGCATTATACACATCGTCCTGAATGGGTTTGATGAGCGATTGGCGTTTTTTGTATAATTCCCCTTCCGGGCCAAAATATTTATAGCGCAATTCCGTTACTTCTTTCTCTTTAGCTACGATTTCTTGTTCTTTTTTTGTTTTTTGCTCGTCGGTGAGAAATACCATATCGCTCTTGAAATTATTGTATAGCGTTTGGCTCTCTTTCCCTTTAGCTTCAACCTCTTTTTGCCATCTTTGAGAGATTTGATTCAACTGTTCGTTTGCCATTTCGTAAGCAGGAATGTTTTTTAGAATATATTCCATGTCAACAAGAGCGAATTTTTGAGCCATGGCACTCCCTGCAAATGCTGTCAATGCGATTACTATCAGAATTAATTTCTTCATAATATCTTTGAATTATCTGTTAATATGTTTTATTTGACACTAAGTTAATGAATTAGTTTATATCGGCTTCAGTTTTTTATAATAATTTCTAAAAATTTAGGTATTCTTCTATGAGTGATGCCATAATCATCCAAAAGCAATGGCGCGAATCTTGCAAGATTGCGCGCCATTGCTTTTGGATATATTTCTTTATTATTAGAATTCTTGTCCTAAGATAAAGTGGAAGTGGCTACCACCTTTAGTGCCATATACTTTATCAAAACCGTAAGCCCAGTCGATACCCATCATACCGATCATCGGAAGGTAAATGCGGACACCTGCTCCGGCAGAACGTTTCATGTTGAATGGTGAGAAATCGCTAACCGAAGTCCATGAATTACCACCTTCGAGGAATGCAAGTCCGTAGATTGTGGTAGATGGTTGCAACATGAATGGGAAGTGAAGCTCAAAGCAGAAACGAGTATATGCATACCCCTCTTTACCCCACGGAGTGAAAGCACCATTGTCGTATCCTCTCAAGCCTATAGTTTCTGTAGCGTAAGAGTAGCTACCAGTCATTCCGTCGCCACCTACGTAGAATGTTTCGAATGGTGACTTGATGTATTTATTGTAACTTCCAAGTAATCCCATATCGGCACGTGTCATCAACACAAGTGTCCATTGTCCATCAGGATCGGTGAGCGGAGTATATGTGCGTGCTTTGAAGCGTAATTTCCAATATTCAATCCACTTATACATCTCTTTCTTAGATTCTGTTGTGTTGGCTTCGGAAAGAGCTTTCCAATCTTTGTTTTGGAATAATGATACAGGAGGAGTCAATTGTAGATTAAGTGAGAATTGGCTACCTCTACGAGTATATAAAGGGTTGTCGATACTGTTTCGAGCAAGTGTCAATCCAAGTGTTATTGAGTTGGACACACCGTTGTTCATATAGTAAAGATATTCCCAGTTTTTGAGGTAATACCATTGATAGCTCAATTCGGCAGTGAATGTGAAGTAGTCATCCGGCCAGTTAAGACGCTTTCCGAATCCCACGGTAACACCTGCCATTTGAAGTACCTTGTTGGGGTCATAAGCATTCTCTATGCTTGATTGATAGTAATCGTTGGATCCATAACCATAACCGTAACTGTAGCCACCATTGTATGCACCATTATAGTAGTTGCTGTTGTAATAT
>CAZYEO010000012.1:0-1042 GCA_964646495.1 uncultured Muribaculaceae bacterium
AAGCGCAATTACAGGTTCAAATATCCTATCAAATTCAGGGGATAAAGATCGTAGATATTTTGACGAAACTATGAATGCACGGTTATCTTTTATATATTTGAGAATGTCATCAATAATATATGGCGATATTTTTTTTACATAAGGATGAGAAATTACATTCTTTATATCCTCGTGAAAATAAAAGTATTCATCCTTTACCTTGCTACTTCTCGCATGCATAGATGTGATTGCCGACATAAATGATGAGATAGCAGTAGAACGCAAGGGTAACCCCATCGTAATATTTGTATTTGTAATATCACTTGGTATTGAGGAAATAGCAGGGAGAAACAACGATTCATCAGGCAAAACTATTGCTGTATTAATAGCATTGGCAGTATCCGAAATATCACCCGTGATAATTTGATTGCTTATAATATTGCCGGCATATTTTACTTGCCCCACATTTGAAGGTATGGCAATTATGTTTATCTCAGGAAATTCATGTTTTGCATCTTCTTCAAGATTATAGATGGAGGGGAAAAACTTAATATATCTGGAAATAAATTTCCATGCTTTATTATGCCGATCGAAGATAGCAGGTGAATTAAAATCCCAATAAAAATCGGCTATACCTTTCAACTTTAATATGTTGAAAATTTGATATTCAGAAGTCGATAGCACATTAAATCCTACAAATATATATCGATTGAAAGGCAAATCGTGTGCTGATAATGATTTTAGGATATCAACAGTGTCTCTATATTGCATTCCTGAATATGCCTTACCTTCATCAATAAGAATATCCCGGAGACCTTTATATAAAGGATATAATATCTCCCACAATTTTATAAAGCGCATTTTTGCCTCCGAATCACTACCATCATCATTATTAAGGTGTCTCCAGAAATCATCAACATCATGATTATAATTAGGGATTTCTCCAAAAAATTCCTTTATAACCTGCTGTTGTTCCTGGGTAAGAAAAGTAGTGGATATTTCTTTTATCTCTTTTACATTGGTAAATAATTGATTTGCATCAGCAAGATATTTATCAATATCA
>CAZYEO010000012.1:1052-7211 GCA_964646495.1 uncultured Muribaculaceae bacterium
GTCTCCCCAAAACACAAACTGATCAAAACCTGCTATTTCCATATTTTTTTCTATAGAAATTTTGCGATATTCATCATATAGCAGAAACAATAGATCAATTCTATTGGCTTCTATGCTTCCCGATGTGGACGACACAAAATCGGATATTGTGGTAATTTCAGGTAATATTAATGCTTCTTTAGATTCCTCTACAAGATATTTGCGAAAAAAAGATCCACTTCTTCTATTTGGAAATATAAAACAATACCGATGTAGTAGAGTACGCTCGTTTTCAAGATATATTTTTGCTATTTGCTGTAGAAATGGGATCATGAAATTGAATATATTATTTTCGTATCAATTTAGTTATGCGAAGAGCCATGTCAAAAAGTACAATTTTAGCATTGGCATTACGCAATATGTCATTTTCAGCACGATTAAATTCATCAATCATGGCTTCAACGTTCCTATCATTTATGAATGGAGCGAATTTTTTACTAAACTGTTCCTCCTCTCGCGTGAGATAATTGAGATCGGCATGTCGAAAATTATATATAAAATTTTCGCGTAGCATCCTGGCACAATATTGCATAAAACGTTTCTCTTTTTCTCTTTTATATGCGGCAATTTCATCCGACCAATTCTTGAGCCCTTTTATATCTCTAGAATATGCCATACGCATAATTTGCACGAAAGATTGAAAAAATTGTTTATTCTCACCATCAAGTGCCAATGCCTCTTGAGCCGATACCATATCGCCATCTGCCGGAGCCGCAATTGCAAGCGCATCTTGATAGTCAATGCCAAACGAGTATGAAAGCTCTTGTGCAATTTCTTGTGATGACAGTTTATTAAGTTCAATTCTCTGTGTTCTCGAATAAATTGTGGGAAGTATCTCTTTAGGAAAATCACTTACCAATATAAATAGTGTGTCGGGGTAGGGTTCTTCAATTATTTTCAATAGCTTGTTGGCACAATCTTCCATCAGTTTTTCGGGAAGCCATATAATCATAATCTTATACCTCGATGAATATGAAGCAAGGCTCATTTTATGAATTATGCTTTCACTTTCATGAACATATATGCGAGGTTGAGAATTTTCATTCTTAAGCGAGACGAGCCACCTCTCAAAACTTTCATATTTATTACTTCCCAAGAAGTCACGCCATTCACCTATGAAGTCATCGGACACGGTCGGCCGAGATGTCGATTTTTTTATTACAGGAAATACAAAGTGCAAATCGGCATGGTTGAACGTTTGATGTTGTAAACAAGATGGACACACACCACACGAATCACCATTAATATGATGATTACAATGGATATATTGCGCCATTGCACGCGCAATAGCCAATTTACCTATTCCTTGGGATCCTGATAACAGTAGCGCATGCGGTATCCGATCTGCGTCAATAATTGATTTTATGCGTTGTATAGCACCTTTATTTCCTGCAATATCACTGAATTTCATGTTTTAATAAATATTTTTAGCAACAGAAGCTACACTCTCTGTTGCCATCAAAGAATAAAAATGGATACTTGGCACACCATTTTGCATAAGTTCCCGTGCCTGGGCGGTGCACCATTCCACGCCTACTTGTTTGGCAGCCTTATCATCTGTACAATTCTGTAGCTCACTTGCAAGATCAGAAGGGAGATCGACATGAAAAACTTTAGGCAATAAAGTGAGCTGGTTTTTATTTATTATTGGCTTTATTCCGGGGATAATTGGCACATTGATTCCTATTGCACGACATTTATCCACAAATCTGAAATATTTTTCATTATCAAAAAACATTTGAGTCACAATATAATCAGCACCTTTATCGACCTTATTTTTAAGCCACATAAGGTCTATATCCAAGTTGGGAGCTTCGTCATGCTTCTCTGGATATCCGGCAACACCATAAGTAAATGGGTTGTCACTTATTATGTCCATTTTTGTACCATCATTGAAAAATCCCTGATTGAATCTATTTATTTGATCGATCAATTCATTCGCATGACAATGGCCATTTTCTGTAGGCACAAATCTATTTTCATGCTTTGCTTTATCTCCTCTTAAAACTAATAAATTGGTAATTCCCAAAAAATTAAGATCGATAAGAGCATATTCGGTTTCTGTTTTAGAGAATCCGCTACATATAATATGAGGGACAGCAGGAATTTTATATTTTTGTTGTATTGTAGCTGCCACTGCTACAGTACCCGGGCGGCTTCGTTCAGATATTCTTTGATATAATCCGTCAGCAGTACTTTTATACACCATTTCACTCCGATGAGTGGTAATATTAATATATAGAGGATTAAACTCTATGAGGGATTCTATATTATTGCACAGTTGATTGATTCCTTTCCCTTTTAAAGGTGGTAGAATCTCAAAGGAAAAACCTGTGGTTGCTTGGGTATTTAAAATATCGGATATCTTCATATATCTGGTTTTATATACTACAAAGATACGATGTTTGCTCGATAATGCAAATCATTTTAAAGACCGCAAAATAACGAATAAAGCTATCATAATATTCAAATATAAAAACAGATATTTTTCTCTTGGGTATTTCTCTCGATTACACTATCTTTGCAAGCGAAAACAGATATTATGCAATTAATCATAATATAAAAGCCAAAATTGCTATTATATAATCTTAATTTAAACTTTATTGATAAATGAAACCCACTTTATTTGTATTAGCAGCAGGAATGGGAAGCCGGTATGGCGGATTAAAACAACTTGACAGTATCGGACCGTCAGGAGAAACCATCATGGATTATTCCATATATGATGCAATCCGTAGCGGATTCGGAAAAATTGTATTTGTTATTCGCCATGATTTTGAATCTGATTTCAGAACAAAAATATTATCTAAATACATTAATCATATTCCTGTAGAAGTTGTGTTTCAGGATATAAATAATCTTCCAAATGGCATTAAGCCTAATCCGGAACGAGTGAAGCCATGGGGCACCAACCATGCGGTATTAATGGGTAAAGATGCGATTAATGAGCCTTTTGCAGTTATCAATGCTGATGATTTCTATGGATATGATAGCTTTAGAACATTGGCAATAGCATTAAATGATATGGATGGAAAAACTAATTCATATTGCATGATAGGATTCCATATTGGCAACACATTATCGGAAAGTGGTGATGTATCGCGCGGTATATGCGATATTAATAATGAAGGATTTCTTACTACAGTTACAGAGCGTCATAAAATTATGCGCCGCAACGGAAAAATATCATATAGCGATTCGGAATCATTTTTTGAAATAAATGAAAATGCTTTAGTATCAATGAATATGTGGGGATTTACTCCCGATTATTTTAATCATTCGGAAGCGGAATTTATCAAATTCCTTCAAAAGAATGCAAATGAATTAAAATCAGAATTTTACATACCTTCAATGGTAAATGAATTAATTACAACCGGCAAATCAACCGTTAAGGTATATGATACAACTTCATCTTGGTTTGGTGTGACTTATGCTGAGGATAAGCCTGCTGTAATAGCTCAAATAGGCAAATTGGTGGCAAACGGAGATTATCCAGAGAAATTGTTTTAATAAAAATTTATTATACACATGAAAAAGAAAATTTTAGTAACCGGGGGCACCGGATATATAGGTTCTCATACGGTGGTGGAATTGCAGAATGCCGGCTATGAAGTAGTCATTATTGATAACCTATCTAATAGCGATAAAAATGTACTCGATGGCATTGAGAAAATATCTGGTATTCGTCCGATATTTGTAGAAGCGGATTGTACGGATATGGTTGCTTTACGCAAACTATTCAATGAGAATCCCGGTATCGAAGGAATAATAAATTTTGCAGCCAGCAAAGCAGTAGGCGAATCGGTTGAAAAACCGATATTATATTATCGTAATAACCTCGTTACTCTCTTAAACCTCCTTGAGCTAATGCCCGAATTTGGGGTAAAAGGAATAGTATTCTCTTCGTCATGCACCGTATATGGTGAACCTGATGAGAATCCTGTAACAGAGAACGCTCCAATTAAAAAGGCTATGTCACCATATGGAAATACAAAACAAATTTCTGAAGAGATCATTACCGACACAATAATGTCTGGTGCTCCAATAAAGAGTATTTTGTTGAGATATTTTAATCCTGTTGGTTCTCATCCTACTGCAGAAATAGGGGAGTTGCCTAATGGCGTGCCTCAAAATCTTATTCCATATCTTACTCAGACTGCAATGGGCATAAGAAAAGAATTAAGCGTATTTGGCGATGATTATAACACACCTGATGGTTCTTGCATTCGCGACTTTATAAATGTTGTAGATCTTGCTAAAGCTCATGTAATAGCAATGGAACGTATGCTTGAAAATAAGAGTGATGAAAAAATAGAAATATTTAATTTAGGTACGGGTATTGGTCTATCAGTATTAGAGTTGATAAATGCTTTTGAATCTGCAACCGGGGTGAAAGTTCCACATAAGATTGTTGGAAGAAGACAAGGGGATATTGAAAAAGTATGGGCTGATCCTAAACGTGCCAACGAAGTGTTGGGATGGACTGCATCTACATCAATTGAAGACACTATGCGTTCGGCATGGAAATGGCAACTACGTCTTCGTGAACGCGGAATAATGTAAACTACAAATTCCTATAAAATTTATAAAGGCACTTCTTTCATGTAAGTGCCTTTATTTGCAATATGATAAAAAAAACACATCTTAATGAGATGTGTTTTTTTTATTGCTAAATAATCGTAGATTATTCTGCTGCAGGTGCTTCTTCGGCAGCCGGAGTTTCTTCTACGGGAGCTTCAGCAGCAGCCTTTGCAGCGGCAGCTTCGGCTGCAGCTTGTGCAATTTCTGCTTTTTTCTTAGCTACTTCTTCAGCTTTTGCTTTATTTTTAGCTACTTCAGCTTCAAAACGAGCCTTAGCATCTGTTTGTTTAGCGTTAGCAATTTTAGCATTAGCAGCTTCTACGATAGCTTCTTTTTGCTTTTTCCAAGCTTCAAAACGAACTTGAGCTTCTTCAGCGGTAAATGCGCCTTTTTTAACACCACCTTGAAGGTGTTTCATCATCATAACTCCTTCTTTTGAAAGAATATTACGAACTGTATCGGTAGGTTGTGCACCTACATTTACCCAATACAAAGCTTTTTCGAAATCTAAACTTATTGTAGCAGGATTAGTGTTCGGGTTGTATGAACCTATCCTTTCAATAAATTTACCATCTCGTGGTGCCCTGCTATCGGCGATAACAATAGGATAAAACGCGTGATTCTTGCGACCGTGGCGTTGTAATCTGATCTTTGTTGCCATTAACTTTTTGTTTAAATTTGTTTGTATTCGTTTAGCGTGTGCAAAGATAGCACTTTTATTAATCCCAAGCAAGCATCATCATGTTTTATTTTGCGAGATATCAAGAAATAGGGAAAACAAAAAGAAAGCGAAAGCAAAAATATATTTTCATACTTTTTGCTTTCGCCATCATTATTAGGTTATATTCTCAATAACTTATCTTGCTGTTAGGTTAGGTGTCGTATAAACTACATTATGAAGATTAGGACATTTTTTTGCAATAATAGAAATATCAGTTCCTTTGAATCTCTCCGGTAAAATAATAGTATTCAAATTCTCACAATTTACTATTGCAGCCGGTTGAATGTCTACTATAGTTTGTGGAATGATAATCGTTTGAATATCCTTACAATTTTTAAATGTGGATTTGCGCATTTCTGTTACATTATACTTAATATTCTCCTTTTCAAGTTGTGCCGGTATTTCTACAGCTGAGGGCTGATGTGCATCCGAATTCCACAGACGTGCAGTACCTGTTGAAATGTCATAAGATAATCCGTTTTCTTCAACAATAGGAGTGGTGTAATCAAATACAACTTGTGCATAAGATGTAGTAGCAACTGCACAAATAATAGCTACAGAAAAAAGTGCTTTAGCGGTAAGTGAAAAAAATGATTTCATGATGTTGATGTTATTAAGTTGAAGTTTTTATTGTTTTTTTATTGTCATTGGAGTTATTATTGCTTCATTGACAGTACAAATATAACACCCTGTTTTTAATAAATGCAAGCGTTAAAGATGCGCCTAAAATGCATTGAAAAATTGATTAAAAGTAAAAGTATATTTATAGTATTATTGTATGAATAATTGAGCAATTTCCCTTAAATAATATTACTTTT
>CAZYEO010000012.1:7221-27889 GCA_964646495.1 uncultured Muribaculaceae bacterium
CTTTTCAAGATAACTTTCCGACGAAACGTTATAAGTATAAATAATGTTAAATATTCATCCGTTGCTATCATTCTGCTATTTTTATTCTTATAATCAGGTGAAAAGAGTGCTTTTGATATATGTAATTAGCTATAAATAGTCAATATTTATAGCATTATGACAATTACAAAGGGCATTATGCTACATAATTCATGAATTTCTTAGAAGTTGGGTAAACATGAAATAGCCTACTACCTATTTCATGTTTGAAAGCAATTTTGGTAGTAGGCTATTTATATCTTTATTTTTATATGCTAATATATAATGTATGTCGTAAGGGGTGACACTTTACCTGTGATAATACCCTTGGATACTTTGAATTCCGTATTATAAACTTTATCACGATAAACTCCATCGGGAAGAGTTGTAGTGATTGAAATTTCAGCTTCTGCCAATGCCAAATTGATGATAGCAGCTCCTACATCTCCGCGACACACCTCCACTTGTTCGTTGCTTGCAGACAAGAATATTTTTTCTGGCTGACCGTGCATTGCTTTTCTAAATTTATTAACTGCCGCTACTTCAGGATGTTTAAATTCATCATTACCTTTAGCTCCTATTCTGTTATTACCCCAATAGTTAGCACGAGAACTACCATCTGGGCGAGAGAAAAATAGGGGTGTACCGAATTGACGAGCCGTGAGAAGTACCCATCCTGCTCTTATCGCAGAATCGCTTAATGCTGCCGATTCATGTGCATTACAGTATGTATCGTGAGATTCAACCCATGTTACAAGTTTTTCAGGCGATACTACGTGATTCCAATTCATAATACTATCGGCTTTAGCATTGCTTGCATTCAAAATATTGCGAAGTACATGCCCGTAAGAGCTTGCAGTAAGATCCATATATTCTGCATATTCAGCTTCTTTTGTGTTTTTATCTTGAAGTACTTCACCATAAATAAACAGACTATCAGCAGGTAGCGCAAGCTTAATTCCTTTGACTGCTTTACGTCCCATTGCCACATCCCAAAAATCATTTTCATTCGCTTTTGGATCTTTAGGGTCACTTGGAAGTCCTATATGTTTGGCTGTATCATATCGAAACCCACCAGCTCCACAAGCAATTAGGTCATTAACATATTGCATGTAATATGATTGAAAATCCGGGTTCTCGGTATTTACATCAGGGAGTTCTCCCATTTCTCCTGTTGTACATTGCATCCTGTCATTATAATCTGTGATAGGGGTAAAACCATTAGCATGATATAGATTGTCATGACCACCTACTGCACTATCAAGCGAAGCAGTAACTTTAGAATGATCTATTGCTGTATGATTGGGAAGTACATCAACAATTATTCTAATACCATATTTTTTTGCTTCGGCACACATTGCTTTAAAATCATCCCTTGTGCCCAATTGATAATTACCGATTTTCCAATCGATAGGCTGATAGTGATAATACCATTTCCCTTTTCCAAAAAGCTCCATCCCTCCGTCTTCAGCTACTATGCAAGTATTTGCCGGTGATGTTTGAATCATTGTATAACCTGCTTCAGCGATATCCTTCATATTATCTTTGATAGAATTAAAAGACCATGTCCAAGCATGCAATATCACATCGTCGTTAGATGGTTGATTTGGGTTGGTAATAGTTTTTGTGCCTCCTGCACATGCGCATAATGTAATCCCAATTAAGAGGATAAGCGAATAAAATAAATGTTTCATAAGTTAATCTGAAAATTAATTAAATGAATATTAGAATTTAATTTGCCATAAAGATATGGATTAAATTGCATATAATTAAAGTGGATGCTTGAAAAGTATATTAGGATAAAACGAATAGAATGATATAAAATCGCGCCTCATAATTGAAAAATGTCACACATTAACCCATAACACAAACAAAAGGATATAGTAAATGAATTTTTTGTAAAAAAAATACACAAAATTATTTGTATGTCTAACATTATGATTATATTTGCAAAGAATTTATTGTGTAAAATCAATAAACTTAAAATACAAAATGAAAAGTATTAGGTTTACAAAAATGCATGGAGCTGGCAACGATTACATTTATATTAATGGAATCAATGGTTGTCCCGCTAATCTACCCGAATTATCAAGGAAAATGAGCGATAGGCATAAAGGAATAGGCGCTGACGGTTTAATACTGATTTTGCCATCCGATAAAGCTGATTTTCGCATGAGAATGTTTAATGCGGATGGAAGTGAAGGGGAGATGTGTGGAAATGCTTCAAGATGTATCGCAAAATATGTATATGAAAAGCATCTCACTACAAAAAATACAATCACCCTTGAAACACTCGCCGGAATAAAAATTTTGATGCTCAATATCGAGGATGAATCTATAAAGGACATTACTGTGGATATGGGTGCTCCGGTAATGGAAAACGACAAAATTCCGATTGCTTCTGAAACAGATATAATAGATTATCCACTTTCAGTTCGTTCATCGAAAGTTGCCATTACAGCTATATCTATGGGAAATCCGCATGGAGTGGTGTTTGTAAAGGATCTTAAAAGAGTGGATGTGCATGGGTGGGGTGCAGAGCTTGAAATTAACCCTATATTTCCTCAAAAAGCAAATATTGAATTTGCTCAAATAATTACACCACAAGAAATAAATATGCGTGTATGGGAACGTGGTAGTGGTGAAACGATGGCATGTGGCACAGGAGCTTGTGCAACGGTAGTTGCAGGTGTAATAACAGGTAGATGCGAACGCGAAGTTACAGTTCATTTATTAGGAGGTGATTTGCACATTAGATGGGACGACCAAAATAATCATGTCTATATGACAGGAGAAGCCGAAACGGTATTTGAAGGTGAATACAAAATTAAATAAATAGACAGATAATATGTTTAAGATAAACGACAATTTTTGCATAATTCCAGAAACATACTTATTTTCTGAAGTTGCGAGAAAAATTGAAAAATTTAAGAAAGAGAATCCCGACACTCCAATTATAAGAATGGGAATAGGAGACGTTACACTCCCTATATGCGAGGTTGCAATAAAAGCAATGCATAAAGCTGTTGAAGATATGGCATCCTCTGATACATTCTATGGATATGGACCGGAACAAGGATATGCCTTTTTACGCGAAGCCATATCAAAACATGATTATGGCTCGCGAGGGATAAAAATCGGAATTGATGAAATATTTGTGAGTGATGGAGCAAAAAGTGATGTTGGCAATATTGGAGATTTGTTTTCCATCCATAATACGATTGCTGTTACTGATCCAGTGTATCCGGTATATATAGATACAAATGTAATGGCAGGCAGAGGGGGTAATTTGAACAATGACGGCAAATGGAGTAAAATAGAATATATATCCTGTAATTCCGACAATGAAATGATTCCATCTCTCCCCACAAAAACACCAGATATTATATATTTATGTTATCCCAATAATCCCACAGGAACAGCCCTCTCTCATAACCAATTAAAAATATGGGTAGATTATGCCCGAAAAAATAAAATATTAATACTCTTTGACTCGGCTTATGAAGCATATATCACGACTGAAAATGTGCCACACAGCATATATGAAATAGAAGGAGCAAAAGAGTGTGCCATTGAATTTAGAAGTTATTCTAAAACTGCAGGATTTACCGGATTAAGATGTGGATATACTGTAGTGCCCAAAGAATTATATGGAGAAAACTCCAATGGGGAACGTGTGGAGGTAAATAGACTCTGGAACAGACGCCAAAGTACTAAATTTAACGGTGCTTCATATATAACACAAAGAGCAGCAGAATCATTATATAGCGAAGAAGGGCGCGCCCAAGTGCAACAATCTATTGATTACTATATGCGAAATGCTCAAATTCTAAGAGATGGATGTGCATCTGCTGGCTTAAATATATTCGGAGGAATAGATGCTCCATATATATGGATAAAGAATCCGAATGGAATGTCGTCATGGGAATTTTTTGAGCTTTTATTATATAAATGCAATATTGCCGGTACACCAGGAGTAGGATTCGGACCTTCCGGAGAGGGCTATTTTAGGCTCACAGCCTTCGGGAAATACGAAGACACAATCGAAGCAGTAAAAAGATTACATCAATTATTATGATTATTAACTTACACTATAAATAAATGAGATTATGTCAAAATTGAGATTTAAAGTAGTTGAAGAAGCTTATGACAGAAAGGCGATAAAGGTTGATTTGCCTAAAGAGCGCCCGAATGAGTATTATGCAAAATATGTGTTTAATCGCGAGAAAATGTTTCGCTATTTACCAAAGAAAACATATGATGCTTTGGTATATGCTATTGACAACAAAGAACCAATATCTCGTGAGATTGCCGATAGCGTAGCTTCCGGAATGAAGCAGTGGGCTATAGACAATGGAGCTAAACATTATACTCACTGGTTTCATCCTCTCACCGACGGAACTGCCGAAAAGCATGACTCATTTATTGAGCATGACGGAAAGGGTGGCGTAGTGGAAGTTTTTAGTGGAAAATTGCTTATGCAACAAGAACCGGATGCATCGAGTTTCCCCAATGGTGGTATCCGCAATACGTTTGAAGCACGCGGATATTCAGCATGGGATATTTCATCGCCGGCATTTATTGTGGATAATACGTTATGTATTCCTACAATTTTCATTTCATACACAGGTGAATCACTCGACTATAAAACACCACTACTTCGTTCTCTCAATAGTGTAGATAAAGCAGGTACTGCAGTTGCTCAATATTTTGATAAAAAAGTAAAACATGTAACCTCATATCTCGGTTGGGAACAAGAATATTTTCTTGTAGATGAATCATTGTATTCGGCTCGCCCCGACTTAGTATTGACAGGTCGTACATTAATGGGACATGAAAGTGCTAAAAATCAACAGCTTGAAGATCATTATTTCGGGGCTATCCCATCGCGCGTGGAAGCATTTATGCTTGAGCTCGAAATAGAATGTCATAAACTCGGAATACCAGCAAAAACTCGACATAATGAAGTTGCGCCCAATCAGTTTGAGCTTGCTCCAATATTTGAGGAAGCCAATCTTGCAAATGACCACAACTTGCTGTTAATGTCACTTATTGCTGAAGTAGCTCGTAAGCATAATTTCCGAGTACTTCTTCACGAAAAACCATTTGCGGGTGTTAATGGTTCTGGGAAACATAATAACTGGAGTTTAGGAACGGATACTGGTGTTTTACTATTCGCTCCCGGTAAAACCCCACGTGAAAATCTTCAGTTTATTACATTCATCACTAATGTAATGGCTGCTGTGTATCGACACAACGGATTACTTAAGGCATCAATATCATCTGCAACCAATGGTCATCGATTAGGGGCAAACGAAGCACCACCGGCAATTATTTCAATGTTTATGGGTGCCCAACTATCGGCACTTCTCGAAAAATTGGAAAAGAGTACTAAAGATGAACTTATTAATCTTTCCGGCAAAGAGGGATTGAAATTAAATCTTTCTCAAATTCCAGAATTGATGATTGACAACACTGATCGTAACCGCACATCTCCTTTTGCATTCACAGGTAATCGATTTGAGTTTAGAGCCGTAGGGTCTTCAGCCAATTGCGCATCAGCCATGATAGCACTTAATGCTGCAGTAGCCGATCAATTGCGAGAATTTAAAAAATCTGTAGATGCTCGAATTGAAAAAGGTGAAACCCTTGAACATGCACTCTTAGAAGAAATCAAGGCATTGATTATTTACTCTAAAGCAATTCATTTCGATGGCAATGGCTACAGTGATGAATGGAAAGAGGAAGCTGCCAAAAGAGGATTGGACTGCGAAACATCAATTCCTAAAATTTTTGATTCATACTTATTGCCAGAAAGTATAAAGATGTTTAAATCCCTTGGAGTTTTTACTGAAGTTGAGCTAAAAGCTCGAAATGAAGTAAAATGGGAAATGTACACTAAAAAGATACAAATCGAAGCACGTGTACTTGGTGATTTGGCAATGAATCACATTCTACCTATAGCCACGCGCTACCAGTCAATACTTTTGGATAATGTATATAAAATAAAAAGTCTTTTCCCTAAAGAACAAGGTGATAAAATTGCCGATCAAGATATGCAAATGATTGAATCAATGGCAGAACACATGTGCGAGATAAAGGATAAAGTAAATGAAATGGTAGAGGCTCGTAAGACTGCGAACATCATTGAAAATGAGCGTGAAAAAGCTCTTGCATATCATGATAATGTATTTCCATTAATGGATAAGATTCGTTATCACATCGACAAATTGGAATTAATGGTCGATAACGAAATGTGGCCATTACCAAAATACAGAGAGTTATTGTTTATCAGATAATAAGAAAATTTATTTCTGATTATATATAGTACGAGAAGAGACTAAAAGAAATCAATTTGATTTTTATTGATTCTTAGGCTATTCTTTTAGTCCTTCTCGGCTTTTTTCCTATCTAAAAAAATCAAAAATGTATCCACAACGACAGGGCCTTTATGACCCAAATTATGAAAAAGACTCTTGTGGCGTAGGGCTTTTAGTCAATATAAATGGTGTAAAGTCTCACCAACTTGTAGAGAAAGGACTACAGGTATTGGAAAACATGGTGCATAGAGGAGCAGAAGGAGCCGATCCTAAAACTGGTGACGGTGCCGGAATAATGTTGCAAATTCCTCATGAATTTATATTATTGCAAGGGATTGCAGTACCTGAAAAAGGCCGCTATGGTAGCGGATTGGTGTTCATGCCAAAAAATGAAGATTCACAGCAAGTAATATACGACTTAATAGAGCGTGAAGCAATAGCACTTGGACTTACACTTCTACCGGTGCGCGATGTGCCTACCAACAATGAACAATTGGGGGATGTTGCGAAAAACGCAGAGCCGAGTGTAAAACAAATATTCATTGCTGATGAAAAGACCAATGACCCAATTGATATTAAATTATATCTACTAAGAAAAACAGTAGAAAAAAAAGTATCAGAATCATCTATTGCTGGTAAAAATGATTTTTATATTGTTTCTCTTTCATCTAAAATAATAATATACAAGGGGATGCTATCATCTCTTCAATTAAGGTATTATTATCCCGATTTGATGAATCCGCATTTCACCACAGGGATGGCTTTGGTTCATTCGCGTTTCAGCACCAATACATTTCCAACATGGAGCTTGGCACAACCATTTCGCATGTTAGGCCATAACGGAGAAATAAATACTATTCAAGGGAATCGCATGTGGATGCATGCAAGAGAATGTGTGTTAAATCCTAAATTATTTGGCACAACAGACGTCACCCCTATAATTCAACCAGCCATGAGCGATAGTGCATCGCTTGACAATGTGCTAGAATATTTTGTAATGGCAGGCATGAGTCTACCTCATGCCCTCGCTATGCTTGTGCCTGAGTCATTTAATGATAAAAATCCTATTTCTCCCGAACTGAAAGCATTCTATGAATATCATAGCATTGTAATGGAAGCTTGGGACGGTCCTGCAACTCTGTTGTTTAGCGATGGAAAATATGCCGGAGGAATGCTCGATCGAAATGGATTGCGTCCAGCACGCTATCTTATAACAAATAATGACACAATCATTGTAGCATCCGAAATGGGTGTTCTTCCTTTTGAAGCATCCGAAGTAAAAGAGAAGGGGAGATTACGTCCCGGTAAGATGCTCATTATAGATATGGAGAAGGGTGAAATTAAAGATGATGCTCTATTAAAAGAGGAATTAGCCACACAATTTCCATATAAAGAATGGTTATTTAGAAATAGAATAAAACTCGATAAAATAAGTAGTGGGAGAAAAATAGTAAATAGCATTGATGATTTTTCTCGCAGGCTTCACACATTTAATTATCACCGCGAAGAGATCGAAAAAATAATTACACCCATGGTTGAAGATTCAAAAGAACCAATAAATTCCATGGGGAATGACACACCTCTCGCTGTTTTAAGCGATTATCCTCAGACACTATTTAGCTATTTCAGACAACATTTTGCTCAAGTAACCAATCCACCTATCGACCCATTGCGCGAAGAATTGGTTATGAGCCTTAACAGCTATATAGGTGCCATTAAAATGAATCTTTTAGATCCGACTCCTGAATTATGTAAAATGGTGGAATTGGAACGGCCTATTATCAATAATACTGAGTTGGATATATTGTGTAACTTACGATATAAAGGATTCAATACCCGAAAAGTTGCCATGACATTTACTGTAGCTGATGGAGCTTTAGGTTTAAAAAATGGAATTGAGAAATTGTGTCAGGAAGCTGAGAAAGCCGTAGATGAAGGTTGTAACTATATTGTTTTAAGCGACAGAAATGTAGATAAAGACAACGCACCTATTCCTTCTTTGTTGGCAACATCAGCCGTGCATCATCATTTGATTGAACGCAAAAAACGAGTTCAGTCAGCTCTAATTATTGAAACCGCTGATGCTCGCGAAGTAATGCACTTCGCATTACTCTCAGGATATGGAGCGAGTGCAGTGAACCCATATTTAGCATTTGCCATTATTGATGATTTGGTTAAGAATAAAGAATTGCAATTTGATTATCAAACTGCTGAAAAAAATTATATAAAAGCAATTGACAAAGGATTATTAAAGGTAATGTCCAAAATGGGCATCTCTACTATTACAAGCTATAAGGGAGCCCAATTATTTGAAGCAATCGGATTGAGCCAAGAAATCATTGACAGCTATTTTGGCAATACTATTTCTAAAATAGGGGGGATAGATATCACAGATTTAGCAAAAGAGATATTGATAAATCATCAATATGCATATTCTGATGAATTTGAAGAAGATGCTCCAATAAGACATTTGGGAGCGTATTCATATAGAAAAGATGGCGAATATCATGCATGGAACCCTGAGACGATAGCTACTCTTCAGATTGCTACTAGATTGGGAAGCTACAAAAAATTCAAAGAATATACGTCAATAATCAACGATAAAGATAAACCTGTTTTCATTCGTGATTTTCTTGATTTCAAGAAGACAGAATCTATTTCAATTGATGAAGTAGAACCGGTGGAAAGTATTATGAAACGATTTGTTACCGGGGCTATGTCTTTTGGATCGATAAGCCGTGAGGCACATGAAGCATTGGCAATAGCAATGAATAAAATCGGAGCACGTAGCAATACGGGAGAAGGTGGCGAAAGTTCTGATAGATTTAGCCCATTATCTGATGGAAGTTCGGCACGTAGCGCAATAAAACAAGTTGCATCAGGTAGATTTGGTGTTACGGCTGAATATCTTGTAAATGCCGATGAAATACAAATAAAGATTGCACAAGGTGCAAAACCTGGTGAGGGTGGTCAATTGCCCGGTTTTAAAGTAAATAAAATAATTGCCCGTACTCGGCATTCTATACCTGGAATATCATTAATTTCTCCTCCTCCACATCACGATATTTATTCTATCGAGGATTTGGCTCAATTAATTTTTGATTTGAAAAATGTAAATCCAGATGCAAAAGTAAGTGTAAAATTAGTGAGTGAAAGTGGGGTAGGCACGATTGCTGCCGGTGTTGCCAAAGCAAAAGCAGACTTAATAACAATAAGTGGCGCTGAAGGTGGGACAGGAGCAAGTCCTATCAGTTCAATCAGATATGCCGGACTACCTTCGGAGATAGGATTGGCAGAGACCCAACAAACCCTTGTGCTTAATAATCTAAGAGGACAAGTTAAACTTCAAGTAGATGGGCAACTTAAGACTGGACGAGATGTGGTGATTCAGGCAATGCTTGGAGCTGAAGAGTTTGGATTTGCAACAAGTGCATTAATTGTGTTAGGATGCGTAATGATGCGTAAGTGCCACATGAATACATGCCCAGTGGGTGTAGCAACTCAGAATGAAGAGTTGAGACAACGGTTTCGTGGAAGATCGGAATACTTGGTTAATTTCTTTAAATTCCTTGCACAAGATATACGAGAAATTCTTGCAACTTTAGGTGTGAAGAAAATGGATGAGATTATAGGACGTTCTGATCTTCTAAAAGTGAAAGATAATATAGAGGTATCTAAGACACAACATCTGGATTTCAGTAAAATTTTATATCGTCCTAAAGAATGTGAGAAAAATGCGATAATTAATGTTTCGACTCAACAACATGATATTGACAATGTGCTTGATCGACAACTAATCGGAAGAAGTTATCCTGCAATCGAGAAATCAATGCCTGTAGAATTGGATTTCCCAATAAAAAATACAGACAGATCTGTGGGTGCTATGCTATCAGGTGTTATTGCAAAGAAATACGGTAACGATGGACTACCAGATAGCACTATTCATTGCACGTTTAAAGGTTCGGCAGGGCAAAGTTTCGGAGCATTTTTGGCACATGGAATTACTTTCCGTCTTGAAGGAGATGCCAATGATTATGTTGGAAAAGGGCTATCTGGAGGAAAAATTGTGATTGTACCCCCTCGAGGCACTATTTTTGTTCCGGAAGATAATATTATAGGAGGGAATACCATGCTTTATGGAGCAACCTCAGGCGATTTATACATAAATGGACGTGTGGGGGAACGTTTCTGTGTGCGCAACAGTGGTGCTATTGCTGTGGTAGAAGGAGTTGGGGATCACTGCTGCGAATATATGACTGGTGGTCGAACTGTGGTTTTAGGACCTACAGGAAGAAATTTTGCTGCCGGCATGAGTGGAGGAATAGCATATATATGGAATCCTCATGACGATTTTGATTATTTTTGCAATATGGAAATGGTGGAATTATCCCTTATAGAAGATATGAGTGATAATCGTGAACTATATCGTTTGATTGGTAATCATTATAAATATACCCATAGCGCGCTTGCGGGAAAAATGCTTGATAATTGGCATACTTTTGTAGATCAGTTTATAAAGGTTATTCCTATCGAATATAAGAAAGTGCTTCATGATGAAAAAATAGAAAAATTGCAAGAAAAATTAGCTAATGTCCAGCGCGACTAATTGTAACAAAACTAAATCAGATAGAAAAAGATGGGAAATCCAAAAGCATTTTTGACGATATCGAGAAAAGAAGCCGGATATCGTTTTGTTACGGATAGAATTAAAGATTTCAGTGAAGTTGAGCAGACGCTCAATCAAGAAGATAGACGCCTACAAGCATCTCGATGCATGGATTGTGGAGTCCCTTTTTGCCATTGGAGCTGTCCGCTTGGGAACAAGCAACCTGAATGGCAACATAGATTATATAAAAATGATATTAAAGGGGCTTATGCTCTTCTTTCGGAAACCGATGATTTTCCTGAATTTACCGGAAGAGTGTGCCCTGCTTTGTGCGAAAAGGGATGTGTGCTTAATAAAGAACATGAACCTGTAACCATACGCGAAAATGAAGCTGCGATTACCGAAAGAGCTTTTGCCGAAGGATTTGTAGTTCCATGTATCCCAAAGCATAGAAATGGGAAACGTGTAGCTATAATCGGATCGGGTCCTTCCGGATTAGCATGTGCCAACCAACTCAATAAAAGGGGATATTCTGTTACTGTATATGAAAAGAATGAAGCACCCGGAGGGCTATTACGATTTGGAATTCCGGATTTCAAACTCAATAAATTTATAATCGACCGACGAATCTCGCTAATGAAATCGGAAGGTATCGAATTTATATGTAATAAGGAGATTGGAAAAGATATTGAGACATCAACTATTGTTAATGATTATGATGCAATATGTGTAGCAATAGGATCAGGTGTTCCTCGTAACATAGCTGTAGAAGGTCGCGAAATGAATGGTATTTATTTTGCACTTGAATATCTTCAACAACAGAATAGGGTGCTAAGCGGTATTAATTTTGATAAAAAAGAGATTATCACAGCAAAGGGTAAAAATGTATTGGTAATCGGAGGTGGAGATACTGGAAGCGATTGTGTAGGTACTGCCAATAGACAAGGTGCTAAAAGTGTGACTCAAATAGAAATAATGCCTAAACCACCTATTGATGATAATCCGGATACACCTTGGCCGTATTGGCCCGTAATTTTGAAAACTTCAAGTTCACACGAAGAGGGTTGTAATCGTCGATGGTTACTCGACACCACTAAATTCATTGGAGAAAATGGCAATGTTACAGAAGTTGAAGTAGAGGAAGTAGAATGGATAAAGAATGAAGAGTCGGGAAGGATGCAACTTGTCCATTCCGGCAAAAAAGAAATCATCAAAGCTGAATTAGTTCTTCTTGCAATGGGTTTTCTAAATCCCGTGCAGGAGGGTTTAATAGAACAATTGGGGGTTGCTACAGATGCTCGCAAAAATATACTTATTGATGCCTCTAATTCCAGCAGTATGTCCAAAGTTTTTGCAGCCGGCGATGCGGCAACAGGGGCAAGCTTGGTTGTGAGATGTATTGATTCAGGGCGTAAAGCAGCAAAAGGAATCGACAATTTTCTGAACGAAAATTAATAATATTATTTAGCAGAGGTCGGATGTATATTCGACCTCTTTTTATTAACTTTGCACCATGGAAGTCTTGAAACACGAATGTGGCATAGCAATGATTCGATTATTGAAGCCACTCAACTATTACAAAGAAAAATACGGATCGTGCTTCTACGGTCTTAACAAGCTCTATCTCCTGATGGAGAAGCAGCATAACAGAGGTCAAGAAGGCGCAGGTCTTGGCTGTGTAAAATTGGATGCAGATCCGGGTAATGAATATATTTTCCGAGAGAGAGCACTCGGGTCAAGTGCAATTCAAGAAATTTTTGCCTCGGTCAGAAATCAAGTAATTAATCCATCGCATGATTGCAATTGCAGTGATATCCCTTTTTGTGGGGAAATATATATGGGACATCTCCGATACAGCACAACAGGCAGATCGGGGATTTCTTATGTTCACCCGTTTTTGAGACGAAATAATTGGAAATCACGTAATCTTATGCTCTGCGGAAATTTCAACATGACGAATGTTGAGGAAATTTTCAATGATATTGTGAGTCAAGGACAGCATCCACGCGTATATTCCGATACATTCATTCTTCTCGAACAATTAGGACATCAACTCGATCAGGAACATGAACGTACTTATATCGAATACAAAAACTCTGGATTGATTGGAAAAGAACTTACTACTAAAATTGAGAACAATATTAATATATCAAATATCATAAAAGATCCGTCAAAAAAATGGGATGGTGGATTTGTGATATGTGGAGCAAGCGGAAGTGGTGATATATTTGTATTGCGTGATAGACATGGAATACGTCCTGCATTCTACTATGCTGACGATGAAATAGTAGTCGTGGCTTCTGAGCGACCTGTTATTCAGACTGTAATGAATGTATCGATAAATGATGTTATTGAGCTTACTCCCGGATCTATGCTTTCGGTTAACCGTCAGGGTAAAATGGATGTTGTGGATATACTCGGGGAGGGTAAAAATGAGCGATGCTCATTTGAACGCATATATTTCTCACGAGGAAGTGATGCTGATATATATAATGAACGTAAGCAATTAGGGATTGAACTTGCTCCGGCTATTTTGGAATCAATTAATTACGATCTAAAAAATACTATTCTATCATTTATCCCCAACACGGCAGAAGTTGCGTATATGGGAATGGTGGAAGGACTCGAACATTACCTTTCCGACCATAAAGTGGATGAAATAGCTGCTTTAGATATACAAGATCCTGATTATAAGTCGAAGATACATAACATTATATTACAGCGTATTCGTACTGAAAAATTAGCGATTAAAGATGTGAAATTACGAACATTCATTGCCGAGGGAGAATCTCGCAATGATTTAGCAGCGCACGTATATGATGTTACTTATGGCAAGGTTACTCGCGATGTCGATACATTGGTAGTAATAGATGATAGTATAGTTCGTGGTACTACTCTCCAACAATCAATCATCAGAATGCTTGATCGTTTAAATCCCAAGAAGATAGTAATTGTTTCATCATCTCCTCAAGTGCGTTATCCTGACTATTATGGTATTGATATGTCAAGAATGAATGAATTTTGCGCTTTTAGGGCAGCAATTCAACTTTTGAAAGATCGTGGCATGGAAAATATAATTGATGATGTATATCAAAAATGTAAACACCAAATTGAAGAACCCGGCGAGATCTGGATAAATCACGTAAAAGAGATATATGCACCCTTTACCGATGAAGAAATATCAATTAAAACGGCTGAAATGCTGACCCCGAAAGAAACAAATGCCAAAGTTGAAATTATATATCAAACATTGGATGGACTTCATAAATCGATACCAAATAATCCGGGAGATTGGTATTTTTCAGGTAATTATCCTACAAAGGGTGGTACTAAGATGGTTAATCTGGCATATATAAACTACTACGAAGGGAATAAACTTCAACGATAAAATTTATTTACAGGGATGAAACATTTCGTTTTCATCCCTCTTTATTTTATCCTCAGAAAGCAATTCGCGGAGAATGGTAAATATTTGTTCTTTTGGAAAAGATAGGGTTTGTAGAATATCATCCAATGTGCGTGGCTTGAGACCTAACATATAATTAATAGAATCACAAATTTCTTTTTTACGCTCATTCCCAAAACCATTATTTCTGGCAATACAAACATCACATTTTCCACAATCATGAAAATTCTCTTCACCAAAATAACTTAGTATTCTTGTTTCGCGACATTTATCATCGTCAAACGCATAATTAAGCATTGAAAATATCCTTTTTTCCATGCGTTCTTTCCGGTTTTCATAAGCCTCTTTTGAAATATTAATATATTTAGGTAATTCACGTGAGGTACTATAAATAATATATGGAGTTCGCTTTCGTGGCACATAGTGTAATATATGCATCTTTGTAAGTGTCAGCAATGCTTTATATATTGAGTCTTGAGGAATGTTATAGCGATATGATAGCACCGACTCGCTTATAAACACATAATCCGAGAATAACCCTGTGTAGGTTCTCAATAATGGTTGCAATACTCTATCAATATCCGTATCTCGACTATCAAGATTATATAATTCTTCTTTCTTAGCAAGCATCATAACCCTCGATTGAGTTTCAACTTCTTCAATAAAGTTGATATAGCCCGATTGTGTTAGAATTTTAAGCGCATTAAAGGTGGGGGTAATAGGATATTTGTATGTTTTACAAAAAAGATTGAAATCAAAATCATACATCTGTCCATATCCACTTTCCAGAGCTACTCCTAAAAAATTGCCAACACTTTCATACATGGAAATTATGAAATCTTTCGGAGGAAAACTATCATTTAATCTTCTCTTTAATGTGGTTTTATCTGATTGGGAAGATAGCAATACCACGTATGATTTATTTCCATCGCGCCCTGCACGCCCTGCTTCTTGATAATATTCTTCTATAGATGAGGGTATATCTATATGGACCACAATTCGCACATTAGGTTTATCAATACCCATTCCAAATGCATTTGTGGCTACAATTATGCGACAGCGATTATCTTTCCATTTATTCTGTTTATCCTCTTTCTCTTCAATTGATAATCCCGCATGATAATAATCTGCAGGAATATTATTAAAATTAAGTATTTCAGAAATTTCCTTTGTTTTCTTTCTACTTCTAACATATACGATTCCACTCCCCGGTATCTGAGTAAGTATATGTATTAATTCCCTTATTTTATCCTCGGTGTGCCTTACTACATAAGAAAGGTTGGGGCGAGAAAAACTTTTAGCATATACATTATGTTTCCCAAAAGATAATTTATCCAATATATCCACTACTACATCTTTGGTTGCAGATGCAGTGAGAGCAAGCATAGGTATATTGGGAAATAAACCTCTTATTTTAGAAATGCCAAGATAGGAAGGACGAAAATCATATCCCCACTGTGATATACAATGTGCTTCATCAACTACAATTAATGAAATATTCATTAATCGCAATTTATCTAAAAATCCATCTGAATTAAGTCGTTCTGGAGATACATAAAGAAATTTATAATTTCCGTAAAGACATTTATCTATCCCTTTTTTCATCTCAGACATTGTGAGACCTGCATGCAAATAGGTCGCTTTTATTCCACGCTGTATAAGATTATCAACTTGATCTTTCATCAACGATATAATCGGAGTAACAACAAGTGCCAAGCCATCCATTGCCAGAGTTGGGACCTGAAAAGTGAGCGATTTTCCTCCTCCGGTTGGCAATAAGCCAAGAGTATCATCCCCACGAAGTACAGAGAGGATTATATCCTCCTGTAAATCCCGGAATTCATCATATCCCCAATACTTACGGAGAATCTCATGAATTATTCTTTTCATTCGTCTCTGCCAATCTTATTTCTTTTACGAGCAATTGATACTGAATACTTGATGAGCGTTGATTTTCTTCAATAGTATAGCATATATCAAATGGTTTTTGCTGACTTATATAGTCGAAATATTTATCCATATAAAAAGCTATACCATTAATAATCTTTCCTGAAGAATTTTCCACCATTTCAAGTTTGATATGCTCAAGTTTTTTACCCACTAATTTGCTCGTACCGTAATCGCATACACCACGAGTGCAAAACACAGGCTTCTGATTACCCGGTCCATATGGGTTAAACTTATGAAGGTATTCAAGAAATTCGGGGGTTATCTCCTCAAAACTTAAATAAGTATCAATACTTACTTGTGGTGTGAGCTGATTTGGCTGAATAGTAGATGCAACATATTTTTCAAATCTTGCTGTAAATTCAGGTATATTTTCCTCTTTCAACGATAGTCCGACAGCATAAGCATGCCCTCCGAAATTCTCAAGAAGATCACGCGTGGTTTCTACGGCTTTATATACATCAAACCCCTGAATTGAACGAGATGATCCTGTGGCAAGTCCATTGGAGAGCGTCAATACCACTGATGGTTTGTAATACAACTCAGTTAATCGTGAAGCAACAATTCCTATTATTCCTTTATGCCAATCTTTATTGTAAATTACAATTGATTTCTTCCCGGAATCTATTTCACCACGGTTTTCAAGAATCTTATTTGCCTCTTTGGTAATTCTTTTGTCTAATTCTTTTCTGTCTTGATTGTATTGATCTATATTTTTCCCTTTGGCATAGGCATCTGCCAAATCCTTAGTAACAAGGAGCTCAACAGCCTCCATACCAGATTGCATTCTGCCAGAAGCATTTATGCGAGGCCCGATTTTGAATATGACATCACTTATGGTTATTTCTTTATTTGATAATCTGCATATACGAATTATACTTCTAAGTCCCATGTTGGGGTTAGAATTCAATCGTTTAAGTCCATAGTGTGCCATGATTCTATTTTCGCCTATTATAGGCACAATATCTGCCGCAATACTCACAGCTACCAAATCTAATAGCCCTTCCAATTCATTGGCATTTGCAAGTCCATTACTTTGAGCAAAAGCTTGCATAAATTTATATCCTACACCACATCCCGATAAATGAGGAAAAGGGTAGGTGCTATCGGGTAATTTCGGGTTGAGGATTGCAACAGCATCGGGGAGAATGTCATCAGGTACATGATGATCACAAATGATAAAATCTATGCCATTTTCTTTTGCATATTTAATTTCATCAATTGCCTTAATACCGCAATCGAGCACAATTATTAACTTTACGCCCATACTTACGGCGTAATCTATACTCTTTAATGATATGCCATAACCTTCCTCGTAACGAGTAGGGATATAGTACTCAATATTGGAATAATAATTCTGGAGAAATTTATAGACCAATGCTACCGAAGTAGTACCATCTACATCATAATCGCCATAAATCATTATCCTCTCTTTGGAACCCATGGCTTTATTAAGCCTATTTACAGCCTTATCCATCTGAGGCATGAGAAAAGGATCATGCAAATCAGATAACGAAGGATAGAAAAACTTCTCCGACTCTTCAAGAGAAGTTATCCCACGCTGGATTAAAAGTTGGCTAATCGAGGGACAATTGACAAACTTTTTTGCCAATTCTGTCTCTAATTTTTGCTCTTCGGATGTAAGGGGTAAGTAATTCCATTTACTTATCATTTATGTTATTATTTATTTTTCTGCGGCAATTCCTCAATATATCGATTGAGGATTAAAATAATCTCTTCCTTATGCTGGAAAAGAATTTATGGTGCTTCACCTTATCATGCTGATTCAAAATCTATATTCTGAATAACAAATGGTGAAAAGAAAAATCATATAAAGCAGTTATTGATATAGATATCAGTCTCTCATGATTGTCCTTTTTATGAGTGGCAAATAAATTACATTGCCATTAGTTATATTTACGCAAATATAATGAATGTTTTCGGTATCTATATAGAATAAAGCAATGTTTTTTCTATTATTCAGCTAAAATAACCAAAATGTGGTATAACATAAAAGCCGGCTTTATGAACGTTATCATTTAGCCGGCTCCATGTGTCTATCGTATCTCTAATTATTAATTTTTAGAAAGATGAACATCCATTTGTGGGAATGGAAAATTCAACCCTACTTTAGGAAATTCGGTGTATATTTTCTGATTCATACTAAAATATACATCCCAATAAAATTCCGAACGTGTCCAAACACGAATAGTAATATTAACGCTACTATCAGCTAACGCACCAAGAACTACTACTGGAGAGCAATCTGTACGTGGTATTTTTGCCAAAACTTCTTTTTCACGCGAAATACTCCATTCTTGAGCCTGAGTTTTTATTTTATTATGGATAGGAAACGCTCTTCTAAATAGCGACTTTTTCTCTGGGATAGGGGTATTTGCTACCTCTGAGGTGGGCAATATTGTGTTAGCAGGAGCTTGAATTTTTCTTTTTTTACGGTCATCATCTATATATTTTTTCACTATGCGATGATCCGCATTAATAAGCTCAAGTACTGTTTTTTTAGCAAGCTCAAAATCATCTCCATATGCGATTGACACAGTCCAGTCTACTCGTCGATAATCTTCTTTTGAATAATTATTTATATTACCGGTTGACAAAGCGCCATTGGGCATTATAATAGACTTGTTATCAGGAGTATTTATCACAGTATTGAAGATTTGTATCTCTTTAACTGTACCTGTATACCCCTGAACCTCAATAAAATCGCCTACTTTATATGGCTTTATAAATAGAATAAGCACTCCACCGGCAAAATTCTGTAAAGTACCGCTTAAAGCCATACCAATAGCAACTCCAGCCGATGCAAAAAGAGCAATAAATGAACTGGTCTCAATTCCGATAATCCCAATTACGATTATTATAAGCAGAAATAATAGTGATATTTTTAATAGGCTTAATATAAAAGTCGATAGAGACGGTTCTACCTCACGCTTTATCATTATCATTTTTGTGATTTTATATAAGCGCGAAATAAGATATCTCCCTATATAAAATACAATAACAGCAATGATAATTTTCAATACAAAATCGATTGCTGATGCCGAAAATTTATTCAACAAATCTTCAAAATTAATGGAAGATAAATCAGCTGATGCTAAATCTTTTTCAAGTTTATCAATGCCAGACATCTTTGTAGTGTCATTTGCAACTTCGGGCGCAGCAGTCAAACTATTGATTAATGGGAGCTGTAATAATTTTAATAACATATTTATGATGAATGATGAATGATGAATGATGAATTAATTTAAATTTATTGAGCAATTACTCTTTTATACCAATCAAGGGTAGTATAATATTCTTGATTTACAGCATTGCCTGTATTCATAATGTAAGTTGAAAGTCCCGAAAAATTTTCCGAATCAATATTAAATTCACCAAATATACTCTGCGTGCATGCCTTATAAACCACAGTCTTATCAAGACAATCACTTAATATGGCTCTTTGTGCAGGGTTGGCAAGTTTCATAAAATATTGCCCGAAATCATAATATATACATTTTCCCAAACTCGGCGCCATATATCTCTGTATTTCTTCGGGGTCAATATTTATATCTCCCGATGCTAGATAAATATCATGACATACGTTAGCTAAATCATCTAATTTAGAGCAATCTACAAGTGAAATCGTAAGTGTTCGTTCAACTCCATAAATTGCATTGTAATATTCATAAGTATTTTTGCATGCATATTTTAGATCCGGAACATTCTTGGCTAACAACGGGAGGTTTTTATCATATGGCATTCCGTTTGCAGGTAGAAGAGTGGGGGAACCTATGAAATATTTTATTTTATTTCTAAATTGATACGCGACTTCTACTCCACCCATATAACAGACATCGGAATAAACAAAACTAAACATTCCATCAGGTAAAGTTTCGGCGAGAACATCAATGGGCATTTTTTGCCCTGAATCATCGCCAAAATCACGAGTTAAATATTTTAGAGCATTCTTATTTCTATTATTTGACAATGTTCTTGCCCATCCATCCGAATGCGACCACAATACCAATCCATAGTCATCAGCTTGTGCATTTTCTCGAACATCTTGAAATACCTCCTTCATACGCACTGGATCAACTGATTTTGTGGAGCGAGAATAAGTTTTAATTATCTTGTGTTCAACTCCTGTCGATGTTTTAGAAATATTAATCAACATAGGATCATTTCCATAAGATGAATAATAAAGCATAACTTTACAGTTATTCATATCAGCTTTCCCCACAGCATAATCCATTTCACTTATATCTTTTTCATCAAATCCATAACTCCCTAATGAATTAGTGGCTATCATATAAATTAAAATGGTTCGTGGTGTGGAAGATGGTTCATCTTCTTTATCGCAAGAAGAGA
>CAZYEO010000013.1:0-26821 GCA_964646495.1 uncultured Muribaculaceae bacterium
AATTAATATCGTTATACAATATATTATATATTAAAAATCTTAATTTATGAAAAAGTTACAGACACTAATTGCCTCAGCAGTATTCCTTTTTACCCCGGCTATTGCTATGGCGCAACTTTCATTTACAGTAAAGGCAGGTGCTACATTTACCGATGTAAGCATGGGAAAGTCGATAGAAACCGATAATTATACCGGATTTACCGGTGGGGTGATGGTTGAGTATATGACCCCATGGAGCGGATTTGGGGTAGATGCGGGAGTAATGTATGCTCGAAGAGGAGAGAAAACCGATGTTATATTAAACGATGAGAATGGAGTAAGGCTGGATGTACTTAAAGCAAGTCGTGATTATATCGAAATACCTATCAATGTGAAATGGAAATGGGATTTACCCGGAGATTTGGCTACGCCATTTTTTTACACAGGTCCCTCATTGAATTTCCTTGTAAGTAACAAGGAGGTGATAAAGAATTTTGATTTGAAAAACAAGGCATTTACCGCCTATTGGAATATTGGGGTAGGTGTGGAATTTATAGAACATATAGTGGTTAATCTGTCCTATGGACTTGGAATGACAGATGTGTTAGATGGCTTAAAGATTGACAAAATCGGATTGACATCAAAAGATTATCTTTGGACTGCGACATTAGGGTATAAATTTTAAAAAAGACAATTCATTTTGCAATTTGCCAAATAGTATTTACATTTGTAAAAATAAAGTGTAATAACTAAACTAAATATAAATATGAAAAATCTTAAAAGAGTCATTATTATTGCATTCGTAGCTTTAGTTGGAGTGCTTCCAATGTCAGCTCAATTTGCATGGGGGCCAAAATTAGGTGTTACTATAAGTAGCCTTAAATTTGACAAAGAAGTATTTTCTTCAGAAAATCGTGCAGGATTTACAGGTGGGCTCACAGCGGAGTTTATGTTGCCAATCTTGAATATTGGATTTGATGCATCATTGATGTATGCTCGTCTTAATGGACATGGAAAAGCCGATGTACAAAATGGTTCAATATCTGTGAATCGTAATTATTTTGAGATTCCAGTAAATGTAAAATGGAAAATTGGGTTGCCTATCGTAGGTAAAATCGTAACTCCGTATATTTTTACCGGTCCATCTTTTGGATTCCTTATGGGAAAAAAAGAGATAAACGATCTAATTAAAAATAAAACTTGTGATATTGCATGGAATGTGGGAGCTGGTGTTCAACTTTTCACTAAGTTACAAATCGGAGCGAGCTATGCTTTCGGTATGACAAAATCAGTGATCGGTATCAAGGATAATAATTCACTTGATGTTAAGAATCGATATTGGACTATCACCGCAGCTTATCTATTCTAATATATAGTTACAAATATAATCGGCATTTTCACCCCGCATAAAGCAAAAAAAGGTGTAAATGCCGATTTTTTTTGTGGAAACTGAAAAAATGAAGTAGTTTTGCAAAGAATAAATACAAATAATAAATTGATGAAGAAAATAATTTTGGGTATTGTAGCGATTATTTCCATGATGGGGGCATTCTCTACGACGGCGCAAGTGAGATTGGGAGCGGTGGTAGGAGCCGATATCACAAGCTTGCATTTTAATCAGAATCTCTTCACTGTAGATCAATCGTTAGGTTATTCTGCAGGTGTAATAGGGGAATTGATGTTGCCGGGAATAGGCTTTGGTCTTGATGCATCACTTCTATATACACAGCGTGGCGCAACTCTTCACCTTGGTGAGGACAAAGTGTGGGCATCAGATGGGTTTGGAACTCACAGAAGTTATCTTCATTATTTAGAACTTCCCATTAATTTGAAGTTTAAATATACAAATCTCAATGGCATTGAAAATACTATAGCACCTTATGTATTTGCAGGTCCGTCGTTCTCTTTCTTATTGGCACACAATAAAATTGAAGCACTTGAATATGCCGGAGCAGATGTTGCAGTACATGTGGGGCTTGGCTGTGAGCTTTACAAAAAAATACAAGTATCAGGCAGTTATGAATGGGGTTTGACTTATGCCGTGCAAACCAAAAAACTCGATGGTCTAAGTGCGCAGAATCGCACATGGAAAATCACAGTGGCTTATATGTTCTAAGAAAGCATAACATTTAGATAATATTGAGAGATGCACTCGAAAGGGTGTGTCTCTTTTTTTTGGGGTGATTGTGGTAACGCTATCCAAACAAAAAGGAGCAGTTACCGTGTAGGTACTACTCCTTTTTGTTGTTTTGAGGAATCCTATAATAGGATATTATTTCTTTTTGCGATCACCGTAGCGACTCATGAACTTATCAACGCGACCAGCAGTATCTACAAGTTTTTGCTTACCTGTGAAGAAAGGGTGAGAAGAACTGGTGATTTCAAGCTTTACCAATGGATAAGTAACACCATCTATTTCAATTGTTTCTTTTGCTGCTACAGTTGAACGAGTGATAAATGTCTCTTCGTTTGACATATCTTTAAATACCACTTCGCGGTAATTAGAAGGATGGATGTCTTTTTTCATCTTTATGTTATTTATATTTGTTAATCAAAAGTTTTTCATCACGTTGGTAGCGTGATAATTTGTAATGGCGTGCAAATTTACGAACAATTTTTCAAATACAAAAATTAATTTGAATCTTGTTGGTTTAAAATCTACTGTTTATGCTTCATATTCGATTAATACTTCATCTGTTCCAACGATTTGGTTGGGTGTCACGAATATGTGCTTAATCACACCGGCGTGGTCTGATAGTAAATCGTTTTCCATCTTCATGGCTTCATATACCATCAATTTTGTGCCTTTCTTTACCTCATCGCCCTCCTTAACATCAATCTCCACTACTTTGCCTCCCATAGGGGCTAATAGGGTTGGTCCTGTTATCGGATCTTTGATAGTAGCACCATTATTCTCATTGATTTTTTCAGGAGCCGGTTCGGGATTAGCAGCTATAAATTCCTCTCCGCGACGTTTGCGTAAAAATTCGTTGGCAACAGCCGGGAGCAATTCAATAAGTAGAAACTCCTCATCATCCTTTGCCAGTGGTACACCACCAAATTCCGCAATTGTGGGATTCTCCGGTTTTTTATACGATGCAACATTATAAGGATGTTCTATAGGGTCGCCTGTGATTTTTCGGCGAAATTCAGGATCGATAGGAGCGGGAGTTTTTCCGTATTCCCCTTTGATAAGAGCCACAAATTGATTAGACGGATTTGAATAATCGGGATTCCCTTTTTTACGATCCATTGCAAGAGCTACAGCTTGGCTTCCCACGATTTGGCTTGTGGGGGTTACTAATGGAACTAATCCGGCATCAAGTCGAACCTTAGGAATTAGTTTCATTGCTTCTTCTAACATATCTTCGGCATGAAGAGCTTTTAACTGAGCCACCATGTTGCTATACATTCCACCCGGAACCTCTGCATCCTTTACTATTAAGTCAGGCTTGGGGAAGTTGAAATATGCTTCGATTGCATGGCATGCGTTTAATAATTCATCCTCATCGTTTGCCTGTGCGGCAGCAATTGCAGTGTCAAATAATTTATCAATATTATCAGGTAATTTATCCACAAGAGGATCAAAATCGATAGGGAAGCTCGGTACTAAGTCAAAATTGCTCAATCCTTTGCGTATTTCTTTAAGTCGAGAGCGAATTTCGCCGATTGCGTCCATGTTTACATCAATCTCAATACCCATTTTTTTACCGAATAAATATATGAGTTCTATTGCGGGAGCAGCCGAGCCACCACCGAAATACCATATATTCGTATCCAATATATCTGTGCCGTGCAACATTGCCATCACTGATGAGGCGAGACCATATCCGGGAGTACAATGTGTGTGAAAATCGATAGGCACCGATACCGCCTTTTTCAATTTAGGCATAAGGGTAGCCACACGTGCAGGATTTATGAGCCCCGCCATATCTTTTATGGTTATAATTTTGGCTCCAAGAGATTCAAATCCCTTAGCTATCTCCACAAAATACTCATCGGTAAATATTTTTTCCGGTTCTTCTGGTTTTTTGCCAAATAGCTTCCCAAAAAATCCTATTTTTTCAGGTTCTTTATCACTTTTCGGATCTACGGTGTAGCACACAGCACCATCAGCAATGCCACCGAGATTGTTAATTAGTTTTATTGAATCTTTTACATTCTCAAGGTCGTTGAGGGCATCAAAAATCCTCATTACATTCAATCCGTTTTTGATGGAGTGATTGTAAAATCCTTCTAATACGGAATTTGGATAAGGTACGTACCCAAATAGATTTCGACCACGAGAGAGGGCTGTTAAAAGGGATTTCCCTTCCATTTTGTTGCTAATAGTTTTTAAGCGATTCCACGGCGATTCGTCCAAATAACGCATCACTGAATCTGGAACGGCTCCACCCCAAACTTCCATTGCATAAAAACCTGCATCCTTGTAGTAGGGCAACAAAATATCGATACTTTGTTGGCTCAACCGAGTTGCAAAAAGCGATTGTTGACCATCACGCATAGTGAGGTCTCTGATTTTTAACTTACGGCTCATGTTTTCAAAATTAAGTATTATACAGTTTGATTCAAAATTAGTTTTTATCGGATAAGATTATAAAAAATCTTAACTGGGCAAATTTACAAGTTTTCTGATATAAAAGAAATTTATTTGCTATCTTTGTGAGGTAATTAAAGAAATTTTTCCGAAATGTTTTCCATATTCAAAAAAAAGGAGTCAAATAAGGGCTTATTTTATCACACAGATATCCATTCTCATGTGCTTCCAGGCATTGATGATGGATCAAGAGATGTAGATATGTCGATGTTTCTTGTGGGTAAAATGAAGTCGTGGGGCATTAATCGGATTATAGCTACACCTCATGTTACGAAAGATACATTTGAGAATACCCCAAGCTCTATTTCCGATGCTTACAGTGCCCTTAATGATAAAATCGCCACAAGTGGGGTAGATATAGAGATTTCATATTCTGCCGAATATCGTATTGATGAATTGTTTAAGACGGTAGTTGAAAGTAATCAATTGATATTATTTCCCAACGATTATATTTTGGTCGAAAATTCATTCATCCAAGCTCCATGGGAAATGGATGATGTAATATATGATTTGAAGCTTAGAGGATATAATCCGATTCTTGCACACCCCGAACGGTACAAATATTATTGGCATAAAAAGGAGAGGTATCGAGAGATTCATGATACCGGTACATATTTTCAAGTTAATCTTCTTTCATTTGCAGGATATTATGGGAAAGAGGTTAAGGAAATGGCATATTGGTTGCTCGAAAACGATATGATTGATTTTATGGGTACGGATCTGCATCATCCTCGCCATGTTGAATCAATAGAACATTTTATTAAAAGTTCGGAATGCAATAAACTTGCCAAGAAGCTACATCTTCTTAATGATACAGCCTTTATATAGCTTATAGACCAAATAATGGTCGAATATAATTAAGGCCATCTGATTTTAACATCAGGATAATGTTCGGTTTTTGTATTAATATAATACATGGTAGATTATCATTTTACAAATGATTATTAATGCTTTTTCGTTTTGGAATTGCCCTCACTTACACTATATTTGCACCCGAAATGAGGAAAATCATAATATATATATTATTTGTAATAATAATTTGTGGCACAATTTCAGCTGCAAAGAAAACGAAATTGGCACCTTCGTATGCGTGGACTATAACCAATCCGTTAGGAGAACGGTATTTAAGTACGGTAGATACGCTTCAATATAATTATTACCAACAGGCAATACCATCAATGGTGAGTAATGCTTATGCCACTACAGGAAATCTTGGAGCTGAGGGGCAAAATCAAATATTCTTTGATAGGGGATCTATAAGTGAATTCTTTTTTGAAGATGCTTTAAGCGCATGGTTACCATCGATCAAAACTCAAAAATATTACAATACTCGCATCCCAATGACTCTCTTGTCGTATAATACAGGAGGGGATAAAAATAGTGTTCAAGATAGGTTGCGTGCCACATTTTCGGGAAATGTAAATAGACAGATTGAGATTGGTGCAGCACTGGATTATCTGTATTCCAAAGGTTGCTACGAGGGGCAAGCTGATAAAGATTTCACATGGCGAATTTTCGGATCGTATATGGGAGATCGATATGAAATGCAGGCATTCTTCAATAATTATAATTTCTTGAACAAAGAGAATGGTGGTATTACAGATACGCGGTTTATTACCGATCCTGCATCTGTGCAAGGAGGTGTAACGAGTGTAGATCCCAAAGCGATTCCCATAAACCTCACCAATGCACATTCGCGAGTTATCGGTCATGAGTTTTATCTCAATCAAAGATATAAAGTAGGTTACTATCACGTACTTGAGCGTGACTCCATAAAGAAAGACTCTATAATACGTCAAGAATATATTCCCGTTACAAGTTTTATCTGGACTCTTAATTATAAAGAGGGTAAGCACTTATTTCTAAATAGTGTTGCGCAGGAGGATACCTCGTTTTTCAAGCAAACTTATCTTTCATTGGATGGCACAAATGATGAAACAAAATATTGGAAATTGAGCAATACTGTAGGCATACAATTATTAGAGGGATTTCATAAATATGCTAAATTCGGATTGGCTGCATATGCGACTTATGAAATAAGAAAATTTACGCAAACCACCGATTCAATGTTAAGATATGCCGATAAGCCAAAAGATTTGACGCCATTCCCAGATATAAATGTTCCTCACACCGGAAGTGAAAATCTGCTGTGGGTAGGAGGGCAACTTACCAAACAAAAAGGTTCGATACTCACATATAATGCCACGGCGCAATTCGGATTATTGGGTAGTGTGGTTGGTGATGTGGATGTTACCGGTAATGTATCTACTCGGTTCAAGCTGCTTGGTGACTCTGTGCGTATCACCGGTTATGGATACTTCAAGAATTTAGCGGCTCCGTATCTCACTCGTTCCTATATCTCGAATCATTTTGCATGGGAAAATGATTTTGGCAAAACGCGTAGATTTAAGGCAGGTGGTGAGCTTGATATTCCTCATACAAAAACCAATATCAATGCCGGATTTGAAACTATGCAGAATTATATATATTTTGGTAACGATGGATTTGTGGCTCAACATTCCGATAATATTCAGATATTCAGTGCCACGTTGAAGCAAAATCTTAGTCTCGGTATTTTTAATTGGAATAATATGATTACATATCAAACTTCGTCAAATCAATCTGTGTTGCCATTGCCTAAGTTGGCTCTATACAGTAATATGTATCTATTCTTTCCTATTGCCAAAGTACTAAAGGTGCAGGTGGGCGTGGATTGCAATTATTACACAAAATACAAAGCTCCTGCCTACAATCCGGCTACTATGACATTTCACACCCAAGATGAAGTAGAATTGGGTAATTATCCGTTTATGAATGTATATGCCAACTTTAAGTTGGATAAAGTCCGTTTTTATCTGCTTTATACCCATATCAATCAAGGTTGGTTCAGTAAAGATTATTTCTCTGTGCCCAATTATCCATTGAATCCCGGTAGATTATTATTAGGAGTATCTGTTGATTTCCCCAACTAATTAATGGTGTATGCTGAGAAAACCTAAAATGATTTTATATATAATCCTTCTTGCCGTAGCAATAGGATTAATGGTTATGCTCAAGCAATGTGGCAAATCAATATCGGGCAATAATATCGCTGCACCATCCGATACTATAAGTGTGGGCTTGGAATACTCTCCGCTCACATATTATATGTATGATGATACATTGGGGGGCTTTAATTATGATATGTTACGTCTTCTATCCAAGAAGGCAAATATTCATTTTCGATATATTCCTGTAGTTACACTCCAAAAGAGCCTTGACGATTTAGAATCGGGAAAATACCAAATACTTGTGGCTCAGTTACCAATGACGAAAGAGAATAAAGAACATTATCTTTTTTCCGAACCGATATATCTCGATCGTCAGGTGCTTGTGCAGCGTAAAGATTCGTTAGGGCATATCAAAATAAAAAATCAATTAGATCTCGCCGGCGACACTGTATATGTGGTAGCCGGATCTCCAATGGAGAGCCGCATTTCAAGCCTTAGTCGAGAAATAGGAGATACTATATATGTCAAAAAAGACAACCTTTATGGTCCCGAACAGCTGTTTTTAATGGTAAAGGAGGGGATTATTGATTATGCCGTGATTAATGAAGGGATTGCTGGTGAACTCGTGAAAAAATATCCACAGATAAGTATTCATACTAACGTGAGCTTCACTCAATTTCAATCTTGGATACTTAGTAAATCTGAAACAAAACTATGCGATAGCATAAATGTGTGGATTAACAGATTGAAGAGTACTCCCGAATATCGCAACCTTTATTCCCGATATTTCAAGGATGCTACTCATTGATATATTAGATAGCGCAATTTCATCCCAGTAAGAAATATGTTGATTGCTCCCAAAAATTTATTATTATTTTGGGAAATAAATTAGGAAATTAAGAATCAACTGTTTATCTTTGTAGGTGATGAAAAGGAATATTATTAAAATATTGATTATTACTACTCTCGCTTTTGGCAGCGTAGAGGTATTTGCAGCGAAAGGACAAGATGAAAATCGTGTTGTCGAGTCGCTTGCAACCCCTACTGTGACTTGTGGAGTGGGTAGTATCACTATTTATAATCCATTGGACGAAACTGTTTTTACAATATATTCCATAATAGGACAGCCCATTAAATCATTTACGATGCCCATGGGTACGGCTACTGTGGAATTGCCCAAGGGGTTCTATATCATCAAATGTAATCTGTGGTCACGCAAGATTGTAGTTAAATAATCACTATTTCCCAAAATTCAGATTTAATACCATAATTCCAAGGATAATTTTCTTGGGATTACATATCTTGACCTATATGCTGGAAATAGAATGAAATTTTTATAGAGATAACCTATTTTATTTATTTGATAACACTCGATTTAAAAAATGAAGAATTTAATGTTGCGAATGTGTGCGTCTGCGCTCACACTATCTTTTATGGCTCCAATACCTATAGCTATGGCACAAAAGATTGAAAATCAAAGTACAAATTATATGAGTTTCCCTGCATATAAGGGGGATGATCTGGGAGTGAATGTAACTTCAGGAGTGACTCACTTTAAATTATGGTCGCCAAAAGCTCAAGAGGTAAAAGTAAACATATACAACGATGCTAATACTAAAGTGCCGAGTATGGTTTATACCATGTCGTTACAAAAAGACTCCGGGGTGTGGCGCACTGAGGTTCCCGAAGCTCTTTATGGCAAGTATTATACTTTTCAAGTGAAATATAACGGAAAATGGTTGGATGAGACTCCCGGAGTATGGGCTAAAGCAGTGGGAGTTAATGGTCATAGGGCAGCCATAATTGATTTTTCCAAAACTAACCCTGCTGGTTGGGATAATGATAAAGGACCGGAAGTGAAAAATATAAATGATGTAATTCTCTATGAAGTACATCATAGAGATTTCTCTATGCATCCCAATTCTGGAATTGCAAATAAAGGAAAGTTTGTGGCTATGCTTGAAAATGGAACCCTATCGCTTAACGGTGAAAAGACCGGTATCGATCACCTCAAAGAATTAGGTATTACCCATGTGCATATTCTTCCCTCATACGATTATAATAGCGTGGATGAAATGCAACTACCGTCCAACCAATATAATTGGGGATATGACCCGGTGAATTATAATGTTCCAGAAGGTTCATATTCAACTAATGCTGCCGATCCTGCAACTCGTGTGCGAGAAATGAAAGAGATGGTGAAAGCATTGCATGATGCCGGCATTGGGGTGGTGATGGATGTGGTTTATAATCATACTGCTGTGAACGATGATTCTAATTTCTCGCTCACAGCTCCGGGATATTATTATCGTCATAAAGCCGATGGAACTTATTCGGATGCATCGGCATGCGGAAACGAAACGGCAAGCGACCGCGAGCAGGTGCGTAATTTTATTATTAACTCGGTGAAATATTGGACTAAAGAGTACCATATTGATGGTTATCGTTTTGATCTAATGGCTATTCATGATATTGAAACCATGAATGAGGTAGCTTCGGAGTTGAAAAAAATCAATCCGAATACCTTCGTTTATGGAGAGGGGTGGACTGCCGGAGATTCTCCTCTTCCTGTGGAACGCCGCGCACTAAAAGAAAATGTGTCAAAAATGCAAGGTGTGGCAGTGTTCAGCGATGATATTCGCGATGCTGTGAAAGGGCATTATAGTGATGCTTCCGACAGAGGTTTTGCTACTGGTAAACCCGGTCTTGAGGAAACTGTGAAAATAGGGATAGTAGCCTCTACAAAGCATCCGCAAGTAGATTATAGCAAGGGTAATAATTCAAAATTTGCCTATGCTTCATCACCATTGCAGATCATCAACTATGTATCTTGCCATGATGATATGACACTTACCGATAAATTGGCTAAGTCAATGCCCGGATCAACCTTGGAAGATCGCATACGTGCAGCGAAACTTGCGCAAACAATTGTGTTTACCTCGCAGGGAACGCCATTCATGTTTGCCGGAGAAGAGGTTTACCGCGATAAAAAAGGTGTACACAATTCATACAAATCTCCTGATTCTATCAATGCTATTGATTGGAATCAAAAGAAAGAGTACCGTGATGTATTCGATTATTATAGGGGGCTGATTGCATTGCGCAAAGCACATCCTGCATTTCGCATGACCACCACCGAAGATGTAGCAAAACATTTGGTGTTTGACAAGGTTAGCGCTCCATTACTCATCTCGTATTCGCTTAAAGATAATGCCAACGGCGATTCGTGGAAAGAGATAAAAGTGATTCTAAATGGCTCTACTGAGGCGCAGAATATTAAAATTGCAAAAGGGAATTGGAAAGTGATTGCTTCCGATGGGAAGATTAATCCTGATGGCCTATATGATATAAAGGGTGGCTCTATCGCTATTGAGCCAACATCGGCTACAATACTTGCACGATAAATTAATCCACAACAAATATCATTACCTCGGTAGAGGTTGTAACTTTAAGCCATATTACACCGTTGTCCTCCTTGAGGATAGCGGTGTTTTCTATTTTGGCAGGAGTGGTTGAATGAGAGGATGTGATATGCTCTACCACGCGTGTAGAAACGTTGAAGATAAAAGAAATATATTCATTGGTATCTATATCTGTAAAAAGATATGTTGTTTTATCTCCCGATTCCGAACATTGATATAATATGCCCGAATGATCGTATCTGAAAGAGACTGTGTTAGATTGTGCGCGCAGTGTTGGATCTGCTACAATATTATCGTCAGGATTATCGGGGGGTGTGATAGAGGCTACTATTATTTTACATTCCAATTGTGTATTGCCTATACTTATTCTTAACACTGCTTCTCCAACTTTAATAGCCGTGATATGTATTTTATTGGCAATGCAAACAGTAGAGACAACAGGTGCTGAAATAGACACAGAATATTGATGTGCATTATTTACTGTGAGTGTGGCATTTTCGCCGAGATTAATATTAATCTCGGTGTGGGAGAGGGAATATTCAGGATTCTTTATGTTATCGCTATCCTTCTGACATCCTACAAGAGTAGATGTAAATATTATTATGATGATTAATATGAAATGTTTCATGGCTCTATTGTTATTAATATTTTGCCACGTATTCTATTTCCCGAATATTTTAGCTCATGAATGCCGATGCCTAATAATTGTGTAGATACATATTTTTCATTAACAGGGATATTATTTATCCTCCACTGAACATCGATAGGGATGAATGGGGAATATAAATATATGCGTTTCTCGCTTATTTTATATTTGGATTTAAGGGGAGTTATAATTTCGGTATCCTCGTCATCAAAATAGAATGGAGTGTCCTTTGCAGTGCCCCATATATGTTCTACCATTTGTGGATAATCAATAAATGGGTTTCTATTGCCCTGTAGAGCATATACTGCATTGTTTCGGTCGATTTCTTTCTGGCTTACAGCATCGTTTCTATGCCAGCGTAAAAGCATTTCTATCGCATATCGATTGAGGGTAGGGTAGTTACCTTGCAGGAATATATTTGTGGCAAAAGATTGCCACGTGGATGTTGCCGCTTTAGTTGCTATATACATAATCATTCGGGCAATATCCCCTTTATAATCATCTGCAACTTCAAAAGCATTTATTTTGGTAGAACCTATCATGGCATATCCCACTTTCCAACCTTGTTCGGAGTATATTATATCTATTATTTCACCTGCCGGATATTCTTTTTTATGATTGATTAATGTAGCCGGGCATGGTGTGATGTGATGCAGATCATATGATAACGGATTTGTAAACGGATATTTATCTCCATACCAAGTCGGAGATATAAGTCTGTCAAAATCCATTCCTTCGGTTGCCCCCACACCATCTGCACTGAATTTGTGTTGCTCGGATGTGTAAATACTCCAAATATTTCCATTTTCGTGTGAATCTGTAGTGCGGAAAGCTGCCCATAAACTCCCTTTGCCAATAACTGTATTAATACTTTGATGCACCGCAATAAGTGCTCCCAGATTTGTTTTCAATGATTCTCCGCATGATCCGTTAATTTTGGACGGATAATATTCGCGAGCAGAAGAAATTCCGTTTAGGGTAGTTATTATAAGCAATATTACAGTTATGATGGGTCTTGTCATAAAATTGGGCTTAAAAGTCGCACAGTAGACTCTTTGAAACGCTCAAATGCAGGGCGATGTCGCCACAGCGTGGGATTAAGCCGCTCAGACTCAAGAATATCATCTATAAATATCTTTTTCATTTGTGCATTTATATTTGAACTATAGATAAATGCATTGCTTTCAAAATTGTGTTCAAAGCTTCGGAAATCGAAATTAGTGGATCCTGTGGTGCAAAATTCATCATCAACTATGATAACCTTAGAGTGTAGCATTCCCCCTTTATATAGATATACTTTAATCCCTGCTTTCATGCACTCTGACAGATAGGAAAATGATGCGAGCCTTAGGATTAAAGAATCGCTGCGGTAAGGTATCATCAACCGCACATCTACCTTTGAAAGGGCTGCTATCTGTAGTGCTTTAAGAAGACTTTCAGTGGGTAAAAAATAAGGGGTTTGGATATATACGCATTTTTTAGCATTAGATATGGCTTTTAGAAAGAGGAATGAAATGTTACTCCATGTCCCCATCGGACCACTTGTCATTATTTGTACTCCGGCTTCGGAATTGTGAAGTACATTATATCGTCTACAGGTCTCTTTGAGAAGTGGTTCACCCATGAAATTCCAATCTACTGCAAACGAATATTGCAATCCGCTCACCGCATTACCTGTTATCTTTATATGTGTGTCTCTCCACTTTGCAAATTTCCCCCCATTTATGTATCTATCGGCAATGTTCATTCCTCCGATATACCCTACAAGTCCATCTATAACAGTGATTTTGCGGTGGTTACGCCAATTAATGCGAGTGGCAAATTGCGGGAATGTGACGCGCATGAATGGCTTTACCTCCACACCTGCTTCAATCATGCGCTTATAAAACGCATTACCAACATTGAAGCACCCCACATGGTCATATATCACTCGCACCTTTACCCCTTGTCGGGCTTTTTCTATAAGGATATTACTTATTTCATTGCCTATTATGTCATTTTCAAAGATATAATATTGCAGATGTATGTAATGTTCTGCATTTTGCAGGTCACGTTTAAATGATTCGAATTTCTCTTTTCCGGTAGTAAAAATGGTTATATTGTTTCCGGGAAAATATTCCGAGCCAGTGAGAGTGTGTGCCAATCGTATTTGCTGAACGCTTTCTTGTGTGAAATTCAATGTATTGCTGTCGATATGTCGATATAATTCACTGCGTTTCAGTTTTCGTTTATTTTTGCGTGAAATCATGTGATGACTTTTCATGCTTCGTCCGAAGAAAACATAAAGAATCATTCCTCCGAGTGGTACGAGAAACAGCACCGTGACCCATGCCAATGATTTCACCGGATTGCGGTTCTCCGAAATAACAACCCCTATAATCCCAAATACTGTTATCACATACACAATCGATAAGATGGTGTATACAACAGAAGATGTGATTATCAGAAGCAGGTTAGTCATTCGTTTTAAGGTGATTTTATATATTAAGGATATTCTTAGCTATGCTGATACAAGTATCGTTTGATACTTCTTTTTGGAGTTTTTTCAAATTCCTCGTGATATACTTTGACCCTTGAAATTTGAGAATATATAGGTAATTCTTTATTCAGAGAGCCGATATTTTCATTCATTATCCTTTCAAGATCAGAGAAAGTCAAACCCTGTTTCTGACCGTTTTCAATATCTGGATATATCAGAGCTACCAATTTGTTATTCTCTTCGATTACCAGCGATTCATTTACATAAGGTAAGTTATTCAATTTTTGCTCAATCTCTTCGGGATATATATTTTGTCCAGATGGTCCTAATATCATGTTTTTACTACGACCGTGTATATAGATAAATCCTTCATCGTCGAGTGTACAGAGATCACCGGTATTCATCCAACCTTCGTGCATTATGGATTCTGTAGCCGAATCGTTTTTATAGTATCCGAGCATCACATTTGTGCCCTTAACCCACAATTCACCGGCTTTATTCTCGGGGTCGGATGATTGCACCTTAACTGTCATTCTATCGACTACACGTCCGCATGATCCTTGTCTAGTCTCCGAGCATGGGGAGTACGCAATAAGTGGTGCGCATTCAGTCATGCCGTAACCTACCGTAAATGGGAAATCTATACGGCGGAGAAAAGCTTCTACGTCTTTGTTTAGAGCAGCTCCGCCTATGATTAACTCGCATAAATTTCCACCGAATGTTTCGTTGAGTTTATCTTTAATTTTACCCAGCAAACGGTCGTCTACAAATGGAACTTTGAGCAATAATTTCATTAAAGGTTTATCGAGTAACGGAAAAACTTTTGTTTTGATTATTTTCTCAATTATAAGGGGTACTGTGACAATAAGTTTAGGTCGCACCGTTGCAAATGCATCCATAATAACTTTTGGCGATGGAATGCGTGTAAGGAAAAACACGTGGCATCCTTTCACAAAAGGATGTATAAGCTCTATTGCCAATCCATACATATGAGCCATAGGAAGCATGCACACGATATTATCTCCCGGTTTGAGAAATTCAAGATGGTCAAGACAAAAACGGATATTGGATGTAATAGCTCTATATGGAACCATCACCCCTTTCGAGAAGCCCGTAGATCCTGATGTGTAGTTTATAATAGCTAATTCATCGGACTTTGGCTGATAATATACTACATCTTCACGTGTGAATCTTTCGGGGTAGTGACGACCGAATAGCTCGTTTAATTTCTCGCGAGAATGGGTGAGTGCGGATGATCGTGAATATAATAGTGAAAAATCGCTAATCAGCAGTGCCCCTATTAGGTTGGGCATAAGTGAATTATCCAAATTCTCCCATATAGTTAAATCTGTGAAAAATAACTTTGCTTCGCTGTGATTCACTATGTGATGTATATTATCGGATTTGAATTCGTGCAATATAGGAACAGCCACTGCACCATAGGTGAGAGCACTAAAGAAGGCTACTGCCCATTGCGCAGAATTTCTACCGCATATTGCAATTTTATCGCCTGGGCGCAACCCACAATTTTCATATATGATATGTAATTTGGCGATTTTCCGCGCTAAATCGCGATATTGAAACGATACGCCATTGAAGTCGGTAAGAGACAATTCTTCCCAATTTTTACGTATTGAATCTTGTATATATTGATTTAAATTTTCGTTTTCCATCTTGCTTTAAGAATAAAAAAAGTTTTACAATCTATTGCAGTTTCCATTGATATTGTATTAAACAAAAGTATAAATTATAAGTGGGAAAATAAAATTATATAGACTAAATATGAGGTCTGCAGATAAATGTGTAGATGTTTAGAATGTGTATAAGCACAAAAATTCCGTTGCTATCAATAAAGATAACAACGGAATAAATCGTTAATAATCGATTAAGATCTAATTATTTTGCACGTACACCATCAGATACACTGAGGCTTGCGCGACCTTTAGCGCGACGACGTGCTAATACCTTACGACCATCAGCAGTTGACATTCTTTCACGGAAGCCATGCTTATTTATTCTCTTTTTGTTTGAGGGTTGGAATGTTCTCTTCATTGCCTTATATATTTGTTTTTATTAATCGATTTTCGGACTGCAAAAATAGATATTAATTTTGGAATTACCAACAATTAAGTCATTTTATCGATAAAACTTTTGCTAATTTTCTCGAAATGGATTAATTTTGCCATTAATTAGATAACTCGCAATCAAATAGTAATAAATACGATAAGAAATTTTTTATGATTAATTCGCAAGACATTAAGAACGGAACATGCATCCGATTAGACGGAAGACTTTATTTTTGTGTGGAATTTTTGCACGTAAAGCCAGGTAAAGGTAATACAATTATGCGCACAAAATTGAAAGATGTAGTGAACGGACGCGTTCTCGATCGTACTTTTCAAGTTGGATTTAAATTGGAGGATGTACGTGTAGAGCGTCGCCCCTATCAATTCCTTTATAAAGAGGGTGAAGACTTTATCTTCATGAATAATGAAACTTATGAACAGCATCCAATCGGTAAGGATCTTATCACTGGAGTTGAATATATGAAAGAGGGTGATACTGTTGAGGTTGTATCGGATGTATCGACAGAAACAATACTCTTTGCGGAAATGCCTGTGAAGACTATTCTTAAAATAACATACACCGAGCCAGGTCTGAAAGGTGATACAGCAACCAACACATTGAAGGCTGCAACAGTAGAATCGGGTGCAACAGTGCGTGTGCCATTGTTTATCAACGAAGGTGAAACTATTGAAGTTGATACTCGCGATGGGTCATATCTTGGTCGCGTAAAAGCATAATAGATATTATTTATCATATATAAGCAGAGCGTAATAAGAATTTTTGAATCTTATTACGCTCTGTCTATTTAAATTATTGGGGTAAATAAATGGTGTGTTTTACAATATAATATTAAACAAATATCCCAGCAAAATTATAAATAATGCCACAACACCAAAGAATATTCCTATCAAACGCCATGTCATTACTTTCTTTAGCATTGTAGCTTCGGGTAAAGACAATCCTATAACTGCCATCATAAAAGCAATAGCAGTGCCGAGAGGCACACCTTTAGCTACAAATACCTGAATAATAGGTACTACTCCTGCTGCATTGGCATACATTGGCACGCCAAGAATTACTGCAACCGGTACGGAATACCAATTGTTTTTATCTAAGTAGGTCTCAAAAAAACCTTGTGGTACAAATCCATGTATTGCAGCCCCGATTCCAATTCCTATTATCACATAAAGTAATACTCCACGAACGATATTCCAAGCATCATTGAGAATATTGGGTAGACGTTGGGTAAAAGGTATATGTACTATCTCCCACTTTTCGGATTCGGATTTATTCTGAATATTCTTTACCCAGTCGCTAAGGTAGCACTCAAGGTGGAACTTTTCGAGAATGATGCCACCCAAAGTACCGAGAGCAATTCCCGAAATGACATATATTAAGGTCGCTTTTAGCCCAAATGCACCGAGAAACATTGCTACTGCTACCTCATTGACCAAGGGTGATGTAATAAGAAATGCAAATGTAACACCAAGAGGAATCCCCCCATTGACAAATCCTATGAAAAGCGGAATTGAGGAGCAACTGCAAAATGGGGTTATCGCTCCAAATATTGAAGCAAATAGATATTGAAAGCCGTATAATCGTCTCGATGTGAGAAAATTTCGTAATCTATCAATGGGAAAATAGACATTAACTATGCCCATAATAGTACTTACAAAAAATAGGAGTAGTAGAATCTTGATAGTATCATATATAAAGAAGTTTAATGAAGCTCCGATATGAGATACTGCATCAATTCCTAAAATATCATATACTACCCAATCGGAAAATTGTTGAATCATTGTAAAGTAGATATTATCAATTAAACTTACATTTCAGGAGCTATGTTGTGGATATAAAATTCCGCAAATTTTGTTTTTATCTCGTCTCTTACACGCTGAAACTCGCTCTCAATAAATTCAGTGGATCCGATAGCGTGTGATGGGTCGTCAAATCCTATGTGAATACGATGTTTTACATTGCCCCTAAATAAAGGACAACTTTCATTTGCTCCTCCACAAACTGTTATCACATAATCCCAGTCCTCGTCAAGGTATTTATCAACAGGGTCGGAGGTGTGGTGCGAGATGTCAATACCGACTTCGTTCATTGCTTTTATAGCTCCATCGTTGAGCTTGCCGGAGGCTCTTGTTCCTGCCGAACGTACATTTAGATTTTTGTCAAACGATTGCAAAAAGCCGTGTGCCATTTGACTGCGGCAACTATTGCCTGTGCATAATATCAATACATTTATAGCCATAAAATTATTGCATAGTAAATCCCTACTGTAATAAACAGTAGAGCGATTATTAAATTCATCCATTTTTGAAAAACTTGTATTCTATTATATGCTTTTCCAAGTCCTGAAATGCTATAGGCTAAAATCCAAGCCACGACAATTACAGGTAATCCTGTAGCAATAGCATATACGAATGGTAATAGGTAGCCTCCGGTTTCGGTGGCTGCCATAGGCATCAACATTCCAAAGTATAATACTCCGCTTGATGGGCAAAATGCCAATGAGAATATTATACCCAACATTAAAGCCCCCCAACTCCCTTTCGTTCTTAATTTCTCACTTCTTATATTAAAACCTAATTTTGACAAATTAAGTTTGTCACCAAATAGCATAAACAGACCTATTATAACCAATGCCGGAGATATGATAATATCTCCATATTTACCGAGGATCTTTTGTATTGTGTATATGCTTGCTCCTTCTCGAAGTAGAGGAATGAGCACAAATCCAATACACATGTATGTGAAAATGCGCCCAATCGTATATAATATTCCATTCCAAAATATGCGGTGGGGACTTTCAATATCTTTACCGATATATCCGATTGCCGTAATATTGGTTGCTAAGGGGCATGGACTTATTGCTGTGAGAAGTCCCAATATAAATGCAGTAACCAATGGAGTTGTATTGCTCTCCAATATATTTTGCAACCACATTATTCTTTAGATATTTTTATAAGAGCATTTGCCAAGTTTGCTTTAAAAACCTGTGGCTCGTTTTTTGCATATTTAAATCCCATTTTGGTTAAGTTTATGATTTTACCCCCATGATCAACTATTAACGACGACCATGCAATTTCATATTTATCAGCCAACGATTCATCGGTGGTTATATCAATAACTTTCATCTTAATTTTTTCATTTGCCATGCTATCGACTACCTCTTTGGTTAATTTTTCTATTGCATTGCAAGTGATACATCGCTGTTTCCCATGAAAGTATAGCACTTCGATTATATCTGCCGATTTTGTTTCGGTTTCTATTTTTTTAGATCTATTATCGTTGCAAGAGATCAATAAAATTGAAGTCGCAATTATAAATAAAATACGCATCACTGCTTTTGATTTAATCTGTTAGTAATGCTTTAACCTCTGATACTGACAATTTTTTCCCCTTTGATACAACCTTGTCATTTATAACTAATGCCGGTAATGACATCACGTTGTATGATAAGATATTCATCATATCTTCCTCTTTTATCACAGTTGCATTTATGCCAAGTTCTGCCACCGCAGTTTTGGTTGTTTCATAAAGTGCTTTGCAACCTGCACAACCTGTTCCTAAAACTTTAATTTCCATTGTATGTATATTTTAAATGTTTGTAAATCGCAAAACTACGAACAATATTTTCAAAAAAATCCGATGATTATTTACAACAAGTTTCCTTCCCAATTTGAACTGTAAAAAAAGACTCAAATAAGCTCTTTGCCAAAATCCAATTCTCTTTATTTACACAATAACGAACTTTGGGCGGTTCTATTTCGCCTTGAATAAGCCCCGATTCTTTTAATTCCTTTAAGTGTTGAGATACAGTCGCTTTTGCAATTGGTAGAACGTCGTGAATGTCTCCGAAAAAGCAACTATCTTGTTTAGCAAGAAATTCCATGATTGTAATTCTTGCCGGGTGTCCCAATGCTTTGGCAAAGCGAGCCAATTTCTCATTGTTCTGTGTATAATATTTCGGAGTTGCCATGCTTTTAATTTTATTGTTCGCAAATGTACGAACAATATCCGAATATAAAAAGTAATTGGGATTAGTATTTCATGCACTTTTTTATTATCTTCGCATCAATTCATTAAGTGAAAATTTATGCCATATTTTTCGATAATAGTACCAGTGTACAATAGAGTAGATGAGGTGCGCGATTTGCTCGAAAGCCTTGCTGTACAAACGAATAAAGATTTTGAATTGGTAATTGTAGAGGATGGATCTACTGTGCCTTGCCGTGAGGTGGTGGAAAAATATGCCGATATGATTGATTTGCAATATTTCCACAAAAGTAATGAGGGGCGCAGTATCGCTCGAAATTATGGAATGGAGCACGCACGGGGGGAATACTTTGTGTTTTTCGACTCCGACTGTGTAATTCCACCGGAATATTTTGAAGTACTTGCCGCAAAATTAAAAGCGAAGTATGTGGATTGCTTCGGAGGTCCTGATGCCGCCCATGAATCATTCTCAGATGTGCAAAAAGCCATAAATTATTCCATGACCTCGTTTTTGACCACAGGAGGTATAAGAGGAGGGAAAGTTCAGTTGGAAAAATTTGTTCCCCGTACTTTTAACATGGGATATTCGCGTGCCGTGTGGCAAAAAGTAGGAGGATTCCGAGAAATGTTTTCCGAAGATATAGATATGAGTACTCGTATTCGCCAAGCCGGATTTTCGATCGGATTAATACGTGACGCCTATGTGTATCATAAACGCCGTGTAAGCCTTAATCTCTTTCGCCGTCAGATATATGTTTTTGGAATGTCGCGTATCACCCTTTATCTTCTTTATCCCGATTCCTTAAAATTGGTGCATTGGCTACCTGCAATATTTGTGATGGGGAGTGTGGCTATGATTATTTTGTCACTGATATGGCATTGGTGGGCTATACTACCACTTGTAGCCTATATAATAGCACTCTTTACAACAGCTCTCATAGCCACAAAGAATATAAAAATTGCAAGTTTGGCTGTTGTGTCGAGCATTGTGCAATTAGGTGGCTACGGAGTTGGATTTATCAAAGCATATACATGGAAGATTATTTTAAGGCATGGCAGGAATATCGACGAAGAGGTGAAGATAAGGAAAGGGAAATAAATAAAATAGCGCAGCCATGAATAATAATGATGATACCAATAGCGGAACATTTCGCATGATGAAAAATATAAATGCCGATGATCGTCCCAGAGAAAAGGCTGTTGCAAAAGGATTTGAGGCACTGACCAATGCCGAGCTCCTTGCAATTTTAATGGGTAGCGGATCGAGAGGAGAATCGGTGGTGGATTTAGCTCAGCGCATATTGATGAAATGTGATAGCCGGTTGAGTATACTCGGAAAGCGTTCGATAGGTTACTTAAAAACCAATTTCAAAGGTGTGGGCGATGCAAAGGCTATCACGATATTGGCGGCAATGGAATTAGGAAGACGTTATTTAGCAGAAAACTCCGATACAATGCGCCAAGAAAAAGTACAAATCACAAATTCGGATAAGGCTTATGAATTGATGCGCTTTCATTTGCAGCATCTCACCCACGAAGAATTCTGGGTTGTGGCTTTATCTGCTTCAAAGCAAATAATAGGAAAATACAAAATAAGTTCAGGAGGACTTTCGGCTACAGTTGTCGATCCCAAAATGGTTATGCGTGTGGCATTGGATAATGTAGCACATTCGATATTGCTATATCACAATCATCCGTCGGGAAACACTAATCCCAGTCAAAGCGATGACAACCTCACCAATAAGATTGCCCAATGTGGCAAGATACTCGACATTGAGGTCGTGGATCATATAATAGTGAGCGAAAACGGATATTATAGTTACGCCACAGAGGGAAAGTTAAGCTAAAAGCAACGCCCCTCAATTTTTTGGAGATAATGCATAGCTTTTGAGACGAATCAATATCTTTACATGAAACATTTTCAAATATAGATGAGTTACTTGATGTTGATATGAGAACTCTGTTTAATAAAAGTAAGTATTTATGGCAACAAATAAACACGCAGTAATTAGATATCAAGCATTGGATAAATGCTTTAGCAACTTTGGTCGTCGATTTTATATCGACGATCTTATTGAAGCTTGCAACAATGCAATATATGAATTTTCCGGCAGTGAAGATGGGATCAAACGTCGCCAACTATTTGAAGATATTAAATTTATGGAGAGCGAAGTGGGGTATTCTATTGAATTGGATAAGTTAGGCGATGGGAAGAAGAAGTACTACCGTTATTCAGATAAAAACTTTTCGATAAATAAGCAACCTCTTAGTCAAACTGAAGCCGAACAATTAAAAGATACTATAATGATGCTGAATCGCTTCAAAGGGCTACCACAATTTGATTGGATGGAAGAGGTTTTGACCCGCTTTGAAGATACTTTCAAGCTAAAAGCGAATGTAGACAGCGTTGTTTGTTTTGAGCAAAATCCATATCTGAGAGGAATAGAGCACTTTACGGCACTTTTTAATGCAATAATCAATAGGCAAGTGCTCAAAATTGAATATAGACCGGCATTTGGAGATTCAAAGTATTACAATATTCATCCATATTTTTTGAAGCAGTACAATAACAGATGGTTTCTGTTCGGTTTAAGTCAAGGGAAAGAAAAAAATATATTAATGAATATGGCGATTGACCGTATAGTAAGTTTCGAGCCAATGCACCATGTGGCATATATAGAGAATAACGATATAGATTTTACCGAATATTTTGATGATGTAATTGGAGTTACCGTTCCCAATGATAAGCCTATAGAGAAAATATGCCTTAGAATTGATAAAGCAAGATACAGCTACATTGAATCTAAGCCAATACATCCCACACAGACTGTAAAGGAAAAAAATGAAGAATATGCCGTAATTGAATTAAAATTAATACTAAATTATGAGTTTGAAACCCTCTTACTTGGCTTTGCGGATAGTGTAGAAATACTCGAACCACAATCACTTCGAGATACAATTTCGTCACGTGCAAGAAAGGTTGTTGAAAAGAATTTCAGTTGTGCAGAATAGATGCACAATTAATGATTAACTTTGTAAAAAGAAAAAACTATAATATGAGCGGAGAAGAATTGCAGAGACAAACCTCTATAAATATACAAGAGAAAGCCAACTTAATTTGGGCGATAGCTGACAAATTAGTCGGGTTATACAAGCCACACGAATATGGGAAAGTAATCTTACCAATGTGTGTTATTAAGCGTTTTGAAGACACATTAGCCCCGACTAAAGATGCTGTCTTAAAGATGGACGAAGACTTGGATAAACGAGGTATTGCGGTAAAAAAAGGCTTCTTGGAATCGGCTGCCGAGCAGAAGTTTTATAATACAAGTAAGTTTACTTTTGAAACCTTACTCTCTGACGCTGAGAATATAAAAGATAATTTTGAGAATTATCTAAGCCACTTCTCTGAAAATGTCATTGATATTATAAGCAAAATGGAATTTTATAACGAGATAAAAAAGATGGACGATGATGGACGTTTGTATCTTGTTATTAAAGAATTTTGTTCTAAGAACTCATATCTTGGTGCCGATGTAGTGTCATCTGTAGATATGGGGTATATATTTGAAGAGTTGGTCCGTAGGTTCTCCGAGTCATATAACGACCAAGCCGGGGCGCACTTCACCGCACGAGATATTATTTATTTAATGGCAGAATTACTTATCGGCGACAATGAGCAGCAGATGGAAGATAGGGGTATTGTAGCTTCTATCTATGATATGGCAATGGGAACAAGCCAAATGTTGGCTTGTATGGAAGAGCGTTTTTCAACAATAGATCCTGAAGCAGAAATCACTTGTTACGGTCAGGAACTTAATCCTCAGACTTTTGGTATAGCTAAAGCCGATATGCTGATTAAGGGTGGGAATGCCGATAATATGCGTCAAGGTGATACGCTTGGCAATGACCAGTTTAAAGACTATACGTTCGATTACATTATATCAAATCCCCCTTTTGGCATAGAGTGGAAAGCATCCGAAAAGGTAGTGCGAGATGAAAGTTTGTTGGGCTCGGCAGGGCGATTTGAGCCCGGACTTCCTGCAATAGGCGATGGACAAATGCTCTTTATGCTTAATGGTGCTGCCAAACTAAAAGAAGATGGTCGCATGGCAATTATTCAGAATGGTTCACCTCTATTTAAGGGCGATGCAGGTTCTGGCGAAAGCAACATTCGGGGCTATCTACTTGAGAAAGATTGGCTTGAAGCGATTGTGCAGTTACCAAACGATTTATTCTATAATACAGGAATTGCTACCTATGTGTGGGTTATATGCAAGAATAAGAATGAAGAACGTGTAGGGAAAGTACAATTGATTGATGCAAGCAAATGCTTTGTAAAGCAGAGAAAATCTTTAGGTAACAAGCGAGTGGAGATAACATCGGTGTGTAGAGAACTAATAATGCAAGCATTCCACGATAATACTAACTGGCTTTATACTGATAAAGACAACGCAGATATTATAGTAGAAAGTAAAATAAAAGATTGCGAAGATTTTAAATACACTAAAGTATTTGTTAACCGTCCATTGCGATTGAAGTATGAGAAGTTGGCAATACCTGAAGATACGATTAAAATAAAAGCAGAAGATATAACAATGCTTGAAAATGTTGTATCATTTTACTCAGGTAAGTTCAATGAAGAAGCAGTCGCCGATTTTGAATTCTTCGATGCGTTGAAAAAAGGAGGACTGAAGATTACTGCAATACAAATAAAAAAGATACGTCAATACTTAGGGACAAAAGATAAAAATTATCCTGAGGTATATAACAATCCATATAAAGTGAAAGATGGTGATTTTACAATGGATAGCGACTTGGCTGATAGTGAAACTATCCCATGGAAAGAGGATATAACAGAGTATCTTGAAAAGAATGTTCGTCCCTACGCTCCCGATTTCGTAGTAGATATGGAGGCAAATAAGATAGGATATGAAATACCATTTACTCGCGAGTTTTATAAATATGTAGCTCCCGAGAGTAGCGATGATATATTTGCTCGCCTCAAAGACTTAGAGAAGAAAGAGACCGAATTGATGAACAAAATATTGGGATAAGATATGAATTCGGCAAATAAAATATCTATTCGATTTTTCGATGACCGCGAAGTGCGAGCCGTTTGGGACGAGGAGCACTCGAAGTGGTGGTTTTCGGTGCTCGACATTGTGGGTGTGCTAAATGCTCAGGACGACTACACCAAGAATCGTAACTACTGGAAGTACCTCAAAACAAAACTTAAAAAGGAGGGCAACGAGTTGGTTAGTGCCACTAACCAACTGAAATTAATGGCAGCAGACGGCAAACGCTACACTACCGATATGCTTGATAATGATGGTGTAATTTCTCTTGCGGCTTGTTTTCCCAACACTAAGGCATCACGTTTTGTGGCGTGGTTTACCAATAGCGATGAGACTATAGATGGGCGGAGCAAGTCAAAGGCTTATGCCCTTTTCGAGAGCAGTTTGATAGATAGTATCGAAGTTGGAACGGTCAAGGGATTACAGCAGATACACGCCTATCTATTTGGAGGGCTTTACGACTTTGCAGGGCAGATACGCACGGTCAATATCGCCAAGGGGGGCTTTCAGTTTGCTATGGCGCAGTACCTACCCACTACTTTAGAGGGCATTGAACGTATGCCCGAAGATAGTTTCGATGCTATTGTCGATAAATATGTGGAGATGAATATTGCTCACCCATTTCGTGAGGGGAATGGTCGCACCACTCGCATTTGGCTCGATTTGATGTTGAAACGAAGTTTGCGTTTGTGTGTCGATTGGAGTCTTATTAATAAAAAGGAGTATCTCGATGCAATGACACGTAGTGTTACAGATGCTACCCCTATCCGAGCATTGTTACAATCGGCACTTACCGACAAGATAGCCGACCGAGAAACCTTTATGAAAGGGGTGGATTACTCTTATTATTATGAACAAGAAGATTAAGTAAAAAGAAAAATGAATACATCAAATACAGAAAGGCAAGGGTTACATATGATTGCCGCTTTTTTTGAAAAATTAGGGTGGAATTTCAGGGAAACATCCAATACTGATATAGGTATTGATGCAGATGTAGAAATGCCCGTAGATAGCAAGGGATCCAGTAAACATATAGCTTTGCAAATAAAATCAGGTCCATCATTTTTAAAGGTAAAAAAGAATGGTTTAATTTCCTTTAGTATTGATAAATGGCATTATGAATATTGGCTTAAATCTGATAGACCTGTAATAATCACTTTTTACGACGAAGCAAATTCCTCTGTAGTATGGGAGCATGTCTGTTTATCTAATTTGACTATATCTAAGAAAAATCACATTATTGAGCTTTCGCCAAATAAAACGCTTGGTTCTGACAGTATTGATGAATTAAGCAACATAATCTCAACTCATAAACCATTTGAGGTTTATGCAATTGATAAAGATTGTGTTACGTTTGAATATTCTATTCACTGTTGCCACGAAATAAAAAAGGAGTTAGAAGATTTAGCCAATGATTTAGAATATTTCAGAACGCAATTAAGATTACAGAATGATAAAATGTTTAAAGGAGTAGATACTACTCCTATAATTATCAAATTATTTTCAAATGCAGTTAAGAGATTTTCGTTGTTCAGAGAGTTGTTTTATGAAAACTGCT
>CAZYEO010000014.1:0-26703 GCA_964646495.1 uncultured Muribaculaceae bacterium
ATTATTAAATACTTTTCATATATATATAAATAGTAAAAAATGGTTATTTATCAGTATTGTAAGCTATAACACAGTGGCTTACATTTGCAAATGTAATTATAATTCATGGTTAATCACATGTTTGTACATTGTAAAGTGCATGAAAAGTATTTAATAATAGGGTTCTGCAAATAATTTAATTGAAATAACAATATGAAAAAAAGTGTTTTATACATAAGTTTAATGATTGGTGTTATGATACAAATCGGGTGTAATAATTCTTCGACATCTATCGGAGATGCTATTGCTTTAGATTCGTGCAATATCGAAGTTAATGATGTGAAGTTTAATAAATCTATTAATCTGACAAATAGTCAGATAACGCAAGTAAATGATACACTTATCATTAAAGCCGGAAGTAAAACAGATTTGTTTTGTGACCCCAGTAATATTACCACCAATGCTACAGCACCTATGTTAATAACCACAATTGATAATACCAAGCCATTTACTTTTACAGTTAAGGTGACCCCAAATTTCACGGATACAGGTACATACTCTGCCGGTGGTATAATTGCATTTATAGATAATAAGCACTGGCAAAAACTCTGTTATGAACAGGATGAAGATGGTAATCATCGTGTAGTTACGGTACGCACTATTAATGTGTCGGATGATAATAATCATGATAAAATAAACCTATCATCTGTATATTTGCGAATGTCATCAGATACAAAGGTTATTGGTAGTTATTATTCCGAAGATGGAATAAATTGGCATTTGGCAAGAATTTACAAGAATGAATATCCTTCAAATCTGGGCTTGAGTATTAGTGCACAATCACCAACAGATGCATCCCATACATGTAAATTCTCGAATATAGAATTATCCCCTAAAGCAGTGCGTAATTTCAGGAAAGGGAATATGTAGTTTAGACTATAGATTTCCTACATAATAAATCACCGGAGAGATTCTGCCTTGTTTTTAAGGCTTGAATACTCTCCGGTGATTCGTTATGAGGGGGATGATATGTTTTTATTATTTTATTTTTCGCGCATGAATATCTTGATTGGAGTTCCTGTGAAATCCCAATTTTCGCGTATCTTGTTTTCAAGATAGCGGCGATATGGCTCTTTCACCCATTGTGGCAGGTTGCAGAAGAAAATAAATGTAGGCACAGCTGCTCCCTTGAGCATCGTGATATATTTTATCTTCACATATTTGCCCTTATTGGCAGGTGGTGGATATGCTGCTATTACTTCCTGCATCACGGTATTGAGTTTTGATGTAGGGATGGTGCGCTTGCGGTTATCGTATATTTCCACGGCTTTTTCGAGCACTTTAAGAATGCGTTGTTTGGTGAGAGCCGATCCAAATATTATAGGAAAATCGGTAAATGGAGCGAAGCGTTCGCGGATGGCGTTTTCAAATGCTTTAATTGATTCATTGCTCTTGTCTTGCACTAAGTCCCATTTGTTTACGCACACCACCAAGCCCTTGTTATTTTTTTGTATTAATGAGAAAATATTGGAATCTTGTCCTTCGATACCGCGAGTACCATCAATCATAAGAATACAAACATCGGAATTTTCAATGGCGCGAATGCTACGGAGAACGGAATAATATTCAATATCTTCGTCTACTTTCGCTTTTTTGCGAATACCGGCAGTATCTACGAGGTAAAAATCGAACCCGAATTTATTGTATCGTGTGTAGATGCTGTCGCGAGTGGTTCCTGCGATGTCGGTAACTATATTGCGGTCTTCACCGATAAATGCGTTGATAAGAGATGATTTACCTGCATTTGGACGCCCTACGATGGCAAAGCGAGGTATTTCGGCAAGAACTTCTTCATCATCATCTTTTTCAGGGAGCAATTTAATTACCTCATCGAGTAAGTCACCTGTACCCGAACCGTTGATTGCCGATATTGAATAAGGATCGCCAAGCCCCAATGAGTAAAATTCTGCAGCATTATATAGCCAATCATTAGTATCTGCTTTATTTGATACGAGAATTACCGGTTTCTTACTGCGACGTAGTATTTCAGCCACACGATCATCGAGATCGGTAACTCCATTTTTCACATCCACTACAAACAAAATTTCATCAGCCTCTTCTATGGCTATGGCAACTTGCTTGTTGATTTCTTCTTCGAAAATATCTTCGGAGTTTACCACCCATCCGCCTGTGTCAACGATAGAAAATTCCTTTCCACCCCATTCCACTTTTCCATATTGACGGTCGCGGGTAGTGCCCGATGTATCATCGACAATGGCTGTGCGGGATTCTGTGAGGCGATTGAAAAGTGTAGATTTACCCACATTTGGGCGTCCCACTATTGCTACTAATCTTCCCATAATATATGTTTGTAGTTTTATTGTTGTTTTTATTTTTTATTGGGCTTAAATAATATCACTATTATTATTCTATATATCCGAATGAGCGAAGTTTGTTTTCGCGGTTACGCCAGTCTTTCTCCACTTTTACGAATATTTCGAGGAAAACGCGTTTGCCAAAGAATGTCTCAATGTCTTTGCGTGCTTCCATTCCTATTTTTTTGAGCATGCTACCACCTTTGCCAATAAGAATACCTTTTTGGCTGTCACGTTCTACGTATATAACAGTCATGATGTGTATTGCATTGTCTTTTTCTTCGAATTTCTCTACTATAACTTCTGCGGAATAGGGAATCTCCTGATCATAATTCAAAAGAATTTTTTCGCGTATGATTTCCGTCACGAAGAATCGTGCCGGTTTATCTGTTAGAGCATCTTTTCCGAAGAATGGAGGTGAGTCGGGCAATAGATCTACAATGCGTGCCATGAGATTGGACACGTTGAATTTCTCTTTAGCCGAAGTGGGAAAAATTTCAGCTTTAGGAAGCATCTGTTTCCACTTATCTACAATTGAAATGAGTTCCTGCTGTCCACCTTTCAAAAGGTCTATTTTGTTTATAACCAAAAGTACAGGTATCGCTTCTTTGGCGACCTTATCGAGGAAATCCTTGTTTTTCATCGGATCCTCAACAACATCGGTTACATATAGTAAAATATCTGCATCACTTAGTGCTCCCTCGGAGTAGGTGAGCATGCTTTCTTGCAATTTATATTTTGGAGTAAGTACGCCGGGTGTGTCCGAGAACACTATCTGATATTCTTCAGTGTTTACAATCCCCATTATACGGTGACGTGTTGTTTGTGCTTTGGAAGTAATGATGGAAATACGCTCTCCCACGAGTTCATTCATCAATGTTGATTTTCCTACATTAGGATTTCCAACGATGTTTACAAAACCTGCTTTATGCATAATTTTTTGTTGTTAAAAATGAGTGACAATACAAATATATGATATATAAACAAAAAACGCACCAATAATGATGCATTTCATGTAAAAAAAAGAATCATGTATGGGGAAAATATTATTATCCCTATATGATTAAATATCCCATATTATGTACACTGCACCCCAAGTAAATCCACCACCAAATGCGGTGAGAACTACTTTGTCGCCTTTTTTCAATTTACTCTTGTATTCATCGATGCACAAAGGAATTGAAGCAGCACTGGTGTTGCCGTAGTGTTCAATATTTACTAATACTTTTTCGGGGGTTATTCCCACGCGGCTACCTACAGCTTCAATGATGCGAAGGTTAGCTTGATGAGGTATAAACCAATCTACATCGGCAATCGACATTCCGTTGCGACTTATCACTTCCTGCGTGGATTCGAGCATGTTGGTTACGGCGTGTTTATACACCGCACGTCCCTCTTGATATACAAAATGCTCGTGAGCTTCGATACTCTCGTGAGAAGCCGGCTTTGCCGATCCTCCTGCTTTCATAAGCAAGTGTGAAAGTCCTGATCCATCGATATGAAATACACCGTCTATTATTCCTACATTTTCTTCAGTAGGTTCTAAAAGAACGGCACCTGCTGCATCTCCGAATAATGGGCAAGTGGTACGATCTGTGTAGTCGGTCATGCTTGTCATTTTCTCTGCAGCCACTACTATCACCTTCTTGTATAATCCACTTTTGATATAGGCGTTACCTGCCTGAAGTGCTACGATAAAGCCTGCGCATGCAGCTTGTAGATCGTAGGCATAACATTTGTTTATATTGCAGTTGTGAGCAATAATCGAGGCTGTAGATGGGAAACGATAATCGGGATTTGACGTTGCACAAATAATCAAATCCACCTCTTCAGGTTTGGTATTCGTTTCAGCAAGTAGTTTGTTTACTGCCTGAATACCGAGAACCGATGAGCCTGCATTCGGGTCTTTAAGTACACGTCTCTCTTTTATCCCAACGCGAGAAGTAATCCATTCGTCATTGGTATCTACCATTTTCGATAACTCATCATTTGTGAGTTTATCGTCTGGTGCGTAAGAGGAAATTCCGCTGATTCTTGCGTTTAGCATTACAATTATGATATATTGTTAATAAGAAAACATATCCTAAATTATTATATTTAGGATATTTCTAACGCTTATCTCTATTAAGATGCAGATCCTTATACGGCTGCAGATTTTTCGATTGCTATTTTGCCACGATAGTAGCCACATTCGCCACATACTGTGTGGTATACATGCCAAGAACCGCAATTAGGACAAAGTGCTAAAGTAGGTGCTACTGCTTTGTCATGGGTTCTTCTCTTAGCTGTTCTGGTTTTTGATTGTTTTCTTTTAGGATGTGCCATTTTTATTTATAATTTTAATTGTTATCTTTTAAATCCTTTAGAGCATCCCAACGTGGGTCGGAAGCCTCAGAATCGTTATTTATTTCAGAAGAGTCGAATGATTCCACCGCATCGTCAAAATCCATGTCGGTATCTGCATCCATATCCTCTGCATCTTCATCATTTATATTGCGCGCAGCATGCTTTTTAAGCTGTGCGCTCATTGCCTTGTTGCATTTCCCCATAGGGTGAACATGCTTCAAAGGTATTGTTAATGCAACTGAATCGTAGATCATATAAGCTACATTCAGATACATATCACTTTCAGGAATTATAAGTACCTCATCGTTCTCATCGCAATATTCTGTTCCGTATTTTACCGTTAAGTGATAAGTAGTGTTTACTTCATGCTCCATCTCATCAAGACAACGGTCGCACAGTAAATAAACAATCCCGTTCAACTCAAAATTCAGATCATATATGCCATTGCTATGTTTCACTGTCAACGTCACTTTCACGTTTCCACGATGAATGTCAGCACTTTCCATATTGCTGAAAAACTCTTTTCCCAATTCATACTCAAAGCTTTGAGTACCATTAGGCATACCTTTTAAAGGTAGTTTAAAGGCTGCAAATTTTCCCAAAATTTTTTTTAGTTAAATCGCCACAAAGGTAACAACATTCTCACTAATAATCAACTATTTTTCTTCCTTTTTATCGGAAGCACTCTCAAATAGAGGTATTTTCAAGTTTTTTAAATTTAAACCGGCACTAATAGTTTATTATTAAATCTTCAAATTATTATAATTATGGCAAAAGGTTTTACACTTTATTTATTAATGAATTTCAATGTAGTCCCCGTATCGGTTACACTTAATTTTACTTCAGCACCCTCGATAAGTGGATAATTAGTGTCTTCGTGTCCTACCGGGAAATTATATACTACCGGATAGGAATAATCGGCTACCAATCTACTTATGATATCATATATGGTTTCACCTGCGGCATTGGGTTTGCAATTTGTGAAGTGTCCCACGATTAATCCATTGAGGGAGGGGAGCACCCCGTTAAGTTGCAGGGTGTAGAGCATGCGTTCAAGTTTATAGGTGGGTTCTTCCACATCTTCAATGAATAGAATACTCCCTTTTTTCAAAAGATCTATTTCGCTTCCCACTAATCCGGTGAGTACAGCCAGATTTCCTCCTACTAATTCCCCAGATGCTTCACCCAATCGATTTAATGGGTTCTTTTCAAAGTTGTAGGTAGGGAAAGTGCCGGTAATTATATCTTTAAGAGCTATACTGCAAGGGTCTTGACCCTTTAGTTCCGATAGATGGCTCGACATGGGTCCGTGAATACTTTTTATTCCGGCGTTTACCATCATGGCATGTAGCACAGAAATATCACTATATCCAATTAACCATTTAGGATATTTGCATAAAGAATCGGCTGGAAGCGATTCCACAAGATGTACTGCCCCATAACCTCCACGAGCGCAAAGTATCGCTTTTATTTCGGGGTCGGAAAGGGCTTTGCGCAGATCTGATAATCGATCTTCGGCTGTTCCACTATATCCCTTTACAGATCCTTTGCAATGATCGCTTACTATGGGGTTGAATCCCCATTTGCGCAATATCTCGCACGCATTATCCACATATTTGGGATTTACTATACCTGCCGGGGCAAGAATCATGATTTTATCCCCATTTTTCAGGGGTGCGGGAGTTATAGGATGTGAAGCTGTGACATTGATTTGCATTGCGATAACTATGGATAGTAATATGGTAATAAATTTTCTCATACCTGATGACGGATTATACTTATTGATTCGTAAAAATATAAAATACTTAGAAGAGTACGATATTCTTAAATAACTTTAATACTTTATAGCTGTACTTTAATTCCTGCATCCATTATTTTTGCCGCAATCGCTTGAAGCTCTTCTTGTGAAACTTTTTGTAGCTTCTCTTCCGGGGTCTTCCTGTCGATTGTGTATATCATTACCTCTTTGGGTTGTATTTCTTTATATGCCTCGATTAGTGCTTCTATTTCTTCTGGGGTGGTATTGTCCACGATCTTGCCGTTGTGCTCGCCACGAACAAACAGAGTTTGAATTATACACTTATCTTTAAATTGTTTTAAGTCCTCGATAATACCTTCGGGGCAGATGCCACTATTGAGCGGTGCATTTATAAGGCGCATTGTAGCCACTCTTGCCGAATCGAGTTTCAAAATATTGTTATCGACCGTTTTCAATGCATCCACTACTTTAGGTTTTGTAAGAAATGTGCTATTTGATAGCACGCTCACTTTTGCTTGTGGATAATAAAGGTCGCGGATACGCAATGTATCAGCCACTATCTCTTTGAAATCGGGATGAATGGTTGGCTCACCATTACCCGAGAATGTGATAACATCGAGCTGCTCACCATTTTCCGACATTTGCTTTAGCTTTTCTCCAAGAAGTTTCTTTACCCTGGCGCGACTTGGTATGCCGGTTGTGCCTTGTCCTTGCGCGTTATAACCAGCTTCGCAATATATGCAGTCAAATGAGCAAATCTTCCCATCATTGGGTGTGAGATTCACACCGAGCGATGTTCCGAGCCTACGGCTGTGAATGGGTCCGAATATTGTGTCGTGAAATAGTACCGTTTGCATTATATTTATTTTTTAGTTCGTATCAAGTCATTACATAATTCTATATATTTTCGTGCCACTACCGAAGCCGAAAATTTCCGTACCACTTCATCGTGTAGATATTTTCGGTCGATTGCCGAGGCAACGCTCCATTCAATCCCATGCGCCATATCTTTCACTGAAAGATTTTGGGCGATGTATCCGTTTTTTTTGTGATCCACAATATCGGATTGTCCGCCATTTCCGAATGACACCGGTATGCATCCTGATGCCATCCCCTCAATCAGAGTCCCCGGCAAAGTTTCGTATAATGAAGTGGATAACACAATATCGGCATTTCTATATACATTATTAATAGCATCAGTACCCTTCACATTTCCGATAAAGGTATGTGGTATTTTCAATCTTTGGAGCAATTCGCTATTTCTGATATTACCAAAAAGTAATAGATGCAAATTCTCTGATAGCCGGGGCATCTCATTGTTGATATATTCGGTGAGTTCAATTAGGTAATCAAATCCCTTCACCGGATCGTCGAGTCGCGCTGCACCCATTACTATAACCGTTTTGTCTTTAGGAATGTTGAGGGGGATATTATCACAACGTTCATAATGAAACATATCATCGGGGAAGGCATTTGGAATAATCCTCAACCGTAAGTGCTTCATAAGCTCACTTTCGTGGCATTTGGCTGCAAGCCAACTGCTCACCGCCACAAATTGAATGTCAGCGCAAGAGTAAAGTTCCCGTTTTTTTAAGAGTACTTTATGCGATAAATCATGTGGATTGGTAGATGATAAATATCGGCATTCTCCGCACTCTTTTTTATACCCTTCACAGTCATACGCATGGTGGCAAATTCCTGTTGCGCACCACATATCGTGCATAGTCCAGATAATAGGTTTTCCAAGTGATGCCAGATGTTCGATTCCTTTTAGCGACAGCATGCCTTGATTTATCCAATTGAGCATTATTACATCGGCTTCGAGTACCATCGGATGTTTGGAAAGATCAAGTCCGTTGAGAGCGGTAGATACCTTAAATAAATTCTCACGCGAAAAGCCGTTGGAAACAAAAATTTCGCCTCTTTCGGCTATAAAATGAAATTTAGCGGTTTTTTTGTTCGTTATTTCAGATATGTTATCATCATGCTCTCCATCAATATTCATTACGAGCATTCGGGCATCTACACCTTCGGCACGCAGAGCCTTCATGAGACGATGCGACACCATTGCCGCTCCACCCACGCAATCACTCTTGTTGATAATTAATACATTCATGCCTAAGAAATATATATTGGTAAAGATAGAAAATAAATTCGATACCGCTACATTTGTTGTAATCTCTATCTTAGCAGTAGCGAGCCATCTCCATAGCTTAAAAAACGGAAGTCATGTGATAGGGCATAATCGTATATTTCATGCCATTTTCCATCTACAAATGCCGACACAAGGAGTAATAGTGTGGATTGTGGTTGGTGAAAATTGGTTATCATTCCATCTATTACGTGAAATTTATATCCCGGTGCTATCATTATTCGAGTACTTCCAAGATATGTATCTATATTATTACGATCGAGATAATCGATTATGCACTTTAGGGCTTCATGAGTGGAAAGCGTGTTGTTTTCCTCTTCATAAGGAATCCATTGCGGCACATTCAATTCCTGCTCCCCTGCATCGGGGTTGGAATGTAGGATAGTACCTATATAATATAGGCTTTCAAGTGTGCGCACAGATGTAGTGCCCACTGCTATTATCTTGCCCGGAGCCGATATAATATCTTCCAGCAGGGTGCGTGGCACTGATATATATTCGGTGTGCATGGGATGCTCACCGATGGTATCGCTTTTTACCGGCTGAAAAGTTCCTGCACCTACATGAAGAGTAAGCTCACGGCGAGCAATGCCACGCCTATCTACTTCATCGAGAACATTGTCGGTGAAGTGTAATCCTGCAGTAGGAGCAGCCACCGAGCCTGCTATGTGAGAATACACTGTTTGATAGTCGCTTGTGTCCGATGGCTCCGTATTTCGGTTAAGGTATGGAGGAATAGGTATTTCACCTACGGCTTCAAGTATCGACGAAAATGTAAATTCAGGATTATCCCATGTAAATTCTATTTCAAATGCGTTTCCACGACGGTGATGTTTGGTGGCTGTGAGCGTGGTAGAGAGATTGCCAAGTGTTATTAGCTGTGAAATAGAATCATCTTTCCAACGCTTAGCATTCCCCACAAGGCACAGCCATGTGCAAGCCGTATTGGTCTGGAATATAAGAGCATAATCGCGTGGGGCTACAGGTTCGAGGCAGAATATCTCGATAGTGGCTCCATTGTTAGGTTTCTGAAATCGCAAACGCGCATTTATCACTTTTGTATTGTTGTATATAAGCATGGATTTCTCAGGGAGAAATTCAGGTATTTCGTTAAATAGGCGTTGTGATATTTCACCTCTGTTCCACACGAGCAGTTTGCATCGGTCGCGCTCGGCAAGCGGATGTTTGGCAATCATTTCGTCGGGCAACGGGTAGTTGTAATCCTCTATTCGTATGTTCTGTATATTCTGTAACATTTCTTACTTTTTTATGGGATTGCAAATTTAGTGAAAAGAAATGGTACACGGCTGAACTATTAATTGTAATTTTGAAAAGTAAAAAAAATATTGAAAATTATGGCTAAAGCAGGCGATATAGTGCGCTTCCTCAATGCAGTAGGTGGCGGCACGATTTCTAAGATTGTAGGAAATATGGCGTATGTAATCGATGAAGACGGATTTGAAACGCCGGTATTAATTAAGGAATGTGTAGTGATCGAAACACAAAAGAAAGTTCCATCCGTGTTTGATACCCCTGCAAAGCCGCAACAATTATCGAAATATGTAGCTCCGGTGGAGGAGCCTGTGAAGGAATTGCCTGTAATAGAAACTCCGGAGGGGGAATTGATGAATGTATTACTTGCCTATGAAGCCAATAGCTTGAAAACCCTTAGCAGCACAGGATTTGAAACCTATCTTGTGAACGATAGCAATTATTATCTCGATTTCATATATTTGTCGGAGGATGAAGCCGGTTGGAAAGTCCGCTATCAAGGTACAGTGGAGCCTAATATACAAGTTCATCTCGAAAGCATTGGTCATGAATCATTACCGGAGCTTTCGCGCATTGCAGTGCAATTTGTATCGTATAAAAAAGGGAAAGCTTTCAAACTTCGCACCCCGGTATCGGTGGAACACAAGGTAGATACTACTAAATTCTATAAGCTCCACTGTTTCCAAGAAAATGAATATTTCGATGAAAAAGTCATGGCTTATCCTATTGTGACAAATGATATGCCTGTAAAGCAGATTCTTATTAATCCACGCGAGTTGGAGGATAGTATAAAAGAGAAGGCACGCATTGATATTAATCCACGTCGTCCGGTTACTAAGCACGAAAAAGCGAAGTCAAACATAATAGAATGCGACCTACACATTCAGGAATTGCTGGATAACACAGCCGGATTATCAAATTCCGATATTATCGAAGTGCAACTTAAGGAATTTAACCGTGTGATGAAAGAACATATACGATTCAAAGGCACAAAAATTGTGTTTATTCATGGTAAGGGTGAAGGAGTGCTACGAAAAGCAGTGCTCGATGAACTTAAAAAATATTACAAGAATTGCGATGTCCAAGATGCAAGTTTCCGTGAATACGGCTTTGGGGCTACACTTGTAACCATAAGATAAGAAGATAATCAAAAATATATGATTTTTTATTTTTCAGGAACAGGAAACAGCCGGTGGGTGGCTCAAAAACTTGCTGACGAACTCAACGACAGATTGGTATCTATTGGCGATGCCATGTGTGATGAGATTTTTCGTTACTCCGTGTCGCCCGATGAACGTATAGGGTGGGTTTTTCCGGTACATTCGTGGGGAGTGCCACCTATAGTCATGGATTTTATCTCAAAGATGCACATTGATGGCTATAATTCATCCAATTATTGCTATATGGTGTGCTCGTGTGGCGATGATGTGGGCAATACGGTAGAGATGTGGCAAAAAGCACTCGGAGCCATCGAGGGTAATGCTGCTTTTTCCATTCAGTTACCCAATAATTATATCCTTATGCCGGGATTTGATGTCGATTCGTTCTCGGTAGAAACCGATAAGGTGCGCACTGCGCCCAGACGTCTCGAAGAGGTAGCATTGAGGGTGGCTGAACGTAGAAGCACTATTGATGTAGTGCGGGGAGGATGGGCAGGGATAAAAACCGGAGTGATCTATCCTTTGTTCAAAAAATATCAGATGAGCGATGCCAAATTTAAGGCATCTCCGGAATGTACCGGTTGTGGAAAATGCGCTTGTGTGTGCCCGGTGCGTAATATTACGCTCGATGCCTCAAAGCATCCGGTGTGGAATGGCAATTGCACAATGTGTCTGGGCTGCATACATTGCTGTCCTGTAAAGGCGATTAATTACGGTTCATCCACTCGCAAAAAGGGTCGTTATCACTGTAAGTTGAAATGATAAATAACTAATTCAAATCATATTATTATGGATTTCCGTTTGAGGGTATTTGTGGCGGTGGCGCAGAATTTAAGTTTTACAAAAGCGGCACAAGAGTTGAATATCTCCCAACCTGCAATATCAAAACATATACAGGAGTTGGAAGCCATGTATGGAGTGCAGCTTTTCGAGCGAGTAGGCAATAAAATAAAACTTACTGCCGGGGGAAATGTGTTTTTGAAGCATGCCATATCCATAATAGAGAGCTATCGCGGGCTTGAATTGGATATGAGCCTGCACAGCGGAAAATATAGTGGAGTTTTACGCATTGGAGCCAGTACCACCATTGCCCAATATCTATTGCCAAAACTTATAGCAAAATTTCTAAATCGTTTCCCTGATATACGATTTACAATGCTTTCGGGTAATTCCGAACAGATAGAGCAAGATTTATCGGCTCATCGCATAGATGTTGGATTGATCGAGGGGGATAGTCACCATGTTGGTTTTCGCTATATTCCGATAGCTAAAGATGAATTGGTGTTGGTGACCTCCACACGCAACAATGTGAAGGATGAAATATCAGTAGAGGAGTTAAAAACACTCCCACTTGTGGTGCGCGAAGATGGATCGGGTACTTTGGAAGTTATGGGTAAGGCTCTTGCGCGTCATGGCATAAAATTGAGTGAGATGAACATAATGCTGAAACTTGGAAGCACTGAAAGCATCAAGTCGTTTTTGATTAATTGCACATTTTCTTATGCCATAATTTCAATAGCAGCCCTCACCGATGAATTGAAACAGGATAAGTTGAAGGTGATAGAAATAAATGGTATGACGATGGAGCGTGAATTTTCCTTCGTGACGCATCAAGGGGCGCAAAATGAGCTTTCTGATCGATTTGTGAATTTTGTTGATAACGAAAAGTTATAGCCTATCACAAAATTGTATTGGTATAGCAATAAATAAGAGGTTACCTTTGTCGAAAATATTTATTGCAACACAGAAATGACACAAGCTATCTTTTTCCTTTTGCTTATAGGGTCGGTATTCGTATCGCCGGTTATTGCACTTTTCGGAGGCATTATTTTTGCTCTTATATTCAAGTCGCCACATCCCAATTTCAGTAAGAAAACATCCAAATATCTTCTCCAACTCTCGGTTATCGGATTGGGGTTCGGCATGAATCTTCAAGATTCATTGAGGTCGTCGAGCGAAGGGATGCTCATGACCATAGTGTCGGTGTCGGGGGTAATGCTCTTGGCAATATTTCTGGGAAAATGGATGAAAATTGATAAAAAACTTGCCTATCTTATAGGGTCGGGCACAGCTATATGTGGAGGGAGTGCAATTGCTGCCATCGCTCCAGTGGTGCGCTCAAATGAAAATCAAACATCCATGTCGCTTGCTGTGATATTCACTCTTAATGCAGTGGCATTGTTTCTGTTTCCTTGGATAGGGCATTTGCTCCACCTTTCCCAACAGCAATTTGGCATGTGGGCTGCAATTGCCATTCACGACACAAGTTCGGTGGTGGGAGCAGGACAAGCCTATGGCTCGGAAGCTCTTATGGTGGCTACAACCGTGAAATTGACCCGTGCCTTATGGATTATACCTTTGGCTTTGGTATCGGCATTCGTTTTTCCTCATAAAGAGGGTAAAAGTGGTAAGATATCGATCCCGTGGTTTATATTTCTTTTTGTTCTCGCAATGGTTATCAACACTTATCTACCCATAAACGCCACGCTGCTTTCGGGAATCTCAATTTTTGCTCACAAAGCCCTGAGCGCAACACTATTTTTAATCGGTACAGGTTTATCTGTGTCAGCGATTAAAAAAGTCGGTGTGCGCCCGGTTTTGTTAGGTATTTCGTTATGGATTATAATATCTCTGCTTGCTTTGGCAGTAGTGATGATATAGCCCGAAATTAAACATAAGCCGAAATAATCTCTGTGGTATTCCCCTCGATTGGAGCTATAGAGATTTTTTCTATTCCGGCAGGTATAAGCCATGTTTCACCCTGAGCAATTGTATAATGTTCGTCGGTTCCCCAATTCAATTCGGCTTTTCCTGCTATCACTATTATCGCACGGAATGAATCATGTTCCTTTATCGGCATATTCACTTTAGTTGTAGCTTCAAGATATGTAGAGGTGAAATATTTACATGATTTTAGTGGGATTTCCTTATTTGGTGTGGGTGCAAATTGCGACACATAATCATCGTAAAGATTGTAATCTATCGCATTTTTGGCAAGCTCGGTATGCAATTCGCGAGTGTTCCCTTTACTGTCTTTTCGGTCGAAATCATACACGCGATAAGTGATATTTGAAGTTTGCTGTATTTCTACGATGAAATTACCTGCTCCGATGCTGTGTATTCTCCCTGCAGGAAGAAAAAACACGTCGCGCGGTTGTGGCTTGAAGCTTGCCAAAACATCTGTAATCTTGTTTTCGGCTACCAGAGATGAATATTCATCGGGGGTGATTGCTTTTTTGAATCCGGAGAAAATGTTGGCATGAGCTTCCGCCGATACGATATACCACATTTCGGTTTTCCCGAATGAATTGTGGCGTTCCTTTGCGAGTTTATCGTCCGGGTGCACCTGAATTGATAGATCCTGCTGTGCATCAATCAATTTAATAAGGAGTGGAAATGTATTACCCATCGAGGCATACACTTTGTCACCCATTAAGTCCCCTTTTAATTCTTTTATTACTTCACTTATGGATTTTCCGGCATATTCTCCGTTGGCTACTATCGATTCGCTTCCTTCAACATCGGAAATCTCCCAGCTTTCGCCAATATCAGTGGCATCGCTCTCAATTCCTTTAAACTTAGTAATTTTCGATCCTCCCCATAGCAATGATTTAAGCATGGGGTTAAATTTTAATGGATATAATTTATTCATTAGATATATGGTATATAATTATATATTTGCCTTATGTTTTAATACAGGTTTCAGATTTATTACACCCCCTATTTGCGTGTCCAGAAACTCATGGGCAGATACACATTTTCAAGTTTCTTCGCTTTTTCAAATAGCGGAGCTATATCCTCGTCTCTGAATCCTGCTATGCCACACCCTATACGAGTAACCAAGAATTTTTTGTTCCTATTTTCGGGCTTTTGCACATATTCCATAAATTCAGTGACGTAAGGTTTGATTTTGTCCACAGAATCTTGCATAGTAGGGATTGCATAGGATTGACCTTGCGCGCCTGCTCCTTGTCCCCACACCGCTCCGAATTGGTGCATTGCTATTCGCGCTGCTCCACCGGCATGCATACCATCAAGATTGCTTCCAAAAACAAATACTTCATTGGGCGCAAGTTTCATGATCCAATCAGGTGTAATTCTCATAATCAATTTCGTTTGAATGTTATACTCTAAATTATGGTTATTATAAAATATGGGAGTAAAGGTAATAAAAATACTAATAAAAAAGAATACCGTAAAAAACTTTATTTTGCTGCTTGTGTGCAAATTTGAGAGTTTTATGTATATTTATTGTATTGAAAGTCTGTTTTTCTTTTGAGTATTGCTTCCATTTGCAGTATCTTCGCAGTGAATAAACATTTTTAATCGGATGAATACTCCTTTAATCACTATCGCCATAGATGGCTTTTCCTCATCGGGAAAAAGCACAATGGCAAAAGTCCTTGCCCGAAACATTGGCTACGCCTATATAGATAGCGGAGCTATGTATCGTGCTGTCACACTTTTTGCTTTGGATCACGATTTGATATGCAACGGTGTTGTAGATACCTCTGCATTACAACAGATGATGAATCGTATTGAAATATCATTTGCTGTCAATCCTGTTACGGGAGCTTCTGAAACCATGCTCAATGGTAGCAATGTGGAGAGTCGCATCCGTGATATGCGTGTATCGAATGCTGTGAGTCTCATCGCTTCTATTCCGTTTGTCAGACGCGAATTGGTGCGCCAACAGCAACTTATGGGGGAGCGCAAAGGGATAGTGATGGATGGTAGGGATATAGGCACAACTGTGTTCCCCGCAGCCGAAATGAAAGTGTATGTGGATGCTTCGCCAGCCACACGTGCGCAGCGTCGCTACGATGAGTTGAAGGGAAAAGGTGAGAATGTGAGCTATGAAGAGGTGCTAAAAAATGTGTGTGAACGCGACCATCTCGATCAGACTCGCTCGGAAAGCCCTCTCCGCAAAGCTGACGATGCCGTAGTGCTCGACAACTCGGTGATGACCGTAGAGGAGCAGAATAAATGGCTACTCGATCTCTACAAAGATATTATTGCTAAACTCTAAATAAATCGATTTCCACTATGGCTATAATTGAAATTGATGAGGATTCCGGATTTTGCTTCGGTGTGGTTACTGCCATACGCAAAGCAGAAGAGGAGCTTGACAAATCGGGACATCTATACTGTCTTGGAGATATAGTGCATAATTCAAATGAGGTGGAGCGATTGCAAGGAAAGGGTTTGATTACAATCACTCACGATGATCTTCGACATCTCCACGATGTAAAAGTATTGCTCCGTGCGCATGGAGAGCCTCCCGAAACTTATCGCATAGCCAAGGATAATAATATTGAGATAATAGATGCCACATGCCCGGTGGTACTACAATTGCAACGACGCATTCATGCCACATACAATTCGGATATGCAACCGCAACCTCAAATCGTGATATACGGGAAATCGGGGCATGCCGAGGTTAATGGACTTGTGGGGCAAACTAAAGGTGAAGCCATAGTGGTAGAGGATATAGACGGACTTTCTAAAGTTGATTTCAATAGGGATATTGCACTATATTCACAAACAACCAAGTCGCTACAAGGATTCAAACACATGGTAGATGAAATTGCCAAGCGGAAAAAGGGAAAAGGATTTAACAGCTACGACACGATATGCCGACAGGTAGCCAACCGCATACCCAAAATTCGTGAATTTGCACGCAATCATCAAGTCATAATTTTTGTGTGCGGAAATAAGAGCAGTAACGGAAAGATTCTATTTGAAGAATGTAAAGCTGAGAATCCGGCTTCATATCTTATATCCAACGAAACCGAAATAGATCCTCAATGGCTCGATGGAAAAGACCACATAGGTATTTGCGGAGCCACCTCCACTCCACGCTGGCTCATGAACCGGGTCAAAGACCACCTCACGCACCTCACTCAATAAACACCTGATTCCACCCCCCCTCAAAAAATACTACCTCGCAAGTGGTAATAAATACCCCATAGTGGCTATAGGCTTCTATTTGGGGTTTAAAAAATATGGGAGGTATCCATGTGGTACCTCCCATATTGGGATGTGTGTATTTCTATTTATTTTTAGCGTACTACCACTTTAGTAGCTTTGCCGTCTATACGTACAATATACAATCCTGTAGCAATTGAGATAGTGTTTGCGCCTTCTGCAATCGATTGGTTTGCAACCAATGCGCCTGCTGTGCTGTAAACCTCAACTTTACCTTGAGCTACTGCTGTGATATTGATAACGCCTGCGCCACCCTTCACGATAGCAGCGTTAGTATTACCTGTGATTGCATCTACGCCTGTAGCGATGTCACCTTGTTTCACCGGATATATTACCCATTCGCGATCGGCAGCAATTCCACGAGCATTTGATGCTTTAGTAATAGGACGAGTTTTAACGATAGCTTCGAGAGGGAATGCATTCCAATCGTCACCTGCAAGAGTGAGATATGTTTCATCTATAGGAAGTTCGCGATGTTCGGAGTCGGTGATTGTTTTCACACCATTCTGTATTCTAATATTCACCTGATCGAATTTTACATATTCGTTTTCGCGAGGAGTTACAAGATAAGCATTTATCACTTTTCCATCTCTTTCTATTATTCCTGTGAAGTTCCACAATTTGTAGGTATTAGGAGTAATAGGGTTAGTAGATTGTTCAGAAGCGATTGCGCTTGTCAAATCCATTTCAAGAGCCGTAGCATTTGTAAGTGTTCCAGAGAATCCGGCTGCAATCTGCTTTCCGGTGAAGTCGGTATTGTCCATTGCGTTGAGCACAATCCAATTAGTGTGGGTGAAGTTCGATGGATTATCATCAAAAGCGGTTGCCACATGCGCTTCAGTAGGACCATCAATCTTAATATCTACGCCATCGTTAGCAAAAATCACATTATCTTTTTGACCGGTAACGATAAGTGGAAAGTTTAATTTATAAGCATCTCCCACAACACCACTTGTAATAACTTCACTTAAGTTAGTGTCTACAGGAGTTTCGGGAGTGCTATTTGTTTGAATGTCTAAAGTGCATGACTCAAATCCAACTTGGTTGGATGTTGAGCTAAAAGTTATTTTTACAGCTTTAGTTCCATCTGGTAAGGTTGTAGAAGGGATAATAAAATCTTTTGATGTAACGTTGGTAGAAGTGAAAGTTGTACCATCTGTACTTGAGTGAAGTGTGATGGTTTGTGCTTTAGTACTCCATTGTTTGCATACAAAAGATACTGATTTGATACTATTGCCATTCATGTCTTTTAATACAACTGTAAGAGGTTGCCCTTTTGTTACAGGACAATCGGTTATTGCCATACCAGTACCCTGCTTATTTGCAGAGGTAAAAATAGCATTAGCTTCTGGGTATTCCAATGTGCGGTTGGAATATGAAGAACTCCACCCAGCGAAATCCGCATGAGTTCCAAAAGAGTAAGTAACTTCGGCAGCCGAGCTTACGGCTACTGTCGCTACCAAGAAAAGTAATAAAGTAAAAATTTTTTTCATGTTGATACGTTTTATGAATTAGTAATATAATATTTGTTTGTTGTTCATCTTGACTTCTTATTCAATGGCAAAGTTAAAATCTTACAATTTCATAAATATAACATCGGAATAACATTTTAGGACTCTCTTCTGTTAACCCAATTTTCCTTGTTGGTACAGTGGTGTATAATTCCTAAAAATATGTTCCTGTGATATACTATTTTTTATGTTAAAAAATGCGATGCTCAATATTGCAAACAAAGTTAAGGTTAATATTGTATGAAAACAAAAAAAACATATAATAAGTTGGTGCTGAACGTAAAAATTTAACACACTATTACTTTTCATGGATAGCATAGGGTAGGTATATTCGTTTTGGTGTAGATATTAGTCTTATTTTGGTCACAAATTTCTATCCTACGGAGATTGGGATTAAATATGGAATAGTGTAGTCAAGAGATTTGCTTAATCTAAAAAACGGGATAAATCCGTGGAAAATAGTGAAAATAGGGGAAGAGTTTTTTGTATCAGGGGGATAATATACTACTTTTTTTATATCTTTGTAGCTCACTTATCACAATAGATCAATTATGAATAATATTGATAGAATATTAGCCGAGAAATTACTAAGTATCAGTGCCATTAAACTCCAACCCGACAATCCGTTTGTGTGGGCTTCGGGGTGGAACTCTCCAATATACACCGATAATCGCAAAACCCTATCATATCCTGAGTTACGCAGTTTTATAAAAGTGGAATTAAGCCGTCTTATTATGGAAAAATTCCCAGAAACTAATGCCATTGCCGGGGTAGCAACAGGAGCTATAGCCCAAGGCGCACTTGTAGCCGACACTTTGGGAATGCCCTATGTATATGTGCGTTCAAGCCCAAAAGATCACGGATTGGAAAATCTTATCGAGGGTAATCTGAAACGCGGACAAAAGGTAGTGGTGATAGAGGATTTGGTATCGACCGGAGGAAGTAGCCTTAAAGCTGTCGAAGCTATCCGCAGCGTAGGGTGTGAAGTAGTGGGAATGGTAGCCATATTCTCGTATGAATTTCCTGTGGCAGTGAAAAAATTCCGCGATGCAGGTATTCAATTAATCACACTCAGCAACTACAATGCAATGCTCGAAGCTGCACTTGCAATTAATTATATAAAGGAATCGGATGTTGAAACCTTAAAGGAGTGGCGAAAAGATCCCGGAAGCTGGATGCCAAACGCCGACGAGGCTTAAACATTAGAATTAGAAGATAAAACCATTATACTAACCACTATGGGTCAATATAAAAGTGATGTGGCTCACATCGCTACAAACATCGACACGATATACTCCAAGTTATCCAACCCCGAAACATTGCAAAAACTTGCCGATATGCTCCCCGAAGATGCTCGGGGAAAGGTGGAAAATGTGAGTTTTTCATCGGAGGGTTTGAAGTTTCAAGTACCGGCAGCAGGCGAAATATCATTGAATGTAACCGAGAAGGTAGAACCTACGCTTATCGTATATTCAGCCATTTCTTCACCTGTGCCATTCAAATTGGTAATAGATCTCACCAAGGTTGATGCCGATCACACAGATGCACTGGCAACGATTGATGTGGATATTCCAGTATTCTTGAAGCCAATGGTGCAAGGACCACTCAATGATGCATGCAAGAAAATGGGGGAATTCCTTTCGTTTATCCCTTACGATAAAATTTAATACACGGTATTAATCGTGAAACGCATAGGCATACTTTCGGACACTCACGCCCTGTGGGACGATAAGTATGCCTTATATTTTAAAGATTGCGATGAAATATGGCATGCCGGCGACATCGGAAGTGAAGATGTGGCTGATAGGCTTGCCGGCATAGCACCGTTGCGTGCAGTGTATGGCAACATCGATGGGGGTATGCTACGCAGGCGGTATAAAGAGATGGAGGTGTTTACCGTTGATGGAGTGAAAGTGCTGATGACCCATATCGGAGGGTATCCCGGACGATATGCTCCCGGGGTGAAAGCCAAGATTCTCGATGAGCAGCCACGCCTATTTATCAGTGGGCATTCACACATACTCAAAGTTATAAATGATCCATATTTACACCTACTGCACATCAATCCCGGAGCTGCCGGACGACAAGGGTGGCAAGTGGTGCGCACACTTGTGATCATCACTATCGATTCGGGCAATATCACCGATTGCCAAGTGGTGGAATTGGCATGAAAATAATACAATAGGAAAGATATAGGAATAATAGGGTGATATGAAAAAACATAAACCCAATAGCTTTATATTCTGTTATAAGATAGTGTTTGTGAAAAATAAGATAACAGATGAAGCTCACTCATACCAATCTCGACCCCAATGCGCCATATTATCAACATATAATATTGCGAATAATGCATTTGTCGGTATTATTGCTTTCGGTGCTACTGATAGTATATATTTCCTATGATACATTTCAGGATATATCATTTATGCGCGATAAAGCCTATATGCGATTCCAGTTGTGGGTGTGTGTGGTGTTCCTACTTGATTTTGGTGTAGAGTTGCTTTTTGCCGAGAATAGGATAAGATTTTTAAAGCGAAATTTCTTTTTTCTCATTATTTCCATCCCCTATCTTAATATTATAGAAGCTCAAGGATGGTTAGTCCCCTACGAACAGATGTATTTCATGCGTTTCATTCCGCTATTGCGGGGTGCATTTGCTCTGGCTGTGGTGGTGGGATATGTGTCTACCAATCGTATTTCGAGCCTTTTTGCCAGTTATATTGCGATAATAATTTCGGCGGTGTATTTTGCCAGTTTGATATTTTTTAAGGTAGAATATCCGGTAAATCAGGGTATTAAGAATTATGGAGATGCCTTGTGGTGGGCGTGTATGAATGTAACCACACTTGGCGCACCTATAATTCCGGTTACAGATATCGGAAAGGCTTTATGTGTGGCATTGGGAGGATTGGGGATGATGATGTTTCCGCTCTTCACGGTATATATTACTAATCTTGTGAATGAAGCCAACAAACGCATAAAGGCAAACATAACGCATAAATCGAAGGGTAAATAGTTTGGATTGGGTCTAAATAGCGTTGTTCCAATCCTTTAGATTCAAAATAAATTAAGGGGTAGAGGTGTGGAAAATGTGCGATTTACTATGAATTTATATAATTTTGCAGGGAATCATTTTTGATGAAAATTAAAAACCACTACATTATGACACAAGAAGAAAAGGATAAACTTGAGAGCGATGAACGAGTGCGAAAGGTAAAGAATTGCACTTGGGTGGGCTTTGGAGTCAATGGACTATTGTCTATCCTCAAAGTTTTGGCAGGGATCTTCGGACATTCCGGAGCAATGATTGCCGATGGCATACACTCGCTATCCGATTTTATTACCGATGTAGTGGTGTTGGTGTTTGTGGGGGTGTCGGCTCGTGGTGTAAACAAAGACTATCGTTACGGACATGGAAAATTTGAAACCTTTGCCACTATGCTTATAAGCATGGCATTATTTGGCGTGGCAGTGTGGATATTCTATACGGGATTGATGAATGTGCATGCCTCGCTCAATGGCGAGATTATAGCCCAACCCACATATCTTGCATTGATAATGGCTGTGGTGTCGATTGTGAGCAAAGAATGGTTATATCAATATACACGCCGGGTAGGGGAGAAGGTGAAAAGCATGGCAGTGATTGCCAACGCATGGCACCACCGTAGTGATGCCTTTTCGAGTATTGCCACCCTTATAGGTATATCGGGTGCAATGTTTTTAGGTGCTCAATGGCGCATTCTCGACCCACTGGCTGCAATGCTCGTGAGTGTGTTTATAGCAATTGTGGGGTATAAACTTTTAGTGCCTGCCGTGCGCGAACTTCTTGAAGTATCGCTATCGGAAAAAGAAAACAACGAGATTGGGTCGCTTATTGTGAGTGTGCCGGGGGTAATTACTTATCATAATCTTCGCACACGCAAAAATGGAAATCTGTATGTAATGGATTTCCACATAAAGGTAAATTCACAAGATACGGTGAGTGCTGCCCATGAAATATCGACGGCTGTGGAGCATGCTTTGCGCGAAAAATACGGACTATCAATCATCAATGTGCATATAGAGCCATATCAAGGTGAAAAAATAGATGAATCGGGACGTTGCTCAGATTGATTTGTGCGATATGTGGGGCAAAGGAATAAAAAAATTATAATAAAAAATCGATTATCAACAAAAGGAGTAAATAATTGCGTGCAACATTTTATCTTTGTGCCAATAAAATACTAAAAACCAATTATATGAGAAGAAGCCGCAAAATTTATCTATTAGTCGTTGCGATGTTCGCATTGTGTGCCGTGGGATATGCTCAACCGAAACAATTGGGAGTGAGCCACGATCGTGAAGAGATAACAATAACGCAAGGTGATACCATAGAGGTGCAAAGTGCATCGATGAATCGAGGAATCAAGAATGTAATTATTCTTCCGGCACAATATTTTGATGAAGAGTTACAAGATGAACAATATGCAGTGGTGTATCTTCTGCATGGATATGGGGGTGATTATAGTGATTGGTCTAAGCGTAAATCGGATCTTGAGGATCTTGCATCGGAGTATGGATTTATATTTGTGATGCCTGACGGACAGGATAGTTGGTATTTTGATTCACCTATCGACAAGAAAATGCAATTTGAGACCTATATAATAAAGGAGCTTATCCCTTATGTGGATGATAATTATCGCACCATTCCCAATAGAGATATGAGAGCTATCACGGGGTTGAGTATGGGTGGACATGGTGCCTTGTGGCTTTCGTTTCGACATCCGGATATGTTTGGCGCCTGCGGAAGCATGAGTGGAGGTGTGGATATAATACCTTTTGCCACAAAATATAAAATCAAAGATAGAATAGGAGCCTACGACACCAACAAGGATGTGTGGGCGGCTCACTCGGTAATGGGTCTTGTGCCCGGGCTCAAAAATGGAGCTTTAAAAATAATATTCGATTGCGGATCGGAAGATTTCATGTTTGCGATCAATAACAAGTTGCATCAGGAATTGATGAACTGTAAAATAGAACACGATTATATAGTGCGCCCCGGCACACATAATTGGAAATATTGGAACAATGCTCTCGATTATCAATTATTGTTTTTCAGAAAAGCATTTGAGGGGGAGGACTCAAAATAATCGGTTATAGTATCAGGATAATATACATGGCGCGTATTCGGGAGGGTACGCGCTTCTTATTCGCCATTCTTTAGGATACATATTATTTGCTCTGTTGCCGATATTTTTCACAAATCCCAAGGGTAAACCGTTGAATGTCACGATATTTATTCCTCGTGGAGCATCAGCCGGAAGGTTGATTGCCGATGTCTGAAGATAGGATATAGCCGTGGCATAATCCAATTCCACTATTGGGAATGCCGCATCCGACAAAATATTGCTCATAGCCAGTGCATGATGAGGGATTATATCCTTCCCTTTCATTGTGCCGAGTGGTATTCCGGCATGAATCACTCTTAGATTCTCGACGAGTATCTCCACATCTCGCTCATAAGAGGAGTGCACAGCCGATATAGTGTCATTAATCGTAGATAGCTTATAATCTTTGCTCGTGGTAGGTGATAACCACGATGATATAGTTTCGGGATATTTTATTTTCTGTGCCTTTTTGGGCTTAAATGAAATACTCGTGATATGTGAGTCCGGCTTTTGCACGATTCCGATAAACAATCCTTCGCCATTTACCTTGTGTGGTAAGAAGCGATAACAATCACATTCGGTTTTTATCCCGTTGTGTATGCCCCATGATGGATTCATGTTTATCGGTATTGAGGTAGCACCATATCGATCGATTATATATTGTAACATATCCTCATTCTCATCCCTATTGTAGGTGCATGTGCTGTATATCATATATCCGCCGGGACGCAAAGCATCCCATATATTATCTATTATTTCCTTTTGTCGCAATGCGCATTGAGCCACAAGATCGGGAGTCCATTGACTCACAGCCACTTCATCTTTGCGAAACATTCCCTCTCCACTGCATGGTGCATCGACGGCAATGATGTCGAAATAATGTCGAAGTTTGCCAAATGCAGCCGAATCGTTATTGGTGACTACGCAATGTGGATAGCCCCATTTTATCATATTTTCGCGCAATACCTGAGCGCGAGTGCCATTGATTTCATTGCTCACCATAAGCGATTGAGCCGGAAGAGCATCGATTGCAGCAGTACTCTTCCCGCCTGGAGCAGCACATAAATCGAGGTATCTCACAGGAGAATCTATGGGTAGCGACTTAATAATATGCGACACAATCATAGATGAAGCATCCTGCACATAGTATGCACCGGCATGAAATAAGGGATCGAAAGTGAATTTTTCTCTCTCGTCAAGATAGAACCCGTTGGCGCACCATGATACTTGATCTGTGCTTGTGCATTTCATCTCCTTGCTTTTGACTGGGTTGAGACGTATCGAAATGCTTGGATTCTCATTTAGAGCGTTGAAAAATTCAATATGCTCATCGGGCAATAATGCTTTTATTTGTTCAACGAATTTGTCGCTTAAAATCATTGTATGATAATTTGATTACAGTATATGGCAGCCTATCTTAGCTTTTAATGCAAAGATAATGCATTTGAAAATAAATTCATTAAATTTGTGGCGCACTAACACTAAAATATAAATAATCATGAAACACCAATTGATGTTGTCATTTGCAGTAATATCCGCTTCGCTACTGATGAGCTGCACTCTTTCTGCTAATTCGCTACAATCGGATTCCTTGATGCGAAATGATCTCACCGAAATATCCAATTTTGAAATGAATGAGGTGATAAAAAAAGCATCAAAAAATTTTATATGCCCAAATGATACAACTTTTGGAGCAGATGTGAAAATATATACTACCACAAACACATCCATTCAGTGGCCCTTAAAAATAGGTGATAATAATATAAAGGTGCTTCAAGATAGTATTCTTGCGGCAGCTTACGGACCCGGAATGAGTGATGTTGATGGTGCAATCGCCAAATTTGTAAATAGTCCGATTTTAATTGAAGAGGGTCAGAAAATTCAAGCCGTAACAGAAATCCCGGATGCAAGCGAAACTGCTCGTATTCTATCCAATGAATCGTATATTTCTGTTGTGAGCACAAATGAAAGATTTATGGTATATAAAATGGAATTCAGTTATTATGGTGGTGGAGCACACCCCGGATATAATGCTTCATATCTTAATTATGATGTAAAGAGAAATAGGGTGCTTGATTATAAATCTATATTCAAACCGGGATATGACAAGGCGATTCTTGAAGCAATAAAGGGTGCATTATGCGAAAAATATTCAGTGAGCACCGTTGGCGAGTTAGAGGAAAAAGTTGGAATTTTTGCACAAGACATATTTCTCTCACATAATCTGTATTTCAAAGATTACGAAATTGTGTTCTATTACAATCCTTATGATATAGGACCATGGGCACTGGGGGTAGTGGAAGTGCCGGTAGCATCCTATTTGTTGGAAAAATATATGAAACCCGATGCAATAAGCCTTTTTAGACAGTCCTATTGATATTTATTTACATATAATTGAATAAATATTTTGAATAATATTGTGCAAACTAAATATTTCTAATATCTTTGTCGCGAATTTAGATAATAAAAACTCAAAATTATTAAATAAGGAAATTTAGATAAGGTGACAAAATGCCTTGCTCATCTTTGTACATAAAAATTCACAAATTATTTTCGAATTATGAAAAAAACAATCATGCTACTATATAGCATCGTTATTTCCCTTGCCGGTTATGCAACCGGAAATGCCGTAGTCGATAAAATCGGAGCCATAGCCGATCTTCCCACAGCTTTAGAGCGTGTTAATGCTGCCGATAGTTTGATTGATGCTACTGGATTGGCTTCAATGAGTGCCTCTGAGCAAGCTTTGCTTGTTGCTATTTATTTTGGCGCATCACAAGAAATGGCGCAAAATAGCGAGAAGGAAGCAACCGAAACTTTTGAAAAGGCAGCCTACCTTTATTTGGAAGCAAATAAACTAAATGAAGAAGAGGCTTCTGCTACTTATGAAATGGTGGCTGAGGGGTATGGCGAATTTATTCGAGCTACCTTCCAAAAATATTTTGACGCAAAAGAATCTCAATAAGCTCTGTTTATTGGTATAAATATATTTATTAAAATAAATTCATAAATTT
>CAZYEO010000015.1:0-26256 GCA_964646495.1 uncultured Muribaculaceae bacterium
AAATAAAAAAACTTATATTATTTATAAATTTGTAATAAAAATGCGTGTCTCCTGCCGAGATGCGCATTTTTCTTGAGGATAGAAAAAGGTTTATGACGGTAATTGCAAACTACTTACTATATTTGCAAATACTAATTAAATCATTAATATGAAAAAAATTCTATTTACTCTTTACGCTGCGTTATTTATTTTCAGTATCAATGCAAGCAATAAGATGACCCCCTACACTCAATCTTTTTTGAATAATTATAGGGAGGTAACCTCAGGAGACAATTCATTGACAATGTCGAGAGATTCACGCACAGGGAAGATTAAACAACAAAAATTTATAGTTCCCCGCGAGGTTAATGAAAAGAAAATTATGGGAGTTATTATTTCCCTGTCCGAAAATTGTAATTTAGATGATTTGGTAGCAGCCGGAGTAAGTATAGATAATGTTTTTGGAGATTATATTACTGCTCATGTTGATGTAGATCAAATAGAAGCAATATCCGAACTTGATTGTGTAAAACGTATTTCGGTAGAACGTCCCATATTCTTGAAAAATGATATTGCGCGTACTCTCACCAATGCTTCAATCAATATTGCAGGTACTAACCTCAAGCAAACTTATACCGGAAAGGATGTAGTATATGGCACAGTAGATACCGGAATTGACTTTAATCATTTGGCATTTAGTGATGCTGACGGCAATACGCGCATAAAAGGCGCATATCTTTTGTCGGATAATAGTGGCACGTCACCAAGTGGCTCAAATGCAAATGGGAAAAAATATTCAGGTTCAGTGTATACTACCCCTTCCGCAATAGCAAAACTTACAACAGATGCACCCAGCGAATCTCATGGTTCACACACGGCAGGAATCGGAGCGGGATCTTACAATGGGAATGCATATTCCGGTATGGCTCCTGATGCCGACTTAGTGTTGTGTGGTGGTGATCTTTCGGATGTCAATATAATCAATGGTGTATCTTATGTATTTGATTATGCAAAATCGGTAAACAAGCCGGCTGTTGTAAATCTTTCGTTAGGCGATAATATCGGTGCTCATGATGGCAGTAGCGATATGAATAAGATATTGGATAAAATCGCCGGCGATGGTAAAATTATAGTAATGTCGGCAGGTAATGAAGGTGGCGATAACTTATATATAAATAAACAATTCACATCTTCAACCGATAATATAAAAACTTTCTTTGCGAGCTATAATGAAGGTAGCCGTAGTATTGGAGGTTATTTTGACTCGTGGAGTCGCAATTCAACCCCATTTGGAGTACAGATTGCAGTATATAGCACTTCATCCAACGAAATAGTATATACATCATCAGTGTATAAAACAAATTCAGGCTCAGGATCTTGGACGCTCAGAAGCTCATCCGATTCAAACTTTAAAAAATATTATGTTGGTTCAATCTCTATATATGCAGGAATTGATGCCAATAGTGGAAAATATAACTGTTGGTGCGATATAAATGTAAGTATACCAAATTACGACACAACGACTGCACAACCAAAATATAAAATTGGGGTTATATTTACTGGAGAAGAAGGTGCTTATGTCGATGCTTGGATAGACGACTATTATACATATTTTTCAAATGGAAACGTTGCAGGGTGGACAAACGGGTCATCCGATTGCTCGATTAACGGAATGGCTACTGGAAATAATACTATTTCGGTAGGTGCATATTCTTCTCGTAGCACATATAAAAACTATAATGGGTCGCAGATGACAATCAATATTGGTGGAAAAATCAATGACATTGCGTATTTTTCCAGCTATGGACCAGACCTTAATGGCATACAGCGTCCGGATATCGTAGGTCCCGGCAATGCATTGATTTCGGCTGTAAATAGTTATGATTCTAATACAGTGAGCACATATCGCAGTTATCTTGCTGAAGAAGTAACCAAAGGTACACGTAAACACCAATGGGGTAATATGTCGGGAACGTCTATGTCATCGCCGGCAGTAGCGGGGATTTTGGCTCAATGGTTGCAAGCAGATCCTTTACTTAATGCTGCTCGTATAAAAGAAATTTTTGCCGAAACCGCAATAAAAGATAGCTATGTTACAAATGGAGATGCCCGAAAATGGGGTGCCGGAAAGATTGATGCTAATGCCGGATTGATTTCTATATTGAAATCAGGTGTAGAAGGTGTAGTTAAAGAGAACAATGCCGTAATACTTTATCCCAATCCGTCCGACGGACAATTTACAGTATATGCCGAAGGTGAAACCGGAAATATCCAATTACAAGTATTTTCTGCCAGCGGACAAATTATGTATGCTGCCACTTTGGATGGATCTAATGGCTCGATTACTGTTAATTTGCAAGGTCAATTGCAAGCTGGATTGTATTTTGTGAAAATTGTAGGTGAAAAAACAAATAGCACCACACGCTTAATTATAAAATAATATCCGCAAATAATAAGAAACGGTGTTATCCGATTTTGATCATCGGATAACACCGTTTTTCTTTTTCATTCATTTCATTTCAACGGCTGTAATGATATAAATGAATATGGTTTATTTTTTGAACATTCGATCGATGTTGCGTTTATCTTCTCGTTCGCGTATGGATTGACGTTTGTCATATTCCTTTTTACCACGTGCTATTCCAATTACGATTTTGGCAAGTCCTTTTTCGTTTAGAAATACTTTTAACGGTACAATAGTAAATCCACTTTCTTTACTATATTTCTGAATTTTAGCTATTTCTTTTTTTTGTAGAAGTAATTTTCGGTCACGTCTTATCTCGTGATTGTTATATGACCCTTGCGAATATTCTGCAATATACATGTTTTTAAGCCATATTTCGCCATTGTTTTCATAACAAAATGTATCGACAAGCCCGGCTTTACCGGCTCTTATTGACTTTATTTCGGTTCCAGTGAGCACTATACCTGCATTGAATGTTTCGAGTATTTCAAAATCGAAGGAGGCTCGCTTATTTTTTATATTGAGTTGAGATGTAGGTTTCATAATCTATTATATGGCGGAAGGGATGAGAATTGATAAAAATCGGTCGATCAGGTATGTAGGGAGTAATAGAGACAGAGATGCTATTACTACAAACTTAACAGTTTCATCCTGTGGAATGTTGAGATAATCAGTGCCACGCCAAGATATGTATATCACATAAAGAGGCAGAATAAGAAGAAACGAGAATGACGCTGGTAGCAGATTCTCGATTATCCCTATGATAAGCAATATAGTACAGTTGTATATGGCAAAAATATGAATTTTATTAGTGCCATCCTTTTCATTGCTTATTGCTGGAAAAGTGCTGCATAGAATATATGCTGCGATCAGGTATCCAAAGAAATAAGTGGAACATGAAATCACCGCTTTCTGTATATAGAAGGGTAGGTGAGTGTTGGCTGTATAGAAAAAAGACACAAATGAAGTAATTGCATTAAGTCCTATCAAAGGGTAAAACACTTTTGATAGCAACACATCTTTTGGAACTTTGAATTTTTTAATTTCTTTCCATCCCGATTCGGGCGATACTAATAGCAGAAATATGTTTTTTGCAAAATTCATTGTATAATTATAATCTTTTAGAAAAGATGGGGCAAATCGATGACTTGCCCCAGATATTTATTCTTTTTTCGGGTGACTAATCTTCAAGTTTATGAATCACTAATCCTGATCTTAATTTAGGCTCAAACCAAGTAGTTTTAGGAGGCATGATATTGCCGGAATCTGCAATATCAATAAGTTGTTTCATCGACACCGGGAATAGAGCTAAAGCCATTGCCATTTCGCCCGAATCAACTCGTTTTTGCAATTCTGCAAGTCCGCGTATTCCACCTACAAAGTCAATTCGTTTATCGCTACGTAGGTCGTTGATACCAAGAATGTCGCGAAGAATAAGATCGGAAGATATGGTGACATCCAATATGCCTATGGGATCGTTATCATTGTATGTTCCGGGTTTGGCTGTCAATGAATACCAATTTTTATCTACATATAGAGCAAAATTATGAAGTTTTGCAGGATTATATATATCGGAGCCTATTTTTTCAACTTCAAAATTTTGTTTTATTTTTTCGATAAATTCCGCAGGGGTCAATCCGTTGAGATCTTTAACCACGCGGTTGTAGTCGATTATGTTAAGATGTGATTCAGGGAAGCATACAGCCAAGAAATAATTATATTCTTCGTGTCCCGTATGATTTGGGTTGGCTTGCGCTTTTTCGTGTCCCACGAGTGCCGCTGCCGCTGTGCGGTGATGACCATCGGCAATGTATAGCGATGGGATGGCAGCAAAAAGTTCGGTAATACGATTTATTGTGCAGTCGTCATCAATTTTCCAGAAATGGTGACCGAAGCCATCAGATGCAATGAAATCGTATTCAGCCGGGTTTTTTACTGTATCTTTGATTATTTGTTCGAGTTCCGCATTATCTGGAAACGCAAAAAATACAGGTTCTATATTCGCATTATTAATACGCACATGCTTCATGCGGTCTTCCTCTTTATCGCGACGAGTAAGTTCATGTTTTTTGATGCGTCCCTCCATGTAATCCTCCATGTTTGCAGCCACTACTATACCGTATTGAGTACGGTTGTTCATAGTTTGAGCATATATGTAGTACATCTCTTTATTATCCTGGAGTAACCAACCTTGTTTTTGGAACATATTGAAATTCTCGGCAGCTTTATTGTAAACATCCGGGTGATGTTCATCTGTTCCAACCGGAAAGTCAATTTCTGGTTTTATGATATGATAGAGCGATTTTTCATTACCCTGAGCTTCGCTTCTTGCCTCTTCCGAGTTAAGTACATCATAAGGGCGTGAGGCAACTTTAGTTACCAAATCTTTGGGAGGGCGTACTCCCTTAAAGGGTTTTATCTTAGCCATAATATTTATTTGTTTCTTATTATCGTTTGTTCTCTGTCAGGTCCTACCGAAACAATAGTAATAGGAACATTGAGTTCAGTTTCTAAATATTTAATATAATTGCTGAATTCCACCGGAAATTCTGATTCAGATTTTACTTTCGTCATATCTGTTTTCCATCCGGGTAATTCAGTATATTCGGGGATTACGTTTTCATCGATAGCAAAAGGGAAGTCGGTAATGTGATTTCCATCAATAAGATAAGAATTGCATACTTTTATGGTATCGAATGAATCGAGTACATCACTCTTCATCATTATCAACTGTGTAACACCATTTAGCATGATTGTGTAGCGCAATGCTACAAGGTCAATCCATCCGCATCTACGTTCACGTCCTGTAACTGCTCCATATTCATGTCCGATGTCGCGTATTTTATTGCCTGTTTCATCAAATAATTCAGTTGGGAATGGACCACTACCTACACGGGTGCAATATGCTTTGAATATTCCGAATACTTCACCTATTTTATTAGGAGCAACGCCGAGCCCTGTGCATGCACCGGCACATACAGTATTGGACGAGGTTACAAAAGGATATGATCCGAAATCTACATCGAGCAGACTCCCTTGTGCACCTTCGCATAATACACTTTTACCGTTTTTAAGTAGATTGTTGATCTCAAATTCACTATCAATAATTACATATTCTTTCAAGTATTCAATAGCATCGAGCCATTTTGCTTCAATTTCGCTTAAATCAGGATTTTCACCGAGAGCCTGGAGGAGTTTTAGATGTTTATTTTTTGCTTGATCGTATTTTGACGTGAAGTCATGCATTATATCTCCTACTCGCAATCCGTTACGGCTTATCTTGTCGGTGTATGTAGGACCGATACCCTTTCCGGTAGTTCCGATTTTAGCATCACCTTTGAGTTTCTCATTGGCAGCATCAAGCAATCGGTGTGTAGGAAGAATCAAATGAGCTTTTTTTGAGAGTTTCAACATTTTCTTGATTTCAACACCACTTTTTTCGAGAGATTCAGCTTCCTCACGAAATAAAACGGGATCTATAACCACACCGTTACCTATAATATTTGTTTTTCCTGCTTGGAATATTCCCGATGGGATAGAACGGAGAACATATTTTTTGTTCTCGAATTCCAATGTATGACCAGCATTCGGTCCACCCTGAAAACGTGCCACAACATCATAGTGTGGAGTGAGCACGTCCACTACTTTTCCTTTACCTTCATCACCCCATTGTAATCCCAAAAGAACATCGACTTTCATAATATAGTTATTAGTTTGTTTTGATTTAGTAAATATGTAATTACTGTTTAGTTTTTAAGATTTAATCTTACCCGCTTTTTTTAGTTTACGGATGCAATTATTGCAAAGTCCGTGAACATATAGCGAAAAATAAGAGGTAGTAAATGCCGGATATTTTTTAGAATTCATATAACTAATAAATTCATTATCCTTAACCTCTTTTATTTTGCCGCACTCAGTGCATATAAGATGATGATGATTTACAGCACCTCCCACTTTCTCATATTGAGCTTGAAGGTTGCCGAATTGGTGCTTTCGCACCAAGCCGCAGTCGCATAGCAAATCCATGGTGTTATACACCGTAGCGCGGCTCACGTGGTATGAATCTTGCTCAAGAGATAGGTAGAGAGATTCGATGTCAAAATGGTCGTTTATTGAGAATATTTTATCGAGAATCGCAAAACGCTCTGGCGTTTTGCGGAGTTTCTTTCCCTCTAAATAAAGAGTGAATTTAGCTTTTGCTGATATTTTAATCTTGTCATCTACCATATTAACGGATAACGGCGGAATTGGTCTACCGATTATTTCCTACAAAGATAGTGCAAACGAGAGAAATAACAAAGTGAAAACAAGTTTTCATGATAGTATTTCCGAGAGCAGCCTATCTTATCTAAAGATAGTGCAAACGAGAGAAATAACAAAGTGAAAACAAGTTTTCATGATAGTATTTCCGAGAGCAGCCTATCTTATCTAAAGATAGTGCAAACGAGAGAAATAACAAAGTGTATACCCTTGGTTTTATACGATATAATGCTTGGTGGCTTTATCCTCTCTTTGAGTTAATTATAAACCTTAATAGGGGCTAAGAAAGCATCGGGTATATGCTCTATTTCGAATGATTCGGGACTACCGATAAGGGTAATTATATCAAATTGAATCTCTTGAGTGATATTGTTGGCATTTACATAGGCGTTTGCAGCCCGCACAAGATTGAGAATCTTCGTTCTATTTACGGAATCGGTAGGATTAACCATGTCAGTTGTACGACTTTTTACCTCCACAAATACGATACGACCATTTTTCTCGGCTATAATATCCAGCTCCATTTTGCCACTGCGCCAGTTGCATTCGCGTATTATATATCCATCAATAAGAAGCAGCTCCATTGCTTTCTGCTCACCCAACTTGCCAAATTCATTATGTTTTGCCATCTAATATAAAAATATTAAGGTGCGCTAACAATTCAAATCATTATCCGAATCATAACGCACCTTATCATGTCTAATATATAAAAACAATTATAGGCTGTCGCCGAAATCTTTACGGAATTTGTCTTTAAGGATTGAAGGCCAGTTGGATGTCGGTTCCAAACGTCCCATAAAGAAGCGCAATACCGGAGGTTCGTAGTTGAATTTTAATCCACCTATGAGTTCGCGGTTGTCGTAGAGCCATTTAACGCGGTCAATCACATATTCGCATTGCGATAGCGTGAATACCCTTCGAGGAAGTGCCAATCTCAATAATTCCACGTCAGCCGGAATCTCAACTCCATTTTCATCTCTCACGCTTGATATTGTACCGCGTTCCATTCCACGGATACCACTCACGAGATACAATGCGGCAGCTAATGCACCTGCGGGATATTCATTTTGAGGGATATGAGGACAAAAACTCATAGCATCGATATGCGCACCCAATACCCCCGGAGGTGTCACCACCGGAATACCGAGTTTATCCATTTGGTTCACTACGTATTTTATAAATTCAGGGCTTTGACTTATCATTGTCTCATCGAGAGTTTCATACAATCCAACAGCCATCGCTTCAACTTCGCGCACAGAAATTCCGCCATAAGTAAGGAATCCTTCGTATAATGGCACTAATGCCTCCATACGGTTATATATCTCTTTTTTGTTGGTACATATTGCACCTCCGCGAGAGCTACTCAATTTGCGAGCCGAAAAATATACGAGATCGGCGAGCCCTGTCATAGTCTTAATTATATCTCCCAGGGAATTTTCTTTCCATTCCTTTTCGCGTTGTTGAATAAGATATGCATTTTCACCTAATAAAGAAGCATCGAGCACAAGCATAATACCATATTTATCGGCTACAGCACGCACATCCATAAGATTTCTCATCGAAAACGGTTGTCCCCCAATAAGATTTGTAGAAGCCTCCATGCGGATAAACGGAATTTTTTCCACACCAACCTCGTTAATACACTCTTCAAGCTCTTGGATGTTCACATTTCCTTTGAATGGAATATCAGAATGGAGTTCAAGTGCATCCTTGTAAAGAATCTCGCGAATAGAAGCTCCGGCTTCAAGAGCGTGAGCGAGCATAGTGGTGAAATGGTAATTCATCGGGATTACATCCCCTTTCTTTACAAATGCTTTGCACAATATATTTTCGCAAGCACGTCCTTGGTGAGCCGGCAACACATGTTTTTTCCCCAATACAGTTTCGATTGCTTTCTTTAATTTGTCGAAACTTTGAGAGCCTGCATAAGCATCATCACATTCCATCATGGCTCCTAATTGCTTATCGCTCATTGCGTTAGTACCACTGTCGGTAAGCATGTCGAGGAACACATCGCGAGTGCTCAATTGAAATGTATTATATCCGGATTCGTTTATTGCGTCCAAACGTCGTTCGATGGGTTGCAGATATAATTTTTGTACTATTCTTACTTTGTGTAACTCCAAAGGTATTTCTTTGCCACTGTAAAATTTCACTTTTTCCATGATAAATGGTGTTTGTATTATGTATTTAGGTGTTTGATATTCCAATTTGCAATTGAAATGAATGCAAATATATACATTTTAGTGCATATTCTCTAAAAAAGGTTGCAAATTAATATTTAAAAAAATATTATAGATTAACTTGTTATTTAAAATAGTTGCAGTATATTTGCAGCACAAAAAGGTGATTTAGTGTAGTGGCCTAGCACGCCACCCTCTCACGGTGGAGACACGGGTTCGATTCCCGTACTCACTACTAAAAGGGACAGTAATGTCCCTTTTTTTATTGCTACTTATTGGTTTATTGGAAATATTTACACGCGATTGTATTTAGCAGCGAAATGTACAAAATAAAATCCTTATTTGATGGATAGAGCCTTTCTGTTAATATGATTGGTATTGCATATATTAAGTGGAAAGGGTACATTTGTAGATATATTAAATTACCAATGTCTTAAATAATGATTGAATATATAAAAGGTAATATAGAGGAGATTACGCCTACATATGTTGTGGTCGATAATTCAGGTATCGGGTATATGATAAATATTACCCTCAACTGTTTCACGGCACTACAATCGAGTGATACGGCGAAATTATATATATATGAGGCTATCCGCGAAGATGCCCATGTGCTATATGGATTTGCGGACAAACGCGAGCGTGAGATGTTTGTATTGTTGATTAGCGTGTCGGGGGTAGGAGCGAGTATAGCACGCATGGTGCTTTCATCTTTGCGAGTTCCAGAACTGGAACAAACCATTGCTACCGGTGATGTCAATAATTTGAAATCTGTGAAGGGAATAGGAGGAAAAACAGCCCAACGAATAATTGTTGACCTCAAAGATAAAATAAAAGGGGGTAGTGATGCGTTAGTAATTCAAGCGTCTGATTTAAATGCAACATTTGAAGAGGCATTGGCTGCTATGATGATGTTGGGCTTTCCTCAACAGGTATCAAGAAAGGCCTTGAAAAAACTCTTTACCGAAAGCCCGGAAATGAGTGTTGAAGACGCGATAAAGAAGGCTTTGAAAATGATGTAGTAACTATTAATACTGATATCTACATCTTTTTGTGCCAAAAAATTGATGTAGAATCTCAATGAGAAAACTGAGCAATAAACTGGTGCGAGTATTATATATTATAATATGTGGGGTATTACTATACTCTACATATAACTTTTTTGCCTATGCTCAATATGCTACTTCAAAGTTGCCACCACCCCCTCCGGTTGGTGATGAAATGCCTTTGGTTGTGGGTGATACCATTATAACACCATTCAAAGTACAGCCCACTATTCCACAAGACTATCAGGATATAGCAGATCAAGAATTTGCCGCTGACCTGTCTACTCCCTCAAATATTACCACTCAAGCTGAATATGATTCCGAAACGGGATGCTATATAATACATACACGTATGGGAGGCATAGATATTGCCACTCCATTTATGTTGTCGGCTGATGAGTATAATAATATGACATTGCGACAGTCGATGATCAATTATTATAGACAAAAAAATGCCGACCTTGCACTGAATAAAAGTAAAAGTGAATTTAATTTCCTCGACATGAATTTTGCGCTTGGTCCACTGGAAAAGGTTTTTGGACCAGGTGGAGTACAGTTGAAAACTCAAGGGTCGGTACAATTGAATATAGGTATAAAGTCAAATAAAACTGATAATCCTGCATTATCGGTAAATTCTCGCCGTAAAACATATTTTGATTTCGATCAGAAGATTCAAGCCACTATTGCCGCATCTGTAGGTGATAGATTGAAGTTTAATATGAGCTATAACACCGATGCCACATTTGATTTTGATTCTAAGAATTTGAAATTGCAATATGAAGGGAAAGAAGATGATATTATTAAAAATATAGAAGCCGGAAATGTGAGTATGACTACCGGATCTTCTTTGATAAAAGGTAGTACAGCATTATTCGGTATAAAAACAAAATTACAATTCGGAAAACTTACAGCTACTGCTTTAGTTTCACAACAAAATTCCGAATCACAATCGGTAAATACCAAAGGTGGAGCACAAACCACAGCTTTTTCAGTAGCCTGCGATAGTTACGATCAGAACCGCCACTACTTTCTTTCTCACTATTTCCGAGATAACTACGATAAATTCACAGCAAAACTACCAATTGTATCATCGGGGATAAGTATCACTCGTATCGAGGTATGGATTACGAATAAAAGAAATACATATAATGAGTCAAGAAATATAGTTGCATTCATGGATCTTGGTGAGAACAAGAAGCTTGCCAATAGCTATTGGATTCCAAACAATACGTATGATAACCCATCTAACGTGTCCAATAACCTTTTAGCACTTATCAAGGCTGATTATCCCGGTGCTCGGTCTATTAATACAGTGTCGCAAGCACTCGAACCGTTGTCGGTATATGGAATTGATGGAGGCAAGGATTATGAAAAGGTAGAGAGTGCACGTTTGCTCTCATCATCCGACTATATTCTAAACTCCACACTCGGTTATGTATCTTTGAAAACCGCTCTTGGAGCCGATGAAGTACTTGGTGTGGCATATCAATATACGTATAACGGCAACACCTATCAGGTGGGTGAATTTTCTGGCGATATCACCACAACCGATCAATCTTTGTATGTGAAAATGCTTAAAAGCACCACGGCTTCACCTAAGTTGCCTATGTGGCATCTTATGATGAAAAATGTGTATTCACTTGGTGCATATCAGGTGCAAAAAGCAAAATTCAAATTGAATATCAAATATTTGAGTGATACTACAGGCACGGAGATAAATTATCTGCCTGTGCCGGGACTTAATGACAAGACTCTGCTTCAAGTGATGAATCTCGACCGTCTAAACTCAAATAATGAAGCGCAACCAGATGGCTATTTCGACTTTATTGACGGATACACAATATATCCTGCTACCGGTAAAATAATATTCCCCGTGGTAGAGCCATTCGGTAAGCATTTAGCCGATAAAATAGGTAATCCTGAATTAGCTAAAAAATATGTATTTCAGGAGCTATACGATTCAACCATAACTGTGGCAAAGCAGATGCAGGATAAGAACAAATTTACCATGTCGGGTGAATATCAAGCATCTTCCGGTTCGCAAATACGCCTCAATGCAATGAATGTGCCACGTGGATCTGTGACTGTGACTGCGGGTGGGGTAGTGCTTACTGAAAATAGCGATTATACGGTGGACTATAACATGGGTATAGTGACTATTACTAATCAGAGTATTGTGGATGCAGGAACCAATATAAGCGTGTCGTTAGAAAATCAATCAATGTTCAGCACACAGCGAAAGACATTGCTCGGATTAGACCTCAATTATGCGTTTAATAAAAATTTTAATCTCGGAGCCACTGTAATGCACTTCTCGGAAAAATCTATTACTGAAAAAGTAGCGATAGGGCAGGAGACAATTAACAATACTATTTGGGGACTGAATGTAGCCTATAATACCAGTTTCATGTGGCTTACAAATCTACTCAATAAAATACCTACGGTAGATGCTACTGCACCTTCTACATTAAGCCTGAATGCTGAATTTGCTCAACTTATTCCTCATAAGCAGAAGACAGGCACAACTTCTGGAAGTTCATATATAGATGATTTTGAGACCACGCAAACAGGAATCGACATGCGCTCCCCCTATTCATGGTCGCTTGCGTCTACTCCCTATGACCCCGGTAAAGATGCTCTTTTCCCCGAAGCACGACTTTCTAATAATATAGATTATGGTAAAAACAGAGCATTATTATCATGGTACTATATCGACCGTATGTTTACTCAAAAAAACTCATCGTCTGCTCCGGGATATATACGAAATGACCTTGAACAATTGTCTAACCCATATGTGAGAGAAATAACTTCACGAGAAATTTTTCCGGATCGTGAGTTATCCTATGGAGAATCATCGATTATTCAGACACTAAACTTATCATTTTACCCCAACGAACGTGGTCCTTACAACTTAGATGCTATCAACATCGATGATAATGCCAATCTACTTAATCCTACCAAAAGATGGGGTGGTATAATGAAAAAAATGGATAATACCAATTTTGAAACATCCAATATTGAGTATGTACAATTCTGGTTGATGAATCCATTTCTTGATCCTGAAAACCCTAATTATGATGGTGGCGACTTATATTTTAACTTTGGTGAAGTAAGTGAGGATATTTTGAAAGATGGGTTGAAATCTTACGAAAACGGACTTCCGCTCAATGGTGACAATTCATTTCTTGCCGAAACTGTGTGGGGACGAGTATCAAAACAAACTTCTCTTACCTACGCATTCGACAATACCACCGGAGCACGTGTGAAACAGGATGTGGGACTTGATGGACTAAGCAATGTTGATGAATACACATTCCCATCGTATAAGGAATATGTCGATGAACTTCGTAGAAGACTTCCAGCTTCGACAATAGCAATACTTGAAGCCGATAAATTCTCGGCACTAAATGACCCTGCCGGAGATAATTATCATTTCTATAGAGGATACGATTATGATGAACAACGTCTTTCTATTTTGCAGCGTTATAAACGCTACAATGGAGTGGAGGGTAACTCTCTTTCACCCGAAGATGCTTCCGATCCCCTCTATCAATCATCACGTAGCACACCCGATGTAGAAGATATAAATTCAGATAATACGTTGAATGAATATGAACGTTATTTCCAATATAAAATATCGATCCGTCCGCAAGATCTTGTGGTGGGACAAAATTATATCACCGACAAACAAGTGTCGATGGTGCGTTTACGCAACGGAAAGGATGGCGAGGTAGAATGGTATCAATTTAAAGTACCGTTGAAGGAGTATGAGAAAGTTGTTGGATCTATCAACGATTTCTCTACCATACGTTTTGCTCGTATGTTTATGACCGGTTTTAATGCTGTGACTCACTTGAGATTTGCCACCCTTGAGCTTGTGCGTGGAGAATGGCGTCCCTATGATTACAATCTCAATACAAGAGCAGATGTGCCTGCCGAAGGACAACTTGACATCAGCACTGTAAATATAGAGGAGAATGCCGGGCGTACTCCAGTAAACTATGTTTTACCTCCCGGTGTGACACGAGTAATAGATTCGGGACAATCGCAGATAACTCAACTCAATGAGCAATCCATGTCGTTGAAAGTTACAGGATTGCAACCTGACGATGCGCGGGGAGTATATAAAAATACCTCGCTCGACCTTCGTGTGTATAAGCGTTTACAAATGTTTAACCATGCCGAAGCATTGATCGATGATCCTACAAATCTTAAAAATGGTGACTTAGCTATATTTGTACGTTTGGGGAGTGATATTAAGCAAAATTATTATGAATATGAGATTCCGTTGTCGATTACTCCTGCCGGTAAATACAATACATATAGCAGTACCGACCAACATATTGTGTGGCCCACAGACAATATGCTCGATTGTGCATTGGAAGTATTTACCAATTTGAAGAAAGAGCGTAATGCGGCAAAGAGATTGGATGCAAATGTTTCATTCACTAAAATATATTCCGGATATGATCCCGATCATCCTAAAAATAGGGTGAGCGTTCTTGGAAATCCAGCACTTAGTGATGTGCGCGTGCTTCTTGTTGGTGTTCGTAATAAATCAGGAGCCATGAAAGATGGTGTGGTGTGGGTGAATGAGCTTAAAGTCACTGAATTTAATGAAGAGGGTGGATGGGCTGCAAAAGGAAATCTTAATATTACATTGAGTGATATTGCGAGCATAAATCTTTCCGGGCATAAAGAAACAGTGGGATTTGGTGCTGTAGATCAAAATCTCGCATCACGACGAAATACAGCTCTCGATCAGTATAATATTGCCATGCAAGTGGATTTGGGACGTTTCCTCCCTGCCAAAGCTAAATTAAAAGCTCCGGTATATTATTCTATTTCAAAAGAAACCGTGACACCTAAATATAATCCCCTCGATCAGGATATTCTATTGAAAGATGCTGTGGATGCTTGTGAGACAAAAGCTCAAAAAGATTCTATTAATGCGTATGCGTTGGAACAAAAAACTGTGGAAAGTTTCAGTATTTCGGGATTGAAATTTGATGTGCAGAGTAAAAATCCCATGCCATGGGACCCTGCGAACTTCACTTTGAGCTATTCTTCCAATAAACAAAGAAATAATGATCCTACGAATGCCTACGAGAATACGAGTGATTATCGAGGTAGCTTCCAGTATTCGTATAGTCCGTATTTCAAGCCGTTTACACCATTTAGCTTTATTAAAAGCAAATCGAAAAATCTTAAATTCTTGAAAGAATGGGATATAAGTTGGCTGCCTACAAATATTGGATTTTTCACTAATATCTCTCGTTATTATTATGAGCAGCAGACTCGTAGTGAGATTGATGTGAATATGCAGTTGCCGGTGTCGGTGAGTAAAAATTTTATTTGGGATCGTCAATTTTCAATCACATGGAATTTGACAAAGCAATTGAGCCTCACCTTTAATTCAAATACGACCGCTCATGTAGATGAACCGATGGGGGCTGTAAACAAACAGCTTTTCCCCGATAAATACAAAAATTGGCGTGATACAGTGTGGAATAGTATCCGGAACTTAGGAACTCCATGGGCATATAACCAAACATTTGTAGGAACATATAAAGCTCCGTTTAATAAAATACCTGCAATAGATTTTATTAATGCCACAGCCACATATAATGCTATCTATAAATGGGATAGGGGTGCAACCATAGATGAGGTATCTGAAGGAAATACTATATCGAGCCAAGCATCGTGGAGTGTGGATTCTCGATTGAATCTTGAACAGCTATATAATAAGTCGAAATATCTTCGTGACATAAATAAACGCTTCGCCCCAAATTCGCGAACTGGCTCGGATAGACAGAAAAAAGCGAAGCGATTTGAACGAACCGTACAATTGAAAACAGACACTACTACAGTGTTGAAGCATAATTTGCGCACAAAAAAAGTAAAAGTTACTGCGATGACTACGCAAGGTAAGCCATTTCCCGTTAAAACAAAAGTAATTGATGATAACAGCGTGGAGGTGCTTAACAAGGGAAATCAAAATATTAAATTTGTAGTGACTGAAATAATAAAAGAACAGAATGGATTGTGGTATGAAGTCGCTCAACATTCTACTCGATTTGCCATGCTTGTGCGTGGAGTGAATTTCCGTTGGAGATCCACACGCTCACTTTCAATTCCTCAGTTTATTCCCAATATAGGTGATATATTCGGGCAAAGCACCCATTATGATGCAATGGCTCCCGGTATGGATTTTGCATTTGGTTTTGCCGGAGAGGAGTATATACAAAAAGCAATTGATCGAGGATGGTTACTTCGCGATAAGACACAGACATCTCCTGCCATATCATCGCGTACATCCGAGTTTAATTTTGAGGTTAATCTTGAACCTCTTAAAGGTCTGAAAATTGTGCTTACAAGTAATCGCACTGATAATCGTACAAATCAAATACAGTTTATGTATGATGAAATGCCTACAACTTATTCAGGAAGCTACACTAAGACTCACTGTGCAATAGCTACTGCACTCAAAAGTTCATCTTCCGAAAATGGGTATCAAAGTGAGGTATTCAATAAATTCATTGCCAATACCGAGATTATAGCTCAACGTTTGAATAATCAATATATTGGCACGAAATACCCTGATAAAGGATTTATTAAGGGTACGTCTTATGCTAATCAAGAGTATAATCCCAATGTGGGAGGAGTAAACAAGACCGGCAGTGATGTTATGATTCCTGCATTTATTGCTGCATATTCAGGAATGGATGCTTCAAAAATATATCTCACTCCATTCCCATCACTCTCAGCTATGCTCCCAAATTGGCGCATAACCTACGATGGATTTATACAGCTTGGGAATATGCGTAAACTATTTAAGAGTTTTACAATTACTCATGCCTATCAATGTACTTATTCGGTAGGATCGTTTTCTTCGTATCAACAATGGGTAGGCATAGGCAATGAAAAAGGTTTTACTCTCGATGAATTGTCTCAGACTCCTATTCCTTCATCTCCATTTAATATATCATCTGTGTCAATTACCGAAAAATTTGCACCGTTGATTGGAGTCGTGGCTACTATGAACAATAATGTAACTATTAACGCCGAATATCGTGACAGTCGTACTCTGACGCTTAATTCATCGGCAGGACAACTGATGGAGGCTTCTACCAAAACATTAGTAGTGGGAGGTGGATATAAGATTGCCAATTTCAATACTATTCTAAAAATGAAGGGTAGCCAACAAGGTATAAGCAATGACCTCACGATGAATCTTGATTTTTCATTCTCTAACAATCAAGCTCTGATACGTCGTATAGAATCTAACACTGCACAAGCTACAAGCGGTACTCGCACTATCGGCATAAATTTCATTGCAAATTATATACTGAGCAAAAGAATAACCTTGGGAGCATATTTCGATCATCAAATCAATACTCCCCTTGTGTCTACATCATCCTATCCCACTACCAATAGCAATTATGGTATTTCAGTCAATTTATCATTGACCAAATAATATATTTAATAATCAGATACATAATTTAAGCATAAAAGATTGTATATAAAATATATTAATTCTTATCTTTGTGTGGTAATCTAACATGAATTAATATAATTAATTATACAACATGAAAACAACTATTCTATCTCTCTTCGCATGCTGTACCCTGATGATGAGCGCGCAAGAGGTGACAATTTCCAAAAAAGTACCATTATTGAAAGGAGTGGAAACCGCAGCTTATTTCCCGGTGCTAAATGAGGATGGCACAAAAATGGTTTACACCGGTGAAAATCAAAAAGGATTAAAACTCTATGACTTCAAAGATGATGTGTCGGTAGCAATCACAAATGCCGACAAAGCCGGAATGTATCCTACATTTTCAAGTGACGGAAAAATATATTTCGTGACTCAGAACATGAAAAACAATCTTAATTATCGTAGCGTTGAAAGCTATGAGATAGCCTCGAAAAAAAGTAATATGGTCTTGAAAGACCAACGCAGAGTTACGCATCCGCAAGCCCTTAAAGGAGGCGTGGTGGTAAAAACAGCGAAAGGTGTAGAAAAAACCACCAATTCTAAAGAAGTGTATGTGTACACAGATAAGTCGAGAGTGGTAGTAGGGCAAAATGGACGTGAACGCTCATTTACTCCTGTAGAATCTTATGCAGGATACCTATGGGCATCGTTGTCGCCCGATAAAGAAAAGGTGATGTTTTATGCTGCCGGAAAAGGTATTGTTATAATGAATCTTGATGGTGAGATATTGAGCCAACCGGGAAATTATGTGCATCCGGTGTGGATGGGCAATGACTATATCGTAGTTCAAAATTCCAAAGATGACGGACATCAATATTCATCATCTCAAATTCTATTAGTAAAAGCTGACGGGAGTTTTGTGAAAGAACTTACAGCACCTACCTCTATGACTATGCACCCATCTGCATCTGAGAAAGCAGGCAGAATAGTATTTGATACCATTGATGGTAAATTATATATGATGGAGTTAAGCATTAAAGAATAATCTACAACCATAGAAATAATTATGAAAAAGATATTTACTATAATAGCTGCTGCAATAATGGCATTGCCAACGGTAGCACAAGAACCGGGCGATGTGATGATATTTATCAATCCCGGACATGGTGGACATGATTCAGATGACCGAAACGTTGTAATTGAGCCGTTTAAAAGTGGCGATCCTAATGGATATTGGGAATCAAACTCTAATCTTGAGAAAGGTCTTTCATTGAAAGCTCTTCTTGAAGCAAAAGGGTGCAATGTAGATATGTCGCGTGTCACCAATACCACAGCCGACGACCTCGGATTGAGTGTGATTAGTGGGCTTGCCAATGACTCTGGTGCAGATATATTCTTCTCGATTCATAGTAATGCTACTGGTACAGCCAATCGCGTTAATTTTCCTCTTATGCTTTTTAGAGGTAAAGATGATATGCCTATTATTCCGGATTCAAAAGTATTATCAGAATTATTATTTCCACATCTGATTTCTAACGAAGCAACCGTGTGGACACAAACATCAACCAATGTGCGTGGCGACTGGTCGTTCTATCCATCGTGGGGAACATCGGGATTAGGAGTACTAAGAGAGTTGCAGATACCGGGAATGTTATCGGAGGGTTCATTTCACGATTATATACCAGAAACATATCGTTTGATGAATAAAGATTTCTGTTGGCTTGAAGCATGGCATTTCTTGAAAGCAATCGATGATTATTGGTCGTTTGCTCCCGAAACGAAGGGTATTATTGCCGGTGTATTGTATGATGAACGTTTCCAACGCGATGTTAATTATATAATGTTTGCACGCGATATTATGCTTCCGGTATCGGATGCTAAAGTTACTCTATATGATGAAAGCGGCACAACCGAGTTACAATCGTATCTTACCGATAAATTATACAATGGATTCTTTTTGTTCAAGGATCTTGAGCCGGGGAAATATATAATAAAGATGACCTCAGAAACACATGAACCTAAAGAAGCAGAAGTAACTGTTACTGCCAATAAGGTTTCATATCCGGTAATTGCACTGAAAAAAATACGCAACACACCTCCGGCAGTATTGTCATATACGCCACAATGGAATGAAGGAGATAAACCACTTTTATGTAATACATCAATCAATTTAGCATTTAATTGGGATATGGATGTAGCTTCTACTGAAGCAGCTTTCACAATTACTCCTGCAGTAGAGGGTGTTTTCACATGGACGGAATCAAATACAAAAATGGAATTTAAGCCAAAACGCTCATATAAGCCAAATACGCTATATACAATAAAATTGGCAAAAACTGCAACTCATGCCGGTGGTGTTCCATTGGAAAACGATTTTACAATTCAATTTGCTACCGATGATAGAGAATTTACTACAATTCTTGCTCAGTACCCTATAGATGGCAGTGAAATTCATTATAAAGGAATGGCAGTAATGATGATGGCTGATAAATTTTTCGATGCCGGACAAATAATAAAACAAGTGTCGATGGTTAATGCGGCAGGCGCACCAATGACTTTCAATACTCGTTCATTCAGCTATAATAAAGATAATGAGGCTTATGGTTGGTTCAAACTACCGGTAGCCGGAAATCTTAATATTGGAGAAACTTACACTCTTACGCTTTCCGGTGATATTTCCGATAAAGATGGAGTGAAAATACCCCAGGAGCAGATTATTAATTTTAAGGCTGTGGATGTAACAGAATTGAGCGTAGGAAGTGATGTCATTACAAATTTTGAAGATAATACCCTTTATACTCTTAATGCTGACAAATCAACTAAATACACCGAGGGTAAAATCACAAAAGATACATCCAATAAATTATTTGATGCTGCATGTGTGAAATTTGTAAGCACATTTAGTGAAGCCGGTGGTGAGATAACATACGATTTCGGTGGAACTTCTACATTTACTATTAATACTAATTTCCATGCAGGATTATATGTAAACGGAGATTTAAGTGGTTGTGAGCTTTCGTGTGTATTTGAAAGCGCGTCAGGAGAGAAGATAGTAAAAGCATGCAATATTGATTTCCTTGGATGGAAACTTATTGAAATTCCATCTGTAGATTTTGCAACTGGTGAAGAATATCAATTTAAGGGTATAAAAGTGAAGAGCACTAATGCTCTACAAGGGATGAAAAATACATTGATACTCGATAACCTTTTGAGAATGGAAGGTCCGGGCTCAGGAGTGGAAAATGTAGAAATTGCTTCTGTGAAAGTATATCCTAATCCGGCTTCAGAATATGTTATTGTTAATGGTGATGCCTTGGTAGAATCATTACAACTTATCGGTATGAATGGAGCAGTAGTTGCTCAAACTGCAGGAAATGTAATAAATGTAAGCGAAATAGCTAACGGTACATATATTTTGAAAATTAGCATTTCGGGGGTTGTAACTACTCGAAAAGTAGTAATATTACACGAATAATAATAAATAATTTCATATGCGAATAAAAAAGATTTTAATCCTTTCAATGACGGTAGTGATATCACTACCGTCATTGGCATTGGGATTAAGGATAGATAAGCACTATCCGATTAACCTCCCCGATGCATCGAGTGCCCATCACCCGCAATTAAGTGGTGACGGCTCAAAACTTCTCTATTCTACAGAGGATTTTGATAAACTCACATTGCTCGACCTCTCCACCAACGAGAGTGTATTGATTGCCGAAGGAAATGGCGTAGGTAATAATCCCAAATTCTCACAAGATGGGATGGATGTGTATTTTAATTCTGCGCAAACCGTAAAACATCTTCGCTATTTTAAATGGGAATCTTATAACTTGGGGACTAAAGCGATAACGGAATTGTCGCCACTTTCAAGAGAAAATCTCATGTTGATACCACAAAAAGAGGGATTGACAATAAAAGCCGGGAAATCGCTACGAGGAGTCGCACCGATAATGCCTATTGTTGCAAGTAATTATAAAACAATTATTGTGACTCAGAATGGCAAAGATAAAGAGATCAATCCGATAGATGATGCTCATAGCTACATGTGGGTTTCATTATCACCCGATGGAAGCCGCATAATGTTTGTAGAACCGTATAAAGGTATTTTTACTTGTGATCTCAACGGCGAAAATCTTAAAAGTCATGGGCGTGGTGACAATCCATTGTGGTTTGATAACGACTTTATTGTGACAATGAAAACCGTAGACGACGGTTATGTAGTGCTATCATCGCAACTATATGCCATAAATACCACCACCGGATCTGCAATTGCTCTCACCGATGAAAGTACACGTGCCGAAGAGGCAACCGTAGCTGTGGATTCGCATAAAATAGTGTATTCCACAATGGATGGCAAAGTATTTGCAATTGAATTAACCCCAATAGATTAGTTAATGATATGAAGAAAATTATTTTTACTCTTCTTACTGTTTTCTTCGCTGCATTGAGTATGGATGCGGTTGAAATGAAAGACCTTAAGATATATATAAATCCGGGGCATGGTGGCTATGATAGCGATGACCGTCCGATCACTATATACCCTTATTTGCAAAGCGATACTCTTGGATACTGGGAATCGAAGAGCAATCTTTATAAAGGATTGCACATGTACTATATCCTCAAATCGTTGGGGGCTACTCCGTATCTATCGAGAATAAAAAACCGCACCGAGGATGATAGAAGTTTAAGTGGGATAGCTCAAGAAGCAAACCAATTGGGATGTGACCTCTTTTTTTCTATTCACACCAATGCCGGCGAGACGGTAAATTATCCCTTGATGCTTTATAGGGAAACAACAGTTGGTACACCACGTTATCCCGAGGCTATAACGCTGAGCAATCTTTTATGGAAAAATCTCCATTCGAGCAAGGTATCACTATGGACAAGGGATAATCCTTATGTGTCTGGCGACTTGACTTTTTATCCGCAATGGGGGACATCCGGACTGGGTGTACTACGTAATCTGTGGGTAGTGGGACTGCTTTCGGAAGGTGGGATGCATGAGCATCGTCCCGAAGCACATAGATTGATGAATGATGATTTTTGGTGGCTCGAAGCATGGCATTTCGTGCGCACTATCATGGAGTTTTATGACACAACCGATAAGTTTACCACCGGTAATGTGGCAGGTGTAGTGTATGATAACCATAATACTCGTGAATACACTCTTAACCCGGTTTACTATTCGGCTTATGGTCGAGATAAAAAAGAGCCGCTTAATAAAATTCAAATAGAACTGAAAGATGCCGATGGTAATGTGGTGCAAACACGTATTACAGATAATGAGAACAATGGAGTGTATGTGTTTCGCGATGTTAAGCCCGGCAAATATAAAGTGGTGGCTACAGATGAAAAATATTATACAAACACAAAAGATGTAGAGGTAATAGCCAATGAAGTTTCTTATCAAGATTTGCCTATGGACTTAAAACGTGAAACGCCTCTTGTGGTCGAATCATATTCTCCAAATGTTGATGATCAAGCGCGAGTGAGTTGTGTACAGCCTATAGTATTTACATTCAATCATGATGTTGATGAGGCATCATTGAAAAAAGCCCTTATTATATCCCCCGAAACAGATGGCGAGATAATATTCTCCGAGTCATATCATAAAGCAGAGTTTCGCCCGAGCATTGCATTTGCAACCGACACTAAATATAGTGTCACATTAACTACCGATTTGTGTACCCCCGATCCGGTATATGCTCAATCTCATTTGGCGCAAAATCTCGAATTTTCATTTACCACGCAAGGACGTAATAAATTGGAACTAATAAGCTCATTCCCCGAAGAGGGTGGTGCAGTACATTATAAATCGCCTAACCTTGAATTCCGATTTGATAAGACTCTCGATGCCGGAGGTATTTTTGATAAAATTAAAATTTTTGATAAAAATAATGCTATAATTGCTATTAATCAGCGTTCATCATCTTTCAATAGACTAAGCAACGGATATGGTAATATAATATTGGTATTGAATAGCAATCTTAATGTGGGTGAAAATTATAAAGTAGTACTAAGCCCCGAAATTAAAGATAAAGAGGGAATCCCATTGTCGGATGAGGTGACAATTAATTTCACAGCTTCTGATGCCGGAGAAATTAAATCAGGCGAGCTACTTCAAGATTTTGAAGTTGCCAATATTTTTGTGGCAGATCAAGAAAATTGTGTAGATATGAAGACACTGCCAACATATCTTTTGAGTACGAGTCGTTCTCTTTTTGGTAAAGCATCAGGTAAGTTTGTATATAAATACGCAAATGCCAAGGGTGGAACTGCTGTGTGGAAATATGCCGGTGACATGAAGATTGTAGAAAATGGGTATAAACTTGGTGTCCATGTGTTTGGAGACCTCAATGGACACGAGATTCTGTTAGGGTTCACTGCAGGTACCGATACTAAATATGAAAAATTATGTGATGATGATTTCTTAGGTTGGAGATACTTTACTCACACCCTCACCACACTTGAAGGGAATAATACTGAGTATCTGCTGAGCAATGTGAAATTGATTCAAAAAGAAGCTCCTTATGCACAAGATGGTGGATTCCACATTGATGAAATGTTAGTTCTTGATAAGAGCGGAATCGATGATGCAACAATAGGCTTGGAATATGAAGTATATCCTAATCCTGCTACAGAATATGTGAGTGTTAAAGGAATGGATGGCATTCATGCGTTGGAGCTGTATAATACACAAGGTTCCTTGGTTGCAAAGGCAAATCAAAATATAATATCCGTAAAAGGATTGCCTTCTGCTACATATATTATGAAAATTATCACTCCCTCAAAAATTTATGTGGAGAAAGTGATTAAAAAATAAGGGATATATTAACCTGATAACTATCTTAGAATATTCGGAGAGCAGTATTTAACATTATTGCTTTCCGAATATTTTTGATTAAGAATTTAAACCCAAACTATAAATTTTAATCAAAGAATCAATATAAACACAGTGAACTTATAAGAAATGAAGAAAAGTACTATTACCTTGCTATTATTAGTAAGTATGTTATTGTCGCCTGCAATCTATGCTCAACGACCCGTTTCGCCACCGAGCGGACGGCCATCAATGCCTCCACCCAATCGTCCTCATTATCCTCACCAAATGAGTGCTAAAGAGTATTATAACGAGGGTATTATGTATTACAACGGTAATGGCGTTAGACGTGACTATAAATGTGCTTTCGTGTCATTTAATCGAGCGGCTTCGATGGGCTATGTGAGTGCTACGTATATGATGGGTGAATGCTATTTTTATGGTCGTGGAACAACACGAAATTATTACACTGCTCGCAAATGGTATGAAAAGGCGGCTATGAAATCAAACGCTTCTGCCATGTATCGTTTGGGCGAAATATATGAAAAAGGATATGGCGTGGGTCGTAATCGAAATGAAGCAATCAGATGGTATCGAGATGCCGCAAATAGAGGCAATTCTAAAGCAAGAGAAAAACTCAGAAAATTAGATAGACCACAACATCCTCATGGCAATAATAGACATCCCGGCGCACCGAGATAATAATTATTAGAATACATATTAACTCCCCGATGTAAGTCAATATACTGGCAAGCAGCGGGGATATTTTTGTTGGCTATCGAATATATTTTGAGTTTATGAAAATGATATATTGGCAATCAGAATGCTGATTTACAGCACAAAAAAGGAGAGGTGAAACCTCTCCCAAGAGCCGCGAATGGGACTCGAACCTCTTAGTGCTTACTATTGATAATCAAATGTTTGCTTGTTTGGTTAATTATGTTGGTAGCAAATAAGTAGCAAATCATCTCATTTACTACCATAGTGAATTTACTTAATTAATTTGATTAACGATATAACAGCGAATACCCACGTAGCAATAATACATAAGAACAACCATATAATATGAATATATACATTACTTGAATGTATTATCTTGATAAATCCGCTTACGATACCTGATCCAAATGCAATTATAGCAACCATAATTAAGGTATGCCACCATGTAACGATAAACATGCTCCATATAGAGAAGCCAAAGAAAGAGACAAATCCGATAGCAGCAGTTGTAATTAGAGCTAATTTCATAGATTCGTTTGCGCCCCTAAATTCCGCAGATAAAGATTGTGTCTCGAACGCTAAATATCCTAATATAGCGATATATATTAATATTTCCATTTGTTAAAATTTAGAAAGTTTTGAAATTAGCCCACTCCACACATCACGTTTAGCCTGCAAACTCTTTAGTTTTGCACGTGCTGAAGACCTTGCATTACCTACCTCCTTAGATAAATCTTCCTCAGCCTTTTTAATCTTGGCGTCATAATCGGCTACCGTAGCTACTACATCAGCAATCGCGACATCTTCACCCTCTGTTATCCTACTATACTCGTACACTTGTGCAGGAGTAAAGCTATCGTAGTCAAACTCTCCATTTTTATTTTTCGGCAGTGAGGATATAAACACCTCATCAGTGGTCGAATCTGTCGACACAACAGTGCTATCTTCTACAATTGAAAGCGATACTTGTTCTACATCTTGTTGACCAATATTATCTTCTTCCTTTGGATAAAATACGCGCCACCCTGAAATTTTATTGCTTTTTAAGCATAGCAATAGTGAAATCATACCTGATAGAACAGTAAAGATAATAAGAGAACTCCGAAGCTCCTCAATGTAACTCTCATAAAATAAAGGTATAATTAGGGCATTTAAAAATGAGAATACAAAATAACTAATTAAAGCCCATTTTTTACAATTTGTTATATTATAAAGAATGATTATTATAATCACGCTTGTGGCAATATTGTATAAGTTTATCGAGGGATTAAAAGATAGTTTTGTAAAAGAAATAATTATAAGAATGAGATTCCGAAACATTGCACAATACAAAAAAAATATAA
>CAZYEO010000016.1:0-25860 GCA_964646495.1 uncultured Muribaculaceae bacterium
AGTTTTGTGTTCCGGCATCACTAATTCGAGCATAAGTCTTCGCAATAAATCATTTCTCAAAGCTATTTCTTCCGCAGATTTATTTATAATGGCATTTCGTTGTAGGTTGAGAATCCCGAGAGCTTTTTCATTTATAAAAATTATTTGCCTTTCTTTGTTAAGAACAATAATAGGTTCTGAAATACAGTTTACAATTGATTCCATAAATTTGTTGGCTGCAAGAATTTCTGCAAGTGAGCTTTCACGATATTCAGAGAGACGTTGTGCCATATTATTGAAACTTTCGGTAATTTCCTTAAATTCAGGTGTAACGTTATTGTCGAGTCTTTTTCCATAATTATGATTTGATATCTCCTGAATCCCATTTTTGAGTGCCGTAATTGGCTTGCTTATTGAACGAGGAAGCCATACTAATAACCCAATGCTGAGGAATACACAAGCTACGCCTATTATTGAAATCCAAGTCAAAGCTCTCGATAATCCAGGCATTGCCGCCGGGCTATTGGGGTCAGTTGCGGTGAGTATTTGAAGGTTAATTATGGATAATGATACTAAAAGCACTACCAATGCCATCATGGCAATAATGCTTAATATTATTTTCAATTTGATTTTCATACAAGTAAAATTAATTTTTAGCTTACAATAATAATATCAATTCCGGCAGAAGATGTTCCTTTTAGAAAATTCCGGTATTTACGTGCTGTCGAAAATGCTTTTAATAATTTAAAATTGGGTATTCCTATGCATATTGTGGTAATTTGCAACTCTTTGGAGGTGCTTAATATGCTGCCTAATATATCATTTGATTGTATTTTTATTATATCACCACCCAACTCTGTGACGAGTTTGAAATGATTTAGTAAATATCGTTGATTATTGAGACTTATTTTATCTAAACTTTCAGCATTTGTTTGTACATATAAAGCTGTGAAAGTGGTGTTATATCTGGTTGCCAATCGAGCGGCTTTCCTAATTATATGCCTGGGTGTGTGTTCTGCCGCACTTATGCAAGCAAGAAACTTTTCGTGTCTTACTCCTCTATCGGTGGCAATAACCTCGTTTTCTACCTGTTTTTCTATGCGTAGTGCAACTTCTTTGAGTGCTAATTCACGCAATTGAAGTATATTGCTAATTTTAAAGAAATTATTTAGAGCAGATTCTACTTTCTGAGGATCGTATATTTTACCTGCCTTTAATCGCTCAATTAATTCATCGGCTGTGAGATCTATGTTTACAATTTCATCGGCATCGCGCAATACGCTATCGGGAATACGTTCTTTAATATCAATGCCTACGATCCTCTTTACTTCATCATTAAGGCTGTCTATATGCTGAATGTTGACCGCTGAAATAACATTTATTCCTTCGTCTAAAAGGGTTTCCACATCTTGCCATCTTTTCTCGTTTATGCTCCCTTCTACATTGGTGTGGGCTAATTCATCTACAATCACAATATCAGGATGGATTCGAATAATCGTTTCCAAGTCCATTTCTTCAAACTCTTTCCCTTTATAAAAAATTTTTCGTCGAGGAATTATTGGTAATCCATCAAGAAGGGCTTCGGTATCTTTCCGGCCATGAGTCTCCACATATCCAATGCAGATATTAACTCCATTACCCATAAGTTCACGGGTTTCTTGAAGCATTCTATATGTTTTACCAACACCGGCAATCATTCCAATATACAGTTTGAATTTTCCTCTCCGGGATTTCTGTATAAGTTTAAGAAAGTGCTGTACATTATGTTCCCTGTCCAATTCCATAAAATTGAGTTGTGAGATCAATTACAAATATAAATAAACTAATTCTATAAATGGGATTAATTGCTATTTTAGCAATCTTTCATCGAGTTTTTTGTTAAGTTTCAATACATTAATTTTTGTAGTTCCAATAAAACCCAATAAAGGTTTTTCTATAGATTCATCTACTATTGCTTTTATTGTTGAAGTCGAGACTCCTCGTGCATCGGCAACACGTTTTATTTGTATTTTTGCCGATTCAGGAGTAATATCAGGGTCAAGCCCTGATCCGCTTGCAGTTACCATTTCGGCAGTTACCTCCGAACGATGTAGATATGGATGTTTTGCAAGAAATATATTTATTCTTTGCTTCACCTCATCAAGATACTCTTCATTAGTAGGACCTTTATTACTCCCTGCCGATGCTGTTGCATTATAACCATCACCGGCACATGATGGTCGTCCCCAGAAGTATATATCTTCTGTAAAATTCTGTCCTATATTTGAAGCCCCAACAATCTTACCGTGAAGTGTCACTACTTCTGGATTGCCCCCATTGGGAGCCGCTATTTCAGCAAATCCCCATAATGTAATTACATATACTACACTTAATAAAAGAGCCATGAGGATTGTAATTTTTATTGAAATATATAAAGTTTTCATTATCAATTATTTATTTTAGAAAGCTAAACTTACGAGTATATCAATTAATTTTATGCCTATAAATGGTGCAATTACTCCGCCCAATCCGTATATCAATAGATTGCGTCTCAATAGTGCGGATGCTCCAATTGGTTTATATTTAATCCCCTTTAGTGCCAACGGAATGAGGAGGGGTATAATAATAGCATTGAATATTACCGCAGATAGGATAGCGCTTTCCGGAGAGTGAAGGTTCATGATATTAAGTGTAGCCAATTCAGGTATGCCAATCATGAATAGAGCCGGTACTATAGCAAAATATTTTGCTACATCGTTGGCTATAGAAAAAGTGGTAAGAGTTCCACGCGTCATCAATAATTGTTTTCCTATTTCCACAATCTCTATCAATTTAGTGGGGTCGTTATCCAAATCTACCATATTCCCAGCTTCTTTTGCCGCTTGAGTCCCACTATTCATGGCTACACCAATATCTGCTTGTGCCAATGCAGGAGCATCATTTGTTCCATCGCCCATCATTGCTACCAGTTTCCCTTCCTGTTGTTCAGCCATTATATATCTCATTTTATCTTCTGGTTTTGCTTCCGCGATAAAATCATCTACACCAGCCTTATTTGCAATGTATTTTGCTGTGAGAGGATTGTCACCGGTTACCATAACTGTTTTTACACCCATTTTACGTAAACGTTCAAACCTTTCTTGAATACCTGGTTTTATAATATCTTGTAGCTCTATTACTCCTGCAACCTTTTTATTAATGCATACTACAAGGGGTGTCCCTCCATTTGCGGCAATCTCATTTATCAGGTTTTCTATGTATGTAGGAAACTCGTTATTAGCTTCCATACATATTTGTTTCATTGATTCAAAAGCTCCTTTACGTATTTGTTGTCCCTCTTTAAGGTCAATTCCTGAGCATTTTGTTTCAGCTGTAAATTTTACCATTCTGGCACCATCTATATCTATTTTTTGAGGGTACAGTTTGAGTTTCTTTGCAAGTTCAATTATAGATTTCCCTTCAGGAGTTTCGTCGGCAATAGAAGCGAGCACGCAGCATTCAATAAATTCGCGATCTTGTTCATGCTGATTCACTGATACAAAACGAGTAGCCTTTCGATTACCAATAGTTATTGTTCCTGTTTTATCGAGGAGAAGAGTATCAACATCTCCGGCTGTTTCGACAGCTTTCCCAGATTTTGTAATTACATTAGCTCTTAATGCTCTATCCATTCCGGCAATTCCTATAGCTGATAATAACCCCCCGATAGTAGTAGGAATGAGGCACACAAATAAGGAAATAAAAGCAGCTATTGTAATGGTAGTCTTACTATAATCAGCAAGAGGTTTCAGGGTAATACACACTATGACAAACACTAATGTAAACCCAGCAAGAAGAATTGTAAGTGCTATTTCATTGGGAGTCTTCTGACGTGATGCTCCCTCTACGAGAGCTATCATCTTATCAAGAAAACTTTCACCCGGTTGAGTTGTAATTCTCACCTTTATTTGATCGGAGAGTACTTTAGTGCCACCAGTGACCGAGCTTTTATCACCACCTGCTTCACGTATCACTGGTGCGCTTTCACCTGTAATTGCGCTTTCGTCGATTGAAGCCAAACCCTCTATAATTTCACCATCAGCAGGAATAATATCACCAGCTTCGCACATAAATATATCCCCTTTTTTTAATTGAGAACTATTGACAGTGTTTATTTTATTATCGATCATGATTTTAGCCGGAGTTTCTTCGCGAGTTTTTCGCAAAGCATCAGCCTGTGCTTTCCCCCTGGCTTCTGCAATCGATTCTGCGAAATTGGCAAATAACAGCGTAACAAAAAGCATAAGAAATACTATAAAATTATATCCTAATGATCCTTGAGAATGGTCAAATAAAGAATATATGGTGACCCATAGCATTATTGCCGTGGCTATTTCCACTGTGAACATGATGGGGTTTTTAATCATGGTGCGTGGATTTAGTTTCACAAATGATTGAGTGAAACTTCCTATTATCTGCTCTTTTGTAAAAAGAGCTGTCGATTTATTTTTGTTCATTTTAATATTTTCTTTATAGACTAAGATATTCCGAAATAGTACTTAAAGCAAGAGCAGGGAAAAATGCCAATGCTGCAATTATAAAAATAACCGTAAGAGTCATTGCCGAAAAAGTAACAGTATCTGTTTTCAATGTACCGGAACTTTCGGGGATATATTTTTTTTCAGCAAGAAGTCCGGCAATCGCTATTTGCCCAATTAATGGTACATATCTGCTTATAAGTAATATTACACCAGTGGTAACATTCCAGAAAGTATTATTATCATTAAGACCTTCAAATCCTGATCCATTATTAGCAGCCGATGATGTATATTCATATAGCATTTCGCTCATACCGTGAAATCCATTATTGGCAAGCCATCCTCCATCGGATGTAACTACACTTGGATCATTGACAAATATATAGCTTGCCAATGCTGTCCCTCCTAATATAAGAAGCGGATGTATTAATACAATTATGGTGGCTATTTTCATCTCTTTAGCTTCTATTTTCTTACCCAGAAATTCAGGGGTACGCCCTACCATAAGTCCACTGATAAACACGGCAATAATCATGAATGTAAAATAATTCATCCACCCTACTCCTACTCCACCAAACCAAGTATTAATTTGCATATTAAGCATTTCAACTAATCCTGAAAGTGGCATTCCTGAATCCATCATGCCGTTTACAGATCCATTGGATGTAGCAGTGGTGGCTACACTCCACAATGATGTGGAGGCAGCTCCCAGACGCACCTCTTTTCCCTCCATTGCTCCTGAATTTTGGGATATTCCCATTTCGGATATACGAGGATTTCCACCTGTTTCCTGAATGTAATTCACCACAACGCCTATTATAAAAGCGAAAAACATTACTCCAAATATATAATTGGCTAACTTGCGTTGCTTCAAATAGAAGCCGAATGCGAATACGAGTGCCATTGGTATCAATAATATTGCACAGCATTCGAGCATATTGGATAGGTATGATGGATTTTCAAGTGGGTGTGCAGAATTTGTACCGAAAAAGCCTCCGCCATTAGTCCCAAGTTGTTTGATGGCTATAATAGCGGCAGCAGGTCCTTGCGATATTTCCTGTTGAGTCCCTTCCAATGTCGTAATGTTCATATTGCCATCAAATGTCATGGGAGTTCCTTCCAATATGAGGAACAATCCAAGGATAAGAGATAAAGGCAATAATATACGAGTAATACTGCGTACAAAATAATACCAGAAATTCCCGATTAAATTTGTGGATTTTGATGCTAATCCTTTCATTACCCCTGCCATAGCTGCCATTCCTGTTGCTGCTGTGATGAATTGAAACAACATAATCACATATAATTGAGTGAAGTAGGTTAATCCTGACTCTCCGCTATAATGCTGCAAGTTGCAATTCACCATAAAGCTTATGCAGGTATTAAATGCCAATGATATTGATTGCGATGGGTTGTGCTGAGGATTAAGAGGCAGAATACCTTGAATAAGCAGTAATGTGAAGCCCCACACAAACCAAAATGCATTGAGGACAAGCAAAGACTTTAGAAATCCTTTCCATGTCATTCCTTTCATGGAGTTTATACCGCATATTCGGTAAATAAAATTCTCGATAGGTGATAAAAAATCAGTCCAAGTCTTTTCACCTTTATATATCTTTGCGATATATTTTCCTAATGGGTAGCTTATAATTGCTACTATAGTTATCTGTAGGATAACTCCGATTAATTCTGGATTCATTACTAAATAGATTAAAATTTTTCCGGTTTCAATAATACATAACCAAGATATAAAAACAATAGAATTCCGATAATAAATAAAATAGTAAACATATTAAGTTTTTATTATATAATAATTAATATGGGGCAATTGTTCCAAATAGCATACCAAAAAAATAATTTGCTCATATATGGTTGATTTATAGTGATATATAAGAATAGGGCTGCTCAGATTTTCTGAACAACCCTACCATTATGATATGGTGTATTTCATTTTGATACTATAATGAATATTCTTCTATTTTGCGATACAGTGTGGTTAATCCAATTTTAAGTACTCTTGCGGCTTCTGTTTTATTGCCGTTTGTATATTCCAATACGCTTTTAATATGCCTACGTTCCACGGAAGAGAGATCTAAAGCATTGGAATCAGATGAATTATTCTGCATTTCCACCGGGAGGTCTTTTGGAGTTAGGATCGAGGCATCAGAAACAATAAGACTTCGTTCAATCATATTGCGTAATTCGCGTATATTTCCCTGCCACCTTTGGGTCTCTAATATTTGTTTGTATTCTTTGGACGCCGATGCTGTGGGTCGCCCAAGTTTATCGGATAGTTTATCGATAAAATAATCAATAAGAATACTTATATCTCCTTTTCTTTCGCGTAGAGGTGGTAATGTGACCGTAAATACTGATAAACGATAAAAAAGGTCTTCTCGGAATCTCCCCGATTTTATTTCTTCAGGAAGATTTCTGTTTGTGGCTGCAATTATTCGTACATCCACATTTATAGGTTTTGTATCTCCTATTCTGATAAATTCGTTAAGCTCCAACACACGCAACAATTTAGCCTGTAATTCGATTGCCATTTCTCCTATTTCATCTAAAAAAATAGTACCGTGATTTGCTTCTTCAAATAGTCCTTTTTTATCCTTTATTGCTCCAGTGAATGCTCCGGCTTTATAGCCAAACATTTCACTCTCAAGTAATTCTTTGCTGAATGCTGAGCAGTTTACTGCTACAAAGTTGTTCTTTGCTCTTTGACTATTGCGATGGATTGCCTGGGCAAATACCTCTTTCCCTGTTCCCGTTTCTCCTGTTAATAACACAGGAACATTGGTGTTCGATACTTTTTGAGCTAAACTGATAGCATCTTTTATTGCTTTAGATTCTCCAATTATATATTCAAATTTATATTTATCTTGAACCTTATTTGTGGAGTTATCTTTTTTATTGTTTTGTTTAGCTTTTCCAACAGCACGATTTATTAAAGGAATAATTTTGTTGTTGTCATTACCTTTAGTTATGTAGTCGAATGCACCATTTTTAATGGCTTGAACGCCATCTGAAATATTTCCGTGTGCTGTGAGTAAAATAATCTCACATTCCGGCAATATTTTTTTCATTTGTGTGATAAGATCTACACCATTACCATCGGGAAGAAAAACATCACAAAGTATCACATCAGGTTTTTCCTGTGTGAGTTTATTAATAGCACTCTTGCAATCGGATGCTTCACAAACATTATATCCTTCTAACTCCAGAATGCGTTTTAGAAGTGATCTAATTTGTTGCTCATCGTCTACAATAAGAATTTTACTCATTATTATGTCAGTGGTTTACGGCTCCTATTATTTCTGAAATATTTGAAATATTATGACGCTTCATATACTCCTCAATGTAATCAATAATTTTTATTGTAATTGTAGGATCTATAAAATTTGCCGTCCCTACTTGTATAGCTGTTGCTCCAGCGAGGATAAATTCTATTGCGTCACGCCCATTCATTATTCCACCAAGTCCTATTACCGGAACTTTCACAGCATTAGCTACTTGCCATACCATTCTTACTGCTATCGGACGAATACATGGGCCAGAAAGTCCTCCTGTAATTGTCGATAGGTATGGTTTTTGGGATTCTGTATTGATTGCCATTCCGAGAAATGTATTCGTAAGGCTTACTGCATCAGCTCCTTCGTTTTCTACAGATCTTGCAATATCGGCAATATCGGTGACATTAGGTGATAATTTCACAATCATTGTTTTTGAAAACGCATCTCTACAGGCCTTTGTCACACTTGCAGCTCCACCGCATGTTGTCCCAAAAGCCATTCCACCCTCTTTAACGTTGGGGCAAGATATATTAATCTCTACAGCATTTATTTTGTCGAGAGGGGATAATTTTTCTAATACTTCCACATAATCAGATATGGATGCTCCAGATACATTGACAATGATTTCTGTGTCATAATCCTTGATGCGAGGATATATGTGTTCTACAAAATAATTTATCCCTTTATTTTGGAGTCCCACAGCATTGAGCATACCAGATGGGGTTTCTATCATGCGAGGATACGGATTCCCTTCGCGGTGGTTGAGTGTAGTCCCTTTAATTATTATTCCCCCCAACCTATTCAAATCGATAAAGTCGACAAATTCTTCTCCATAGCCAAATGTCCCTGATGCTGTTAGCACAGGATTTTTAAGGCATATATTTCCTATTTTTACATTTAGATCTACCATTTCAATTTCTTAATGTTAAATATTGGACCCTCTTTACACACACACACATTACCATCAGTAGTGTCTTCAACGCAGCACAGACAAGCTCCTATGCCACAAGCCATGAGATTTTCCAATGACACTTCACACTCTACTCCATTGTCGGATGCAATTTTAGCAATCCCTTTCATCATTGGGAGAGGGCCACAACAAAATATATTGGTAAAATTATCCAGATTATTAAATACGCTATTATGAGTCACGATTCCTTTCTCTCCATAACTACCGTCATCAGTGGATATTAAAACAGGAGCTATTTCGCTGAATTTATCTACTAATAAAAGGTCGGATTTAGTCTTTGCAGCTAATAAAAACACAGGATTATAACCTTTCTCAGAAAGTACCTTTCCAAAATATAATAATGGAGCTACCCCCACTCCACCACCTACCAGCAGTACTTTATCGGATTTTTCTTTAGGGAAGGAAAATGAGTTTCCTAACGGAATCATCATATTGAACATAGAACCTATTTGAGAGTCTATAAGAGTTTTAGTTCCTTCTCCGGCATTCCTAATTAGTAACCAGATTTCATTTTTATTGCTATCAATGTTGCATATAGATATGGGACGTCGCAAAAAAGTATTTTCCGAACCGGTTATTTTAATTTCAACAAACTGCCCCGGTTTTATTTGTGGCAATGTTTCACCATTTGTAGGCTTTAATTTTAGTAAAGCATAACTATGGCTTAAAGTCATATTTTCTGTGACAATAAAATCTGATATATATTTTCTCATTATGCAAGGAGGGTTATTTATTATTAAATATGCCTTACAAAACTAACAATTATTAGTTAATAATGCAATTGGCTAAGGCATCAAAAAAAAACCTGTATCCAAAAGTCAGTTATTCTTTTAGGATACAAGTTTCTGATTATAAGTTGATAAATTGTTTAGAATCAATAATTTCTGGCAAATATTACTCTTTGAGCAGAGGGCTTGCCTGTAACCATGCATACACCGGGTGTTTTATCACCATCGAGAGGAATACATCTGATAGTTGCCTTAGTTTCCTCTTTAATTTTTTCTTCGGTTTCTGGTGTGCCATCCCAATGAGCAAGAATAAAGCCTCCATTATCTATTTTCTCTTTAAATTCATCGTATGTATCTACTTCAATAGTTTTTTCGGCTCTGAACTTATATGCCTTGTCGAATATATTATTTTGAATATCTTCGAGTAATTGAGCAACATAATCTTCAATTCCATCAATTGGTACAGTAGTCTTCTCAAGTGTATCACGACGCATTACTTCTATTGTTCCGTTTTCAATATCTCTTGCACCTAATACTAAGCGGACTGGTACACCCTTTAATTCATAATCGGCAAATTTGAATCCTGGACGTTTATTGTCGGCATTATCATATTTTACGCTGATACCTGCTTTCTTAAGATTTTTAAAAATAGGATCCACCTTATCATTAATAAGAGATAACTGTTCATCATTCTTATATATAGGGATAATCACTACTTGTATGGGTGCTAAGTGTGGTGGAAGCACAAGCCCATTGTCATCTGAGTGAGTCATGATTAATGCTCCCATTAAGCGAGTAGAAACACCCCATGATGTTGCCCACACATATTCAAGTTCATTATTCTTATTGATGAATTTCACATCGAATGCTTTAGCAAAATTCTGCCCTAAAAAATGAGAAGTACCCGATTGAAGTGCTTTACCATCCTGCATCATTGCTTCGATGGTAAAAGTTTCCAATGCACCGGCAAATCTTTCATTAGCAGATTTTACACCTTTAATTACAGGAACAGCCATGTATTTTTCGGCAAATTCAGCATATACATCAAGCATCTTTTTAGCTTCAATCAGAGCCTCTTCCTCTGTAGCATGAGCTGTGTGCCCTTCTTGCCACAAAAATTCGGCTGTGCGAAGAAACATTCTTGTGCGCATTTCCCATCGAAATACATTTGCCCATTGATTGCATAATATTGGTAGGTCGCGGTATGATTGAATCCAGTTTTTATATGTATTCCAGATTATTGTTTCCGATGTGGGTCGAATTATTAATTCTTCTTCTAATCTGGCTGCCGGATCTACTACTACCCCACCACCATTAGGATCATTTTTAAGACGATAGTGTGTTACTACTGCACATTCTTTGGCAAATCCTTCAACGTGAGCAGCTTCTTTACTTAGAAATGATTTTGGAATAAGAAGAGGGAAATAGGCATTTACATGTCCGGTTTCCTTAAACATATCGTCAAGCTGACGTTGCATTTTTTCCCATATTGCGTAACCGTATGGTTTGATTACCATGCATCCGCGCACAGCAGATTGTTCAGCCAAGTCGGCTTTCACCACAAGGTCATTGTACCATTGAGAATAACTATCGGCTCTTTTAGTTAGATCTTTTAGCTCTTTTGCCATTATATTATTGGTATATTCGTTTACAAAAAATTTAGTTTGCAAAATTAATTCTTTTTTCGGCAAATACCGAATCTCTATAGCTGTAATGTTGATTTTTTGGCGTTTTCAATCATTGCTTTTCCCGGCACAAGATATATTTCCAATCTTCGATTAATAATTCTATTGTCCATGGAATTATTTGGTCGAAGCGGTTGGCTTAGACCTGCAGCATAGGGAATAATAAAATCTGTATTTACGTTTTGAGTTTCAAACCAATCAAATATCGCCTCTACACGCTGACGAGACAGATTAAAAGTGAAATCTTTTGTGCCTGTATTATCCGTATGCATATTCATGAGCATCCTGTAGTTGTCAGGTGTTTTTAAGAATCTAAGCAATGGGATTAATAGTTTTATGCCTTCAGCAGATAATACAGTATCATTAGGCATGAAAAGATCGGCTGCCGGAATTGTGATAACAATTACTTCACCCTCTCTGGTGAGTTCAGTGTTATACTTTTCTTTTTTTAGTCTGACAGCTTGTTTACGTTGAAATACTTTTATTTCTTCAGTATATTTACCTAAAGGTGGGTTTTCGATGTTTTCATCTAAAGTAAGATCATAAATATCCTCTGATTTAGATTTTTTGTCCTTATCATTAGATTTGCTCTTAGCCTCTTTATGATTACTATCAAAAGCTCCTTTTATCGTCTTAAATATATTTTGTCCATAACTTTTAGGAGAATATTGAATTGTTAAAGAAAAAGCTGATATAGCAACTGTAAGATATATTATTTTTTTTCTGATCATTATTTTTTATATCAATATATACCGAGTGTTTCCTCATATTCAAGCTCAGCTAAAACTATATGCTTGACATCATCTATATCGATTTCATTATCGGAATCTTTGCGAAGTTGATTCTTTACATATCCTATGAGGTCTGTTTCGCTCAGCATTGCCTCATCATCATCGGAATCAACATCTAAAAATCCTTGTTCGTCATAATAATCAAACACTAAATCGATAACGGTGAGAATGTCATCATCTGAATACTTAGTTTTAACACTACTTTGAATTTTATTCTTGATGAATTTTATTGCTTCATCTTCATCATACTCTTTTACTTCGTTTGCGCTCATAATCTTTATAATTTAGTGGGGTTTTAGTTTTCTAAGTTATAAAATTGGTTGTTAATAAAAATTGAATTATTGTTTTGCTTTTATTTCTATAAGTCCAGAATTCCGTCAGGAAGCGACATATTTATTGTCAAATCCGTATCATCAATTCCTGTAATAAAATCTTCGGTAATTGGAATGTAAAATTCTTCTTTTTCATCATTCATGACAATGAATAGAGCATTTTCGGTGGAGTCGTCAATATCAATAATTTCACCGATTTCTCCATGTCTCACATCAATTATTTTATAACCTATGAAATAATCGGCTGGAGTTGCTGAATCGTCGTCCTCCTCATCAGTCTCATCCGTGATAATTGCATCATATTCTTTTTTTAGAACATAAATGCTGCGATTTGAATATTGTTTCACGCTTTCATCACTATTCATTCCTTCAAATTTAAGAAGAACGGTGTGATCGTTTTTAGGTCGTAGGCTTTCAATAAAAAAAGGCACATAAATGCCATTGATGTCAATAATATAGCATGAAAAATTGTCTAAAACTTCAGCATCACACGTGAATGACGCCGAAATTTCACCTGAAATTCCGTGTGGTTTGTTGAATTGACCTATTTCAATTATCTCGTCTCGTGTAATCATTTTAGTTACAATTTATGAAATACGCAATATTTTTGCGCCAATAGCATTAAGTCGTTTATCGATATCCTGATATCCACGATCAATCTGGTCGATGTTATGTATATGGCTTGTGCCACGAGCCGACATAGCTGCTATCAACATTGCGATTCCGGCACGAATATCAGGTGACACCATATTAGTTGCGCGAAGAGAATTTAATTTCCCAGAGCCTATTACAGCAGCGCGGTGTGGATCACATAAAATTATTTGTGCCCCCATGTCAATTAATTTGTCTACAAAAAACAGACGGCTCTCAAACATTTTCTGATGTATTAATACGCAACCTTTTGCTTGTGTGGCGACAACCAGAAAAACACTCAATAAGTCCGGCGATAATCCCGGCCATGTAGCATCTGAAATCGTCATTATAGAACCATCTATAAATTTGTCTATTTCATATCCTTCATGAGCCGGAATATGAATATCATCGTTTATACGTTCGAGTGTAATACCTAATCGTTTGAAGCTATCGGGAATTATTCCAAGATCATCAAACGAAACATTTTTCAGTGTTATCTCAGAGCCTGTCATAGCTGCCATTCCGATAAAACTACCTACTTCTATCATATCGGGAAGAATTCTATGGCTGCATCCATGTAACTCCGTTACACCTTCAATAGTAAGAAGGTTCGATCCTACACCGGATATTTTCGCCCCCATAGAAATGAGCATTTTGGACAATTGCTGTATGTATGGTTCACAAGCAGCATTATATATGGTTGTAGTCCCTTCTGCTAATACTGCTGCCATAAGGATATTGGCAGTTCCTGTAACAGATGCTTCGTCAAGGAGCATATATGTTCCTTTGAGTTTGTCGGCATTAACCTCGTATAAATGTTCTTGAGAATTATATTTAAAATCGGCTCCCAGTTTCTGAATACCAACAAAATGAGTATCTAAACGACGACGTCCAATTTTGTCACCTCCCGGTTTTGGTAAAATAGCAAATCCGAAACGAGCCACCAAAGGACCTATTATCATTACAGATCCTCTGAGGGATGCTGATTTTGAAATAAATTCTTGTGAACGAAGATATGATAAATCAATACTATCCGCACAAAATGAATAAGTAGTACCCTCTTCTTTCTCCACTTTCACTCCCATATCCTTCAATAGTGCAATAAGATTATTCACATCAAGGATATCCGGAAGATTTGAAATGGTCACTTTCTCAGCAGTGAGTAATGTAGCGCATAGTATTTCCAACGCTTCATTTTTTGCGCCTTGAGGAATTATGTCGCCATGCAATTTGTGTCCACCTTCTACAATAAATGTACTCATCGCAATATTATTTTTAGGGTAAATAGATATGGTTATTTTGCTTTACGCTTATTATTTCGTTTATTGTTTTGTTGTGTAGGAGTTGGTGCTTCTTTGAATTCACGGAGTTTATATGTAGATGGATCAAGGTTGATTCTTCCATGTGAATAATGATATAAATCCTTGAATATTTTTTCATCCTCTACCCCCTCTTTATTGATTGCAAAAATCAATTTTTTCATGTGGTGAGCAATAAGTGAAATGAGCAGGTTTTTCTGCTCCCCTTCAGGATATACAGAAGCTCGCTCTATCATCAATTCAATAATCTTACCGTAATGGCGATATTTAATAGGTGATAATTGATATTCCACTTTGTCGGGACGAGTGTATAGGTTCTCTTTATGTATAATTTCGCATGGGAAATCTATATCAAGCCTAAAATCAGACATGATAGCTAAGTGATCCCATAATTTGTTCTTTGAATCTTCTATATCTCTCAGATGTGGGAATAAATTGCCCATTATATGTATAATTGATTGAGCGCACTTAGTACGTTCAGCTCTATCAGGAATAGTGACACAATGGTCAACCATTTGCTGTACATTTCTCCCATATTCAGGAAGAATTAATTTTTTGAGCTGTGAATTATATTCTAACATTTCTATCTCGAGGTAATTATTCATTACAAATTTATAAGTTTATTTCGTAACAGTAGAATCTAACATCCAAAAAATGGAGTTAAATATATTTTAAATTGCTTTTTTGGGAGTTGTAGCTTGAAATTCTTTAAGATATTGAGGTGTAGAGTATGCAACATCAATAAAATCATTGTTTCTAAATGCTCTTTCTGATAATGCAGGCATATCCACAGCCACAGGTTTTACACGAGGAATATGCGTGATATTTTCCCCAGCTAAAATATCAAGAGCTTTATCCGAGCCATTCCCACATAGAATTATTTTTCTTCCCGTATTAATATATTCATTTAGAGATCCTTCTTCAAGAATTAAAGGGCATGGTTGCAACAATTCATTTAATGAAAGATCATAAACGCCGGTAAATACCTCCATTCGTCTTGCGTCAATCATGGGTATAAATAACGATTCTTCATCGATTTCATGATTAAACATTACTCCTACCACCATTATTTGAAGCGTATTTATACCGATTAACGGTATTCCTAACCCAAAGCACAACCCTTTGGCTTCGGATAATCCTATGCGCAATCCTGTATATGATCCGGGACCGATGCTCACAGCTATTGCATCAAGTTTGATTTCACGGCTGTGAACGTATTTCATTGCACTTTCGATAAATCCGCTAAGTAATTGAGCGTGATTGCGTCCGTTGTAATCTTCATGATGAAGTACTACCTCGCCATCGGTTGCTAATGCTACCGAACAAACCTCTGTCGAAGTGTCTATATTTAGAATATTTGCCATTGTCAAAAAAATATTATCTGCAAATTTACCATTTTTTCTGCTTTTAATGCTATTGCTTTCAATTTAGAGAGTAATTTTGCAAAAAATACTTTATAATGATCCTATCAATGACCGGATTTGGTAAGGCTATAGTTATCTTCAATAATAAAAAGATAACAGCGGAGATCAAATCTTTAAACAGCAAACAACTTGACTTGTCGGTGAGATTGCCACAAGCATATCGTGAAATCGAATTAGATTTGCGAAACGAGGTGTCGCGTATTCTTGAGCGCGGTAAAGTGGAATTAAATATTTCAGTTGAATCTAATGAACAATATGAAGCTGCTTCCATTAATGTTCCATTGGTGTCGGCATATAAAGCTCAGATAGAACAAATATCGGCTGTATTAGAAATTCCTCTTCCTACTGATTGGTATTCAACATTGTTGCGTATGCCAGATGTCTTGAAGCAAGATAATGGACACGAAATTTCTGAGGATGAAATGAAAGCGATGAATAATGCGGTAGTATCTGCCGTAAAAGCGTTGATGGATTATCGTACTCAGGAGGGTAACAGACTAAGTATGGTTTTTCGTGAAAAAATCCATAATATAGGAACATTGCTCACAGATGTAGAGCCATTGGAAAAAGAACGCGTGGCAAAAATAAAAGCACGCATTTATGATGCCCTTTCAAAGCTTGAGGGTATTGAATTTGACCGTGGACGTTTTGAGCAGGAAATGATTTTTTACATTGAAAAACTTGATATTAATGAAGAAAAGCAACGCTTGCGCAATCATCTTGATTATTTTATTGAGACTATGGATCACGCTCACGGGCAGGGTAAAAAATTGGGCTTTATAAGTCAAGAAATGGGTCGTGAGATTAATACTTTAGGATCGAAATCCAACAACCCCGAGATGCAACGTATTGTAGTTCGTATGAAGGATGAATTGGAGCAAATAAAGGAACAGGTGTTGAACGTAATGTAGAATCTAAAACAGGAATTTAATTTTATGACAAAAGGAAAATTAATAATAATATCGGCTCCATCAGGATGTGGAAAATCAACAATAATAGGAGAATTAGTGAAGGATAATACCCTTGGGCTTGAATTTTCTATATCCGCTACTACACGCCCACCGCGCAGAGGTGAACAAAATGGTGTAAACTATTATTTCCTTTCGTTGGATCAATTTCAACAAGCAATTGCTAATAATGAGCTTGTGGAATATGAAGAGGTATATCCGGGTGGCTATTATGGAACTCTTAAATCAGAAATTGAAAGGATAAGGAAGGATGGCAAGAATGTTATTCTTGATATTGATGTAAAAGGAGGAATTAATGTAAAGAATCAATTTGGTAATGAAGCCATATCGGTTTTCATTAAACCACCTTGTATTGATACTTTGCGCCATAGATTACTGTCTCGTGGAACAGATCCCATCGAATCCATAAATGTGCGTCTTGAAAAAGCAAAATATGAATTATCATTTGCTCCTCAATTCGATTTTGAAGTGGTTAATGATGTGCTTATAGATGCGATAAATCATACACGCGATATAATATCAATATTTATAAATAAAGATAAATGAAAATAGGTATTTTAGGAGGCTCTTTCAACCCAATTCACACTGGGCATGCAATTTTGGCTAATTACATATCACAATTTTGTGATATTGATAAGTTATGGCTTATGATTACTCCTAAAAATCCATTAAAAGATGATTCTGAATATGTGAGTGATGAAGCTCGCATACGCATGTGTGATATGGTTTCTGAAAGATGTTCGGATGTCATTGTTTCTGCTTTTGAATTTTCACTTCCGAAACCATCCTACACTATAGATACATTGAATGCTTTATCAGAAAAAATATCTCAACATCAATTTATATTAATAATTGGTGCTGATAATTGGATTTGCTTTGATAAATGGAAATGCCCCGAAGATATTATAAGCAAATATGGCGTTCTAATATATCCGCGCTTAGGATACACTATTGACCCCAATAATTTGCCTGATAATGTGAAGTATCTTAAAGATGCTCCGATAGTAGAAGTGTCATCAACTTTTATAAGAAAGTCTATAAGAGCAAATAAAAACATGAGCCATTTTTTGCCTCAAGATGTTTATGAATATATAAAAAAGAACTCATTTTATAAATAAATATTTTCGATCATGGACAAAAAAGAAAACTTAAGCCCCAACAGTATCGCTTTCATCGCTCTGGCAACAGAATATTGCCGTGAAATTAAGAATGCTCGAGAATCTGATCGTGATAGTTTTATAACCGCCATGATTAGGCTGTTACCACGTATTTACATATCTGCTACTGATATTAAGATTGTAGACACTACCGGAGAAATGTTTGTCGATTCATATCTTGATGAGGATTATTATGAGAATTTGCGTCGCCATATTGAAACTCTTATGGGTCCGGATGATGTATATCTTGAGGTTTTTGAGGATGATATGAAATATTCGGATACACCTATTGGAGTAAGCATCGCTGAAACTCTTGCAGATATTTATCAAGATTTATACAATTTTGTAATGGCAGTAGAGGATATTCCAAATGAACAAGTGAACGAGCTAATATCACTATGTAAGGAGAATTTTGAAGGGTATTGGGGCTCAAAATTATGTAATGTGCTTCGTGCATTGCATCATTTAAAGTACAATAACGATTAATATATTATATCATGAAAAAAAATAAAATCATTGACTCATTAATAGAATTTCTGGATAATAGCCCATGTAATTTTTATGCGGTAGAGACAACAAAGAAAATTTTAAATAAAGCAGGCTACCATGAGCTTAATCCAGCCAATAAGTGGAATATTAAGAAGGGGGATAAATTTTATGTTGTAAAAAATGATAGTGCCCTATTTGCTGTAAATGTAGGAATGGATAATATTGCTGAAAGCGGATTTAATATCATTGCAGCCCATAGCGATTCTCCATGTTTTCGCATTAAGCCCAATGCTCAGATTAATACTGAGGGGGGTATTGTAAAACTTAATACTGAAGTTTATGGGGGTCCGATACTTTATACATGGTTTGATCGTGCTCTTTCAATTGCCGGACGTGTAATGGTAAGGAATCTTGATAAAAAAGGTATTGAATCAAGGTTGTTATGTATTAATCGTCCTATTCTCACTATTCCGCACCTCGCTATTCATTTCAATCGCTCTGTAAATGAAGGCAACCCACTTTCAAAGCAGAAAGATATGCTTCCTGTCATAGGTATAATAAATGATGAAGCTGAGAAAGATAATATGCTCCTAAATTTGATTTCATCAGAGCTTAAAGTGGATATAAAAGATATAATAGATTTCGATCTGATGCTTTATGATACACAAAAAGCTGAATTATTAGGAATCAAAGATGAGTTTATATGTTCGGGTAGAATAGATGATCTTAGCATGGTTCATGCAGCCGTTACAGCACTGGTTGAAAGCTCCGAAAGCAATGCGACCAAAATTGTGGCAATATTTGATAATGAAGAAACAGGCAGTGGAACCAAACAAGGAGCTGCATCTCCGGTTTTGTCAAATATTTTGAAGAGGTTAAATGTAGCATTGGGAGGTGATGAAGAGGATTTCTTCCGTGCCGTAGCAAAATCTTTTATGATTTCAGCTGACAATGCCCATGCGTTTCATCCTAATTATTCTGAAAAATATGATATTACGAATCATCCTGTGATGGGTGGTGGTCCGGTAATTAAAATAAATGCGAATTGCAAATATATGTCGGATGCGTATTCCTCATCAAAATTTTCAGAAATTTGTAGAGGATCAGGTGTGCCTGTGCAATATTTTGTAAATCATTCTGATGTTGCAGGTGGTTCAACTTTAGGCAATATATTTACTTCTCAAATGGATATTGCCGGAGTCGATGTAGGTAATCCAATTTGGGCTATGCACTCTATTAGAGAAACCGGATCTGTGAGTGATCATGAGAATATGGTAAAAGCTTTCATGTATTTCTTTAAGTAGTAAAGTAAGTTTTAAAATAATAAACAATGGCGAAGCTCGATTTGAGACTTCGCCATTGTTTTGATTCTTTATTACTGAGCATATTCAAGAACGGTAGGACTCTTTACATCCACACCATATTCTTGTGCTTTTTGTAATATGGCTCTTGCTAACTTTGGTTTTAGCTCTTCGGGACAATATCTGAAATATGCTTCAGCTGCCCTCACATGTGCTGCATCGGGCATAGGATATTCTCTCCTTTCGGGAAGCCCAAAGACTGAATCGTCAAAGCTATCCCTTTCCTCGGTATTCAAAACATCGCTCATATTGATAGTATATTAATAAGTTTAGATATAACAATATGAGCGATGTTTTAGTTTGTGTGTAAAATCCTACTTTGTAAGAGGGGAATAATCTTTTGAGTATCTCAACATTTGGGTCGTATATCCTTCTGTAAAATTAAGCTTTACATCTTGGATATTACCGTTTTTATCCATTACCGGAGTATATATTGGATTAACAAATCCTTTATATGGAGCAATATCAAGAGTTGCATATCGAGCTAATACTTCATTGTGGATGGCTGGGTCTACTTTTACAGCATACTGTTCCACGAGAGCTTTACCGGCTTCATAATCCCCTTCTGACTTGATACGTTGTACTTCGGAAAGAAGTTTGCCAAATAGATACTGCAATTTTCGATAATCGTTTACCTTGATGAATGTTTTTCCGTTTTTCTTCACATACTCAATTACATTATCAGATTTTCCATTCTCATATACCCATTCAGCAATAAGTTTACGATTGCGCATATGAGATTCTTCAACATCCTTTCCTGGTTCTATGCGCATGAGCTGTGTCATAAGACCGTTAAGAATATACTTATAATATTCTGCTTTATAAGCATCCTCATTTTCAAGGAGTCCTAATTCCACCAATTTAGGATCTGCAAGGTAATATAAAGCAAAAAGATCTGCACGTGTTTCCTCTAATGTAGCTCCGTAGGCTTTCATCGCATCGGGATCAACTCCCGGAAGAAGCTTTCCGCTTCCATGTCCTAAGCATTCATGAAGATCTGTATGAAGGTTATCTGTAATAAACAAATATTTTGCCATAAGATCCTTTTCATTTTGACCGAGAACAAACTCATCATTGAACCCATTGCCCATAGATGCTTTGTCATACGCATCGGTAATATTTTCGATCGTAACTGATTTCGAACCATGAGATGCACGAATCCAATTTGAGTTGGGCAAATTTATACCGATAGGTGTAGCTGGATAAGCATCCCCAGCTAAAATACATGCTGTTATTACTTTAGCCGATACACCTTTTACCTCCTCTTTTTTGAAACGTTTATCAACCGGTGAATTATCCTCAAACCATTGAGCATTATTGCTTATAATTTCAGTGCGCTCAGATGCTTTATGATTCTTAAAGTTTACAATTGATTCCCATGAACCAGTCATACCAAGAGGATCTCCGTATGATTCTATAAAACCATTTATGAAGTCTATCTCGCTCTTAGTGTCTTCAGTCCACAATATTGAATATTCATCAAATGTTTTAAGGTCTCCGGTTGTATAGTATGCACGTAGTTTTGCAATGTAATTTTTTTGTTCCGGAGTGTCAGCAACATCTTCAGCTTTTTCCAACCAGAAAAGTATTTTTTCAATTGCATCCGAATATAAACCACCAAGCTTGTATCTTTCTTCAACTATTTTCCCATTCTTTTTTGTAACTCGTGAATTAAGTCCATGAGATACAGGAGTGGGACCATCATTTTTCTTTATGTCATTATAATAGTCTTCCACCTCTTTTTGAGTAACACCATCATATAGATTTGATGATGAATTAAGTATCAAATCTACTCCTGAAGCTTGTGCTACTGCTTTAGGCATTACTTTAGGATCAAAAATCACCGGATTAATTACATCAAGAAATTCTTTTAATGTACTTTTTGGCGGGATTGGTAATTGAGATTGCTTCAATTTTTTTACCTCTGTGACAAAATATTCTTGTGAAAATTTTGGTGTAAACTTATCGCTACTATAATGATGATGAATACCATTGGCAAACCATATTTGTTTCAAATAAGTTTCCAGAGCTTTAAATTCTTTGGTATTCTTATCGGTTTGAGGATTAGTATAAATTAATTCAAGCGTTTTTCGGATTTGAAGATTATATTTCACATTTTGTTCAGCAAGAATCTCTCTACCATATAAAGCTGCTTGTGAAAGGAAATATACAAGTTTTTTTTGCTGCAATGTCAATTGGTCAAATCCCGGTACATCGTAGCGCAATACTTCGATATCTGCAAATCGATCTACATGATAATTGTTATTTGGAATATTTGATGTTGCCATAGCTAAATTTGATGATGCTAATGCAAGTAATCCTGCATAAATAAATTTTTTCTTCATAAATATATTTGTTACGAATAGATTATTCTACATATAATACTAATCCTTTCAGATACTCACCTTCTGGGTGATAAATATTGATAGGATGATCGCATGGTTGCGTGAGTTGATGCAATATTCTGACTTTGCGGTGAGATTGTGCCGCTGCACTAAATACTGCAAGACGAAATTGTTCTTTTGTTACTGCTTGAGAGCATGAGAATGTGAATAGTATTCCACCCGGTTTTATTTTATCAAAAGCTTTATGATTTAGCTTTCTATAACCGATCAATGCGTTTTTAAGAGCACTTTTATGCTTAGCAAATGCTGGTGGATCAAGTATTATAAGATCGTATTTATCATCCATTTCACCAAGGAATTTGAAAGCATCCTCTGCATATGCTTTGTGGCGATCGTCATTGGGAAAATTAAGTTCCACATTTTCGTTGGTGAGCTGTATTGCTTTTGATGAGCTATCAACTGAATGTACTAATTTTGCACCTCCACGCATGGCATAGAACGAAAATCCACCAGTGTAGCAGAACATATTTAAAACACTACGGCCATTGGAGTAATGCTCTAATAGACTTCTATTTTCGCGTTGATCTACGAAAAATCCGGTTTTTTGACCTTTCAACCAATCAGCATGAAACTTTAATCCGTTTTCAAGTGCAATATTAGTTTCAAAGTTACCTATAATGTACTCGTTTTGAGGGTCAAGTTGTGCTTTGAATGGCAATGTCGTTTCCGATTTATAATATACATTTTTGATAGTTTCATCAGGAAGTTGGACGAGAGCTTTAGCAATCATATTGCGCATGAAATGCATTCCGGGTGAGTGGGCTTGCACTACAGCTGTATTGCCATATACATCCACTACAAGTCCGGGAAGGAAATCCCCTTCTCCATGTACTAATCGAAATGAGTTATTATCTTCACGGATAAGCCCTACCCCTTTGCGCATTTCAAATGCAGCCAAAAGTCTTTGAGCAAAAAAATCGCTATTGATTTCAGAATCGGAAAAATCAAGAATACGCACGGCTATGCTACCAATTTGATAATGTCCGTTGCCTATATGTGTGCCATCTGCAGCATATACTGATACTAAATCACCCTCCTCAATCGAACTATCCATTTTTGCGATAGCACCCGAAAATACCCAAGGATGAAATCGCTTTAATGATTCTTCTTTTCCTCGTTTTAATGTTATATTTTTATACTCCATCGTTTATTCTGTTTTTATTATTTGATGAAGAATCTATAAATATCGTTGCCATTGGCATATACCAGCAACAATAAGAGAAATGCCATTCCTGCCATTTGTGCATATTCCATGAATTTTTCATTTGGTTGGCGACGAGTGATAATCTCGTAGATGAGGAATAACACATGTCCACCATCTAGAGCAGGAATTGGAAGGATATTCATAAATGCCAAGATTACTGATAGTAATGCTGTAATATTCCAAAATTGAACCCAACTCCACTCTTCGGGGAATATGCTCCCTATAGCTCCAAATCCACCAATACTTTGAGCACCTTCAGATGTGAAAATGAGCTTCATCTGACTTACGTAGCTGGTAAGCTTTTCTACCCCAAGTTCCCATCCGCGGGGGATAGACTCAATAAGTGAGTATTTCAAAGTTTTAGGTGTATAAATATCGGTAAGCATAGTAAGACGAATACCCATTTTTCCGTTTTCGGTAAGTTCTACGGTGGCATTGTTTACCTTTCCATTGCGGACATATTGAATATTTACAGGCTTATTTGCATTTTCAGTAAGAAGTTTTGTAAAAATATCGAATGATGGAGTTGCAACACCATTTACCGAAATTATTTCGTCACCTTTTGTGAGTCCGGATTTTGCAGCTCCAAGCCCTTTCTCAGTTTCAGATATAACAACAGGTAAACGATAAGTCATAAAAAATGATGAGTTGGGTTGCTCTTCTATCGCTCTATTAACTTGAAATACGAAACCATCAGGAATAGGAATATTAATAGTATCGGTGTTGTTGCGCAATACTTTAACATTTTTAGCCATTAATATTTTCCCGAAGGTATCACTAGAATATGTTTCAAGATAATTATCATCGGCAAATAAAGGGATATCCCCATCTTGAAATCCGATTTTGTGTGCCACATCAATGTATGACATTCCTGCTTTTGCATCACGGAATGGAATATATTCTTCACCATAAGTATAAGCAATTCCGGCATAAATGATGATGGCAAGAATAAAGTTGAATATTACACCGGCAGTCATAATTAATAGACGTTGGTACGCAGGTTTTGAACGAAACTCCCATGGCTGTGCGGGTTGCTTCATTTGCTCTTTATCCATCGATTCATCGATCATGCCTGATATTTTTACATATCCACCCATTGGAAGCCATCCGATGCCATATTCAGTATCGCGCCACGATGCTTTATTAGAATCGCTGTCACTCTCTTTTTTCTTTGGTTTATATTTAAATAATGAGAACCAAGGGTTAAAAAACAAGTAGAATTTTTCTACTCTCACACCGAAAATGCGTGAAAATATATAATGCCCGAACTCGTGGAATATCACCAAAATGGCAAATGCCAACATTAATTGAGCTGCTTTAATTAGAAATGTCTCCATTCAGTATGTTTGATAATTTATTTAGCGAGAATTGACGTTGTGTATTGTCGTATCTCATTGTTAGTATTAACATAATCCTCGTATGTAGGATTAGATATATAATTATTATTTTCTAATGCTTTTGCCACAATCTCAGGTATCTGAACGAAGCGAATCCTTTCATTTAAAAATGCATTTACTGCAATCTCATTGGCTGCATTGAGTGCACAAGGCACATTCCCCCCTTGCTCAATTGTTTTATATGCTAACCCAAGCATTGGGAATTTGTTAATATTGGGCGATTCAAATGTCAGATTGGCATAATCAATTACCTGTGGTTTTTGGCAATTTGAATTTAATCGTTTTGCTGCTCCGAGCGCATACCTGATGGGTAGGTGCATATCAGGCAAGCCAATTTGTGCTTTTATTGCTCCATCAACAAATTGCACCATTGAGTGAATAATTGACTGCGGGTGAACCACTACTTCAATATTTTTTGCATCAATATTAAAGAGCCATTTAGCCTCAATAATTTCAAAGCCTTTATTCATCATGGTTGCAGAATCAATTGTGATTTTAGCACCCATTTTCCAGTTAGGATGATTTAGAGCATCGGCTTTAGTGACATATTGTAATTCTTCAATCGTTTTTGTGCGAAAAGGACCGCCCGATGCAGTAAGTATCAGCTTGGAAATAGATTTTTTATCCTCACCGACCAGGCATTGGAAGATAGCAGAATGCTCCGAGTCTACCGGGTAAAGTATTGATTTTGACGTTTTGAGAAGATCGTTGATCAACGATCCTGCTACCACCAGAGTCTCTTTATTGGCAAGAGCAATTACTTTTCCTGCCTTTATGGCGTTTATGGTCGGTTCCATTCCGCTATATCCTACCATTGCAGTAACTACAATATCAATTTCCGGGTTTTGAACTTCGGAAGCGATTGCTTCAGCACCGCATTGTACTACTATCTGTAATCCGGCAAGGGCTGATTTAAGCTTTGGGTAATGTGCCTCATCTGCAATAATTACATATTTGGGCTTATATTTTAGGGCTTGGCTTATCAATAAGTCTATGCTTGAATTTGCTGTAAGCATATAGGCTTCAAATAAATCAGGATATTCCGATATTATATCAAGGGTCTGTTTTCCTATTGATCCTGTACTGCCAAGAATAGCTATCTTTTTTTTATTTTCCACTTATTATCAAAAGTATATATTGTTGCAAAAATACAAGAATTATCTCGCTTATGAAAGTTCCATGAATTAAAAAATCAGAAACTGATAAACTCTTGTGGGTTCACAGCTACT
>CAZYEO010000017.1:0-25568 GCA_964646495.1 uncultured Muribaculaceae bacterium
ACCGCTATTGGAACTACTATTGCTATTTCCGGAATTATTGGGACGATTACGTTCTCCTTGTGTGCGTTCTTGATTGTTTGAGGGAGCAGATGTCCCACGTCCTCCATTTGGCTGACGACCTCCTGAGGTGTTTTCACTCCTGCCTCCTCCGTTTCCACTTGGGCGATATCCTTGTCCGAATACCGGTGGAGATATCATTCCCACTGTCACTATGGCAGTTAATAAAAGGCTTTGTAATTTATTCATTTTATTGACATTTAAATATATTCAACTCCGTATTACTATCTATTTGCATTAGTATGACTTAAAATTATATCAAAAGTTTATTTGCTATGATATATTTTTTATAATGTTAAATCGATTCGACTTTGACAAAGTTAAATAAAAAATCAATCAAGAGAAATTTTTTCATATCTTTATTTACTTAGATATAAATAGAGATGGCGTTTTGTGGTGGGGACAAAGTTTTTATGTGTATTAAGACAAAAAAATAGTATCTTTGTTGGCAAATAAAAGAGATGGAAGAGGATTTTGACATACGCGAACAGCGAATTGAACGCGATGGGGATTTTGAACGTGCATTGCGCCCTATCCGCTTTGATGATTTCAACGGTCAGGACAAAATCATTGAGAATCTTCGCGTATTTGTGGCAGCTGCAAGAATGCGTGGCGAAGCTCTCGATCACCTATTGCTGCACGGACCTCCCGGATTAGGTAAAACTACCCTATCCAATATTATTGCCAACGAATTGGGTGTAGGATTTAAAGTTACGTCCGGTCCCGTTCTTGACAAACCGGGGGATTTAGCCGGCATTCTTACTTCTCTCGAAGAAAATGATGTGCTTTTTATCGACGAAATACACCGCCTTAGCCCTATTGTAGAGGAATATCTATACTCGGCAATGGAGGATTATCGCATCGACATAATGATAGATAAAGGACCCGGCGCACGCTCCGTACAGCTCACCTTGTCTCCATTTACACTTGTGGGCGCTACTACTCGCAGTGGGCTCCTTACCTCTCCTCTCCGAGCTCGATTTGGCATTAATTGCCATCTTGAATATTACGATCATCCGATATTAAAAGGAATAGTGCAACGCTCGGCAAAATTGCTCAATATTACATGCACAGCTGATGCTGCCGATGAGATTGCATTGCGCAGCCGTGGAACTCCACGTATTGCAAATGCTCTTTTGCGTCGTGTTCGCGACTTTGCTCAAGTGAAAGGAACAGGAAAAATTGACACAGAAATAGCTCGTTACGCTCTCGAAGCTCTAAATATCGACAAATACGGATTGGATGAAATCGACAACAAGATACTCACCACTATTATCGACAAATTTAAGGGTGGGCCTGTGGGCTTGAGCACTATTGCTACTGCTCTTGGTGAAGATCCGGGAACCCTTGAAGAGGTGTACGAACCATACCTTATCAAAGAGGGATTTATAAAAAGGACACCACGTGGACGCGAGGTCACCGATTTGGCATATATACACCTGCATCGCTCAAAATATAGTGAGCAGGGATCACTATTCTAAATTTCGCTCCTCCCCACCTATTATCAAGTGCAATATATGAATTTAAACCACAATATATAAATGGCTGGAGTTAAAAGTCTTGCAAAGGACACAGCAGTATATGGACTGAGCAGTATAATCGGTCGTTTTTTGAATTGGTGTCTTGTGCCATTATACACTATCATGTTCTCCGAGATGGAATATGGCACTGTAACCTACCTATATTCATATATGGCATTGGTGCTGGTGGTTCTTATATATGGCATGGAAACAGGATTTTTCAGGTTTGCAAGCACCGAGGAGAATCGGGAATCATCTACAGTCTACCCCACTACTCTCATATCTTTAGGGGTATCTTCAAGTCTATTTTTCGTTGTTGTACTTCTATTTCTGCAACCCATAAGTGACATACTGCATATTGGAAATCACCCAGATTATGTGTGGATGCTCGCTCTTACTGTAGCTATTGATGCATATTCTGCAATTCCCTTTGCTCAATTGCGCTACCAGAAACGCCCCATACGATTTGCCTCGATTAAAATTGTGGGGATAGCAATAAATATCGGCTTTAATCTATTTTTCATCCTCTTATGCCCATGGCTATGGAAAACGATGCCCTCTACGATTGCATGGTTCTACAATCCTGATTATGGCATAGGATATATATTCCTTGCCAATCTGCTTAGTTCGGTAGGTTCTATGCTACTTTTATTTCCAGAAATATTCAATGTAAAATATAAATTCGATGGCACTCTGCTTCGCAAAATGTTAAAGTATTCATTCCCATTGCTAATTCTCGGAATAGCAGGAATAATGAATCAAACTATCGACAAGATGATGTTTCCATCGCTCATCGAAAATACCGATGAGGCCATGACTCAACTTGGGATTTACGGAGCTAACTATAAGATTGCCATAGTAATGGTAATGTTTATTCAAGCATTCCGATTTGCATACGAACCTTTTATTTTTTCTCAAAATGCTGAAAAGGGAGAAGGTAAAACAAAAGCATACGTGGATGCTATGAAATATTTCATAATATTCGGATTAGCAATATTTCTCTTTGTGATGTTCTACCTCGACATTCTAAAATATTTCATTGCTCCTTCATATTTCGTAGGATTGAGAGTGGTGCCGATTATAATGATTGCAGAGCTGTTTTTCGGTATTTTCTTCAACCTATCATTGTGGTATAAGCTCACCGATCAGACCCAGTGGGGCATGTATTTTTCACTTATGGGCTTGGGAATAACAGTGACACTCAATATTTTGCTTGTACCAAAATTTGGCTATATAGGATGCGCATGGGCTGCATTCGCATGCTATGCCACAATGATGATAGTGTCATACTTCGTAGGACGCAACCGTTATCCCATCCATTACGATTTAAAAAGTGCATTTTTCTATTTTGCAGTGGCAGGAATATTATATGTCGCAGCCGTAGCATTGCCCATCGATAGTGAAATATTACGCATGTTATATCGCACATTGTTGTTTGGTGTATTTATTGGCATTGTCATAAAACGCGAGCCATTAAAAATCCCATATCTTTCACATCATAAAAAGGACTAAATGAGAATAAGCTCGGCCGCAAATGAGAGCCATACCAAAATTACAAGTATCCATGACAACCCTTTGCGCTCGGCATAGCTAATATATGCCAAATACACCGATATTATCGAGTATATGGGATATAGTACCATAAGCAACCATTTCTCACTCATCATATCGGGAGACGCATATTCTACCATCCAAAATGGGAACCCCATAGTGGGCAAAAGGGTAATCATGAGAACAAGCACAAAACCTACCGGTGCTGATATTTTAGGACGTGGCATACTCATATTAATGTGCGTATTAAGTGGTTTTTGAGAATACAAATATACTATTTTACTACAATTATAACATCTCTATTAAATTTATTTGCTGTAACTTTGTCGCAAGAATCTATAAACTCAGAAAAAAATGTCAACTTATTCAGAAGAAACTCCAAGAAAAGTGACTACTCATCGTCTTATAGAGATGAAACGTCGCGGAGAAAAAATATCCATGCTCACTGCCTACGATTATTCGATGGCTAAATTAATCGATAGCGCAGGAATTGATGTAATACTTGTGGGTGATTCAGCTTCAAATGTTATGGCTGGAAACATAACTACCCTCCCAATCACTCTCGACCACATGATATATCACGGCAAGTCGGTGATGCGTGCTGTAAATAGAGCATTGGTAGTAGTCGATATGCCTTTCGGCACATATCAGGGTAATCCACTCGAAGCCCTTGCTTCGGCTGTGCGCATAATGAAGGAAACCCATGCCGACTGTTTGAAACTTGAAGGTGGTGCTGAAATAAAAGAATCAATCGAAAAGATTCTATGTGCCGGCATTCCTGTGATGGGACATCTCGGACTCACACCTCAATCTATCAACAAATTCGGAACATATACCGTGCGTGCTCGTGAAGAGGAAGAAGCTACCAAATTAATTGAAGATGCTAAACTTTTACAAGAGATCGGATGCTTTGCAATTGTTCTCGAAAAAATACCAGCTTCTCTTGCAAAAAAAGTAGCTGAACAGCTCATTATCCCAGTGATAGGTATCGGAGCCGGTGGTGGTGTAGATGGGCAAGTACTCGTGATGCACGATATGCTCGGAATAAACAAAGGATTTTCACCTCGCTTCTTGCGTAGATACGCCGACTTGAGCACTGTTATAACAGATGCCGTGAGTCATTACATATCCGACGTGAAACATTCCGACTTCCCCAACGAAAAAGAACAGTATTAATACCCCCTATAATAAAAATAATGATTCTCTTTTTTGAGAATCATTATTTTTATTCTTTTATCTTAGATGCCAAAGATTGGGCTGTGAGCTTAATTTCCTCAATATTATCCAACTGCTCGGCATTAAATTTTATATGCGCTTGTCTATACCATTTTTCACGTAGATTCAGTGTATCAGCAATAAATTGTCGCATTTCCTGCGATGTTTTATCAGCCAATATAGGTCGTCGCGATTTTGCGGTAGGAATACTCAACCGCTCCAATAAGCAATCTACCGAGGCTTCCAGATATACGGTAGTACCCACAGAATTCATATATTCCATGTTAGAGTAGAAACATGGCGTACCGCCACCACATCCTACTATCACATCATTAAACTCCCCTATTTCACGGAGTACATTACGCTCAATTTCACGAAAAGCATCTTCACCACGCTCGGCAAAAAGTTGTTTCACTGTGCGATGATAACGCGTTTCTATATGAATGTCAAGGTCTATGAAAGTACACCCCAATTCGGGAGCCAATGCTTTGCCCAAAGTGGTCTTGCCACATCCCATAAATCCTACAAGAAATATCGGTTTCATTGTTTATTCTGCTTTTTCCGGCTTTTTCAAATGTGCAAATATAAGAATTTATATTAACTTTACTCCCCAAATAAAACTAAACCCGATTCCTGAAATGGCAAGAGATTATAAATGGTATGTGGTATGGGTGGGAAATGCACCTGGAGTATATGACTCATGGGAGGAGTGTAAGCTGCAAATTACCAACTACCCCGGAGCGCGCTATCGTAGCTATCCCTCTCAAGAAAAAGCCATTGAAGCATATCGTGGTGACCCAAATGAAGAGATGCAAATACTACGCAATATCGTTAGTAGGCAAGAAGCCAAAGCTATAAATTACGATGCAATTCCAGAAATAATTACTGATAGTATTGCTGTAGATGCAGCTTGCAGTGGGAATCCGGGTGTGATGGAATATAAAGGGGTATATGTGAAAACCGGTGAAGTAATATTTCACAAAGGTCCTTTTCCTCATGGAACCAATAATATCGGTGAGTTTCTTGCTCTGGTACATGCTCTTGCTCTGCTCGAACAGAAAGGTAGCAAAATTCCTATTTATACCGACAGCAAAACTGCCATGGCTTGGGTTCGCAATCGTCATTGCAAAACAACCCTCACCGAAAATGCCAAGAATAAACAATTATTGGAAATTATGCGTCGAGCCGAAAATTGGATAAAAACCCACACCTATTCCAATCCTATAATTAAATGGAAGACCGACGAATGGGGTGAAATACCAGCTGACTTCGGTCGCAAATAATATCACTGTAGCTATTTTATGGCACATAGCTACTTAATCGTCACTTCATTAATATTCGTTCCATTTCAAGCGTAGCCTAACACATATTCCACCCCATCATAGCTGACAGAAGCCATAAGAAGAGAAACGATATCACAACAAACACCAGCACGGTGAGAAGAATATTTGTGGTACGCGAACGTGGAGAATCATCCGCATCATCATCGTCAGAGTTTGTATCCGTAATATTGGCATCACTCTCTTTTCTATTTTTACTTATAATGATGATGGCGACAATTAGTCCAAAAATCAAGGCTATTATTATCCAAAGCCATATTGAGCCAATAATCATAATATACAGAATTTAAGTATTAATAATGCACTCGTAATCAACAATTAATCACCTTCAAGTATCTCCGATTGCTCTTTCATTTCTTTATATTCATCCCATTCGGGATCGACCTCAGCATAAAGAGTAATTGGAAGTAGTTCAAATGGAGCTAAGGCTTCATTTAGTTTGCGTTCAAATATCCTCATACTACTCACATAAAAAACCCAATTGCGCTCACCGTCACCGGTATATATTCCCGTCATCACGGCAATCGGATCCGGATCAAACATGTCATTGAAAGCATCCGTTACTTGCTCCATCAGTTTTGATGTTGGGAGATCAGGCATTCCTGATGCTTCGGGGGTGTATTTCCACGTAATTTCCACACGGTCATTATAGCGATGAGTGTCTATTACATTTGTCATGTCTGCACGGCCGGTTACTATCACAAGTTTACCGTTATCACTATTTGTGGGAGATGTCCACCATTCCGAACTTATTTTTAATTTTGCCATTTCTCCTAAGATATTCTTATTATTATAGTTATAAACATGATAAAACATATTAAAGTTTTTTCATGGATATAAATATAATTATAAAAATTGATATGTCATTATTATTGGCTAAGAAATCGTATCTTTACAATATACTTTTTATTTTTATGGATATATATTTATTGATTGGCATATTATTGACATTATCAGGAATCTTAGCATGGGCTATCAGTTCTAATTTCTCGTTGAGAAAAAATATTCTCAATCTCAATAATGATTCGGCTTCAAAACAGACAAATATCGACTTATTGTCAAAGCAGCTCGATGACCTGCAAGCGCAGAAAATTAATCTCGAGAATCTATTGCAAGAGCTAAATAATCGCATAACCGAGCAAGGGATAGAAAATGCTACTCTACTCGAACGCATACGTGCCACTACCGAGGAAAAAGCAAAAATACAACTCGAAGCCGAAAACAGATTCAAACTGTTGGCTAATGATATTCTTGAAGAAAAATCAAAACAATTTAAGGAAACTAACGAAACTCGAATTAATGAAATTCTCAATCCATTAAAAGAAAATATTGAGAATTTCAAAAAAACCATATCCGATTCATATGGTAAAGAAGCGATGGAACGACGCTCGTTGCAGGATTATATAAAGCAACTTATCGAAGTTAATAATACTATTGGCAAAGAAGCCAAAGACCTCACTCTTGCTCTACGTGGAAATAGCAAAACTCAAGGTGATTGGGGGGAAATGATTCTTGAAAATATCCTTGAAAAATCGGGATTAACTCGCGATCAGGAATTTTTTGTACAAGCTACAAGAGGCGACGATGGATCTACTATTCAAAATGGTGAAGGTTCACGATTGCGTCCCGATGTAATTGTAAAATTTCCAGATGATAAGCGTGTAATTATTGATTCTAAGGTATCGCTATCGGCTTATGTGAATTATGTGAATGCTGACACTCCCGATGAGCAGGAAAGATACATAAAGCAGCACCTATTGTCGGTGAGACGACATATCGACGAATTGCGCTCAAAGCAATATCAAGATTATGTGAAGGGAGCCGCCGACTATGTAATGATGTTTATACCCAATGAAGGAGCCTACATATCAGCAATGCAACACGACCACAATTTATGGCAATATGCCTATGACTATCGTGTGGTTATAATATGTCCCACTCACCTTATATCTGTACTGAGCATTATCGCTCAATTATGGCAGAAAGATAAGCAAACCAAAAATGCCATAAAGATTGCTGATGAGGGAGGAAGCCTCTATGATAAGTTTGTGGGATTCATGGATGATATGGATGCTATAGGCAAAAGCATTCAAAAAACAAATGAAGCATATAATGCAGCCAAAAATAAGCTCTCTGAAGGTCGTGGTAATATAATGTCGCGCGTGGAAAATATGCGTATTCTCGGAGCAAAAGCAAAAAAATCGCTCAATCTTCCTGACGAAGATTAACAAATAATCATAAATAGCAATGGCGTGCATTTTCTACATTGCACGCCATTGCTGTATTAAATAGTTGTAGTTGTGATTATTACTCTTCTACATATGGCTTTATCACATCGCGCCACACAGCGTAGCCGGGTCCCATAAGGTGAAGTCCGTCATTGGTAAATTCACGCTTAAGTTTACCCTCTGAATCGATGAAATGCGGATAAAGATTTACCCAAGTTATTCCCAGTTTCTTTGCAACTTTTTCAAGGAGAATATTAGTATCTAAAAATACCTGTTCTTTACCTTTTAAATTCTTATAGCGTCCGAAATCATTATTGATAGGCAAAAGGCTTTGCAGATATATTTTCGTTTTGGGTGTAGCTTTCTGGATTGATACCAACAGATTCTCCATAGCTATCGCAATACTATCTGCCGATATCTGATGTGAGATGTCATTCACTCCACCCATTATGAATATTTTCTTTGGTTCACCTTTAGTTACCGCTCCCATGCGATCGGCAACTCCCTGAATCACATCCGATACAATACCACGATTTTTTACATGACAATTATTAAGAAGCTCATGCCATTCTCCTCCGTTTGTAAGGCTATTGCCTACAAACACAATATCTTCGTTTCCTACCGGAAGAATATCAAAGAGTGATGCACGCTGGTAATAATATTCATTGTATTGATATTTCTCACCACTTGTCATTGTCCATGCTGTAAGAGCCAATAATGCTGTTGCTATAATCTGTTTCATAACCTTTATTTTAGGCTTCTTTGCGATAAGCGTCCACGGCATTCTTTACCGATCCGTGCAACAGAAGAAGGCGTTTTGCTTCGTCATAGGGAAGAGCAAGCTCCTCTATAATCATGCGAGTACCGCGATCTACCAACTTTGCATTGCTCAGTTGCATATTTACCATCTTATTGCCTTTCACACGACCCATCTGTATCATTACAGATGTAGTAATCATATTGCAAATCATCTTTTGTCCGGTTCCAGATTTCATACGAGAGCTACCGGTAACATATTCAGGACCTACAATCATTTCAATAGCTACATCAGCTTCTTGTGCAATAGGAGAATCTGGATTGCTTGAAATAGCGGCAGTGAGACATCCGCGTGCTTTAGCTTCGCGAAGAGCACCTATCACATAAGGGGTAGTGCCGGAAGCAGCGATACCTATTACGGTGTCTTTATCATTAATATTATGTTCGAGAAGGTCGAGCCATCCTTGATTGGTGTTATCTTCTGCATTTTCAACGGGGTTGCGCAATGCAGTGTCGCCACCGGCTATTAACCCTATCACCCACGACGGATCCATTCCGAATGTAGGAGGTATTTCAGATGCATCAAGAACTCCAAGACGTCCGGAAGTACCTGCTCCCATATAAAATATGCGCCCTCCACGTTTCATTCTTTCCACGATACCGGTTACCAATACCTCAATCTGAGGAATAGCTTTTTCTACAGCATCGGCTACTTTATGATCCTCGTTATTAATATCAGTGAGCAATTCGTGCACCGACTTTTTCTCAAGATCATTATATAGCGATGGTTGCTCGCTTATTTTTACAAATGCCATGTCTTTTTTGTTCTATATATTAATACTTCGTTATTTTTATTATTTAGAATGGAATTTAATCAATCCTTCCATTGGACTCTTGATTATCGTTCCTATTTCTACCCCGATTGAAGCAGCTGCCTCTTCAAGCACCGGTCTATAATACATAGCTATCGATCCTACAAAATTTATCGGTAGATTTTTGTATCCCTCATAATTAGTGATATTACGCACAAAGAATGCTTTAAAAGCATTGAGAACTAATCTATGTATTGCAGGTTCCTCGATATTCCTATTCAAGAATGGAGAAAGAGATGCAAGGAAGCGATTTGCTCCGGGTTGTTTATACACTCGCTCGATTATTTTTTGACGATCAAGCTCAAATTCCTCTAAGAATTTCTTACAAAGTGGTTCGGGAAGTTGCTTTTTAAGCACATCACCTACAAGCAGTTTACCTAATACGGCTCCACTACCCTCATCTCCGAGAATATATCCCAATGGCGACACATTATACACTATGTTAGAGCCATTGTAATAGCAAGAATTAGAGCCTGTACCCAATATACATGCTATACCCGGCTGATCGCCACACAAAGCACGAGCAGCAGCGAGCAAGTCGCTATGCACTTCAATTTTAGGAGCAGGAATATTTCTATAAATAGCCCTACGCACATTCTCACACACGTGATCAAATAAGCATCCTGCGCCATAGTAATAGACTTCGTCAATGACATATTCCTTTATATTAGGTAATAGCTCATTTTTAATATTCTGGCTCATTTCTTCTTCGGTGAGTAACAATGCGTTCATTCCGCATGTAAAAACCTTAGTCACCACTTCATTTCCGTTTAGCAAACACCAATCTACTTTAGTGCTGCCACAATCTGCAATTAAAATCATATTTTTATATATATTTTTTTCTTATACAAAATATACCCTATAGACCAGTTTAGAGCGATAAATAGAAGAGCATAAACTAACGATGCAAATGTTTCATCGCCAAATGCTGCAATCAAAATATCATTATATATGAATCCTTTTACGGATACTATACCTCCTTCGTATGGGAATCTTATAGAACCAAACAAAATTCCTAAAAATGCTCCTAATACATACATAAACAATGGATTGATTCCGAATGCTTCAAAGAATCTGCACCATGTCTTATAACCTTTTATATCGATAATCCATATTAGCAACCCTAAGAAACTTGCTGCAAGCCCACATGTTGTAAGGACAAATGTAGGCGACCATATTTTTTTACTAATCGGAAATCCGTAGCTCAATAGCAATCCCGAAAAAGTAAGGATTGTACCGATGATAAATAGGTCGGTAATACGTTGAAAATTATCTTTCGTACCCATCAATTTAATACCACACCAAAATCCTATCAACACATGCGCAATAGATGGCAAAGTGCTTAAAAATCCTTCGGGATCAAATTTTAATATTACGCCATCTACAGTGTCGCTGTACATGTGGTTTGCGCCCAATACTGCATGATCCACAACCGAAATTATATTGGTATCGCTAAATTCATATCCGTTGCCAAACATCAATATCACGGCATATACCACGAGCATTGCTCCGATAAGCCAAGGCAGATATTTATGTTTTATTGAAATGGCTATCAATGATGCCACACCATAACATATTGCCAATCGAGGCATCACACCGAGCACACGAATCGTATCGAAACTATTTGCGGCATTTAATGCCAATGCCCAGAATGGCAACCCCTCCTCATTGGCTGTGAGCGATGACGCAAAGCCATAACAAAATTTGCTAAACCATGCTATCGCCAATCCAATGGCAAAAATCACTATTGTGCGTTTTAATATTTTCCATAATAAATCATGAGAGGGCTTAAACTCGAATTTACGCAATGAGATATATGTGGAAATTCCCATTATAAACATGAAGAATGGAAACACAAGGTCAGTAGGCGTTAATCCTGTCCAACTTGCATGTTCGAGTGGAGCATATATATGCCCCCATGAACCAGGGTTATTCACAAGAATCATTCCTGCTATTGTGATACCCCGTAGAATATCTAAAGCCAATAGGCGGTTCGTCGGTTGCTTTAAGGTCATATTATATATTTATTTTTAGGTTTTGAACATTCATCTACTAAATACATTATCGATTGATATGGAATTCCGGAATTTGTAGAAAGTCCGATTTCACAAGTGCGACTATTAGAAAATCCGCGTTTGATGTGAGCTGCCTCTATTTGTGGACGCAATTTACGCAATGCATATTCATTTACTTCGGGATGAGTAAAGCCTTTGTCGCCTGCAAAACCGCAACAACCTACCCCTTCAGGTATGATTACATTCGTTGAACATAATTTTGCCAGTTTTACAAGTTTATCACCCAGCCCCATGTGTCGGGTAGAACATGTAACATGCACTGCCACCGGTTCATTTGTAGGGGTAAAATCAAGTGAATCCACAAGGAAATCATATATAAACTCCACCGGCTCATATAACTTTACTTTTGTCATCACCTGACGCATGCGATGAAGACATGGACTTTGATCGCACAACACAGGATATTTACCCTGCTCAGTCGCTTCATATAGAGCTTCTTCAAGTTCTGCCGATTTGCGATCAGCAATATCGGGCATCCCTTTACTCTCCCATATCGTACCGCAACACATATTCTTCATCCCTTTGGGGAATATAACTTCATAGCCCCCTTTATTTAGAAATTTCACCATTTTATCCACCAAACTTTCCTTTATGGGAGAGTTTTTAGACACGCCCATTGTCTGATTGATGCAACTTGGGAAATAAACAACTTTCTTAACAGATTTCTCCGTTTCTATTTTATGAGGATAATAAGCTACCGGCATTGTAGGAGCCCAAAGTGGAACACCTATTTTGTTGAGTGTATGCCCTACAAATGTCACACCTGATGATCCAATTACAGATTGTACACCCGATGCTACCGACAGAACCGGTCTTAATCCTGCCTTTAGCTTGGAGAAATGAATAGCAGCACTATCTCCTACCTTATATCCGAAACTACCCTTAGGTAATTTGGCGGCACGAAGATCATGAATCATTTCACCGGTGTTAATCTTCATGGGGCATGATGTGCTACATAGACCATCGCCGGCACATGTGGCATTGCCCGCATATTCAAATTGCTTTTCGAGGCGTTGCAATCTTTCAGGATCCTCTCCACTATTGCGTAGACGAGTAATTTCACGTTGAATCACAATCCTTTGACGTGAAGAAAGTGAGAATCCACAAGTAAGACAATTTACCTCACAAAAACCACATTCAATACATCTGTCTACATGCTCGTTGGTGAGTGGCATCGGTTTGAATCCTTTTACGAAACATTCTGGATCGTCGTTGAATATCACTCCGGGATTAAGTAAGTTTTTAGGATCAAAAAGTGTTTTCACTGCTTTCATCACGTCAAATGCATTTTTACCCCACTCTTTCTCAACAAAAGGAGCCATATTGCGTCCTGTTCCATGTTCGGCTTTCAATGAGCCATCATATTTATCTACTACCAACCGCTCTACCTCAAGCATAAGATTGCGGTATTTTTCTACCTCCTCATGAGTATTGAACGATTGCGATATGATAAAGTGATAATTTCCTTCAAGGGCATGTCCATAGATGCAAGCATCATCATATCCATGCTTTTCAAGCATCTGTTGAAGATCAACTGTAGCTTCGGGAAGATCCTCTATATGAAATGCTACATCCTCAATAAGTACAGTAGTACCCGGCTTGCGCGTTGCACCCACCGATGGAAAAATACCTGCACGAATAGCCCAATATTTGGAGTATTCATCCGGATTATCAGTAAAATTAGCCGGAATAAATAGGTTGAAAGGCTTTAATATCTCCTTTATCTTAGTTATATTTTCCTCCAACTCTTCTTTAGAATTTGCTTTGGTCTCGGTCAATACAGCTGTCAAGCCTTTACCTGTGGTATCGTTTACAGAATCGAGAGATTTTTTATCGAGTAATTCAGCTCCCATTACAGGGCCTTTCTTCATAGCCACTACAGCTTCGCAAGCCTCGTGCATATCCTCAAAATAGAGCATTGCACTCGCTGAATGCGGATATAGGTGTGCAGTAGCCATTGTAAATTCCGATACAAATCCGAGAGTTCCCTCAGAACCTACCATAAGGTGGGTTATGATTTCAAACGGATCTGAATATAACACAAATGGGTATATATTCAATCCCGTTACATTCTTTATTGCATATTTGTATTTAATACGCTCTACGAGTTCTCCATCGGCTGCAATACTATCACGTAATTCTTCAATCTTCTTAATGAATTGTGGGTTGTTGGCTGTAAATTCTTTTTTACTTTGAGCATTGCCTGTGTCCAATACTTGTCCGTCGGCAAACACTATGCGCACAGATAACAATTCGCGATCGCTGTTGGCATGCGTACCGCAATTCATCCCTGATGCATTATTTATTACTATGCCACCTACCATTGCAGCTTTTTTTGAAGCCGGATCGGGAGCGAATATTTTACCGTAGGGTCTTAGAATTTCATTTACACGGTCACCTACAATACCGGGTTGCAACTTTATAAAAGAGGCATCATCCGATACTTTATATCCTTCCCAATTTTTTCCGGCAACAATTAATATAGAATCGCTTATAGCTTGTCCTGATAGGCTTGTACCTGCTGCACGAAATGTAGCCGGGAGACTCATTTCATTTGCCAAACTAAGCAAACGAGAAACTTCCGATTCATTTTTGGAGCGCACCACGATCTTAGGTATCATACGATAGAAACCTGCATCAGTGCCCCATGCGAGCAAACGCAAATCATCTACATAGATTCTGTCTTTATCCACAAAATCTTTTATGGCGCTAAGATAAGCTGTATATTGAGCGTTCATGATTAATTGATACTTTTAATTATTTATACAAATAATATTTTTTTGATTTTTCTTTGAATGTAGCAGCATCTTTATTCCAATAATCAATAATATCTTCTACCTTGTGATTACGGGAAAAACGCTTTCTGATTTGATCGCTTCCGCATACTTTATCAAACATATTATAACGCGTAGTATCAGCATGTTCAAATGTCTTGTGAGCGGGATACATAGCTGCCAGCTCCTGCATCACATAAAATTGTGTAAGCGCAAGAGGTGCTTTATCTTTATCGGTGATATACACTTGCACTCCTTGCAAATTCTTACCCTTACCCACTGAATAAAATGGTTTAATGTGTATAGGACGGAATTTTAAGCCCGGAATCTCAAGCTTGTTCATACGATTAGAGAATTTTTCGGCATCTATCCATTCTGCACAGAAAAGTTGAAAAGGCAATGTGTAGCCAACTCCTATCGACATATAACCAAGTTCCCCTAATATACCCGACACCGGATAATAATATGATGATTCGGGTTGAGGAATATGAGGTGATGGTAACACCCAAGGCATTCCGGTTGCACCGAAATTCATGTCGCGTGTCCAATTTTCCATTGGTATCACGGTAAGTTTCACTTCCTTTCCACCCTTAATCATTTTTTCTTTGTTAAGTAATTGAGCAAGCTCACCGGGAGTTAATCCGTAAAGATACGGAATGGGAAATTGACTTACAAAAGAAATATACTTAGGTTCTGCAAGATTACCCTCGACGATGTCCCCCCCAAGAGGATTGGGACGGTCAAGAACCATAAATTCTTTTCCGTTTTCGGCACAAGCTTCCATTGCCACACCCATCGTGCTGATGAAAGTAAATGAACGGCATCCATTGTCCTGAATATCGTAAACCAATACATCAACATCCTTGAGCATTTCAGGGGTAGGTTTGCGTGTTTTCCCATAAAGCGAATACACCTTAACTCCTGTTGCAGGATCGATAAATGTATCTACATGATCTCCGGCGTGAACATCACCACGCACACCATGTTCCGGTCCATAAAGTGCCGTAAGTTTCACATTGGGAGCTTCATGGAGAATATCAATTGTAGATTTCAGATTATTATCTACTCCTGTGGGGTTTGTGATAAGCCCCACTCGTTTCCCTTCGAGTTGCTTGAATCCGTTGTCGCGCAACACTTCTATTCCGGGTTTTGTAGCGGCACTCATGCAGAATGCCGCCAACCCTATTGCTATAGATAAAATGTATTTATTCATTTTCGTCAATTTCTTTTTTTTCTTCAGGTGATACTTTAAGACCAAATGCCGGATCTACTTTGATAAATGCGCACACTGCAATAGTAGCTACGCAGCATATCATTACCCAATAGAAGAAGTGTTTGTAACCAATTAACTCTTCTAACCATCCGGCTGCCATTCCGGGCAACATCATTCCAAGTGCCATAAAGGCAGTACACATAGCATAGTGAGCTGTCTTGTGTTCACCCTCGGAGAAATATATCATATAAAGCATATACGCCGTGAATCCAAATCCATAACCGAATTGTTCCACAAATACACATATATTAATCGATAATAAATCTTCAGGTTGCACAACGCTCAAATAAACGAATGTGGCGCATGTGAGCGATATACTCCATGCCATTGGCCACAACCATTTTTTAAGTCCCCCCTTAGCGGCTACGATACCTCCGATTATACCACCCAACGTGAGACCAATGATACCGATTGTACCATATACAAGCCCTACTTGTCCGGTTGTAAGTCCCAATCCACCAATGTCACGAGGGTCAAGAAGGAACGGATTGATTAATTTCACGAGTTGAGCTTCGGGCAAACGGTATAGGAGCATGAATGCGATTGCCACCCATATCTGTTTCTTTTGGAAGAAGGTGCGGAATGTTTCAAAAAATTCTTTCATTATATTGCTTGGTGAAAGATTTTTTGCCCCATGATCCGATTTTGGTTGAGGCAATGCCCAAGAGTGATATATCGCTACAGCTACAAAGAACACTGATAGCACAGCAAACACTATAAGCCAAGCCATCGGTATATTTCCGGATGTACCTTCAAAGGTAGAGGTAGCATTAGTTTTCAACTTATGATCTACCTGAATTACCATATATGCAGGCTTGTCCCAATTGTTTTCATTAAATTCCAATCGGTCGCCCTGAACCATCGAAAGACTTATATCCCCCTTGTTGTGAGTGGTGTTGAACACATACATTTCACCTGCTTCAGGCTTTTTTGAGAGCTTCACTGCTACTACAGCGATATTATTAATGTATTGCACATTTGATACCTCTCGTTTTTCGCCGAATAAGTCTTTTATTGTCTTACTGAAGGCTCCCATCTCTTCTTTCTTCACTACCTCGCCAGTAACAATATCTTTCACTTCGTTATTTACGATAAATCCATTTTCAATATTTGCTGCTTTTACAAGAGCTTGCACTGAATCAATAGTTGCCTTTGTAACGCCGGGAGCTATCTCTGTTCCCACTTCTATTTTGGGTGATGAATATACAAAATGGATAGGTGCATCTGCTTGAACCGGCGCATTTGCAAATTCAGGAAGCCCTATTTCATTTTTATAATTCGGACTCGCCTCTACCGATAGATGCACAGGTTCGAGCCCCGAATTAGCTTCCATTACACCGGCAAGAACAACCAACAGCCCTTGTCCGGCAATTGTAGCCACACGATAGAATGTACTACGAATACCCACATACATCGATTGATCGTGTTCGGTAAGAGCAAGCATATAAAATCCATCTGCAGCAATATCGTGAGTTGCCGAGGTAAATGCCACCAGCCAGAACACGGCAAGCGTCATTTGGAAAAAGAATGGTGTAGGTATGAGGAATGCGATACCGGCTAATCCAATACCTATAATAAATTGCATGGTGAGTACCCACCAACGTTTTGTACGAATTAAATCCACAAATGGGCTCCAAAATGGTTTTATAACCCATGGTAAATACAACCAGCTTGTGTATAATGCTATATCAGTATTGGATATACCAAGACGTTTATACATAATGACCGATATGGTCATTACCGCTACATAAGGAAGTCCTTGTGCAAAATACAAAGTAGGAATCCATGCCCACGGTGATCTTTTCTTTACGTTACTCATGTGTATTCTAATTAATAGAGGTTATTTATATCGGCATTGATAAAATAATGCAACAATATTTGTTTATAATCATATCCTTTTTCACCCATTACGGCAGCACCAATTTGGCAAAGCCCTACTCCGTGTCCCCAACCGGCTCCACGCAAAATAAATTTTGAGGGCACTCCATCTTTGCATTCTCCTTTTTCGACTACAAAAGCAGAGCTATATAAATGTGATGTAGAAAGTGTTCGACGTATCTCCAACTCCTTTCCAATGATAAGAGTTTTCTTTTCTCCGATGATTTTAAGTTTTATCAATCTGCCTGATTTTCCACGTTCGATAGGTTGCAAGTCGATTATTCGACCATAATCCACTCCTGAACGGTTAAGAATCAACTTTGATATTTCATCTTGTGCATACTCAACTTTCCAACGATAGAAATCGGTGGTTTCTTGATCGTAATTATTAAGCACTTGTGATAATACTTTAGTATCATGAGTGTTACAAAATGCTTCGGGAGATGTTAATATCCATTCGCGCGCATTATCTTCATTTGTGAGATCGGGAAAATCCATTTCATTTTCACCGTCACGACGAGCCTCAAGATATGGATAATGTACAGGTTCCCAGCAATTTTCAAACTCTTCATATACTCCTCCGCAGCATTTCGAGAATCGAGCATCGCACAATTCGCCATCATACATCACCACTTCGCCCCATGTAGCCTTAATTGCATCGCGCACTTTATCGGTAGATGCACGAGTAATTCCTTGGTAGCGTTGGCAATGATCATCAGCACAAACATCAAAATTCACATGATCCTCTCTGTCATACCATCGTACAATCTCTGTATCGGTGATTTCAGATGTTTTATAAGCTGTATTACTTGCCACGAGCTTCTTGTTTTTTTCAATCTGAGCAAGAAGCCAACTACGTGAAATAACGGCATGAGCCTTGAGTAGTTCCAACGATGCAGTAGCACTCATTTCCGATGAAATAACACTCAATAAATATTCTTCAACCGACAATACATTGATAGCTGTAATTTTGCCATGCTCCACAATTAAACGCAAAGAGCCACGAAAACTTTGATTCTCTTTACGTTCCCAGTGGAAATTAACACCTATGGTAACATCAATCAATTGAAAAGAATCCGTCTCTACATTTGTAGGTTCAAAGTCGAGTGTATCATAAAGAGCACCATTCCAAAGAATCTTATTATCAGATATTCCGGCTTTTTGGCTCCCCGTCACAATTACCCCATTTACGAGATAGTCGTTGAAAAAAAGGAATTGAATGTTTTCTTCCGACATTATTCCTACTTGCACTTGTGGAATGTTATTCATGTGGATATTTTTATTTGAGGCGGTTAATAATGCAATCGACTTCATCATTGCTAAGACACACTTCATCCAATATGATTTTCACATCGGTTTCCGAGATTTTATTAAAATCTTTCTCAAGCGGAGTAATAAATACACCTCCCATATCTACAGATGCGGGACTTAGAAGAATATTTGCATCGCCCTCAGCCGAATAGCATGCAGGACGATGTTTTTTGCGCGGATAAATCACCACATACCATTTCCCATCGGCATACCAGCAGAGAATATTTAGCATAGGCTCTTTTTCCCCTTCGGGTATGTCGAGTGCGGAATATAGTTTGTTGAATAAATTCACCCCATCCTCCACATTTGTGGTTTCTATAAGCAACAATGAGTGAGACAATCCTGATACTCGGCTCAATGTCCCATCACCAACACTTTCAATCTCGGTTTTAGCCCCTTTGAAAATATCTTTTTCGATGGTGAGAAAACCCTTGTTTCCAGCCTGAAAGTGCATGTGGTCGGGTGCCGAAGCTCCGCACTTAGGTCCATTGTAGAATAGTGTATACTCATCGAGATCTTTGGCTATATTCATCATGTCTGCCATGCGCCCCATTATGAGTTGATCCACATGATCGTTGCTCGGTATAGTGAGATGTTTTGGGAAAATAGGGAAAGGATTGATTAGCACTGTATATTTATCACCCCACGCTATACCTTCCTGCACAGCAGGGCGATTGGCTTCGCATAAGAAACATTTGCGTTCCTTAAGAGATTTTGGGTCTACTTTTGCAGCCGATGATGTGATACGCGCCGGATTAAATTGTACTTTAATAGTTGCTCCACCAATGGAAAGTTCCTTAACTTTCACACTTGACAAAGCGGCATAATTACCCTTAGCTGTATCCCATACGGCAAGTTGATTTTTTAATAATGCCTCGACATCCTTTGAATTTACTTTTCCCATTTTATGATATTCTTCTTAATGCTTGATGTTGATTTATTTATTTTTATTTTTTGCCACGCGAGCTTGAAGCTCCCATGTACGAATGCGGTCTTTATATAAATTGTGAGCGTTCATTTTCACAATATCAAGCGATGCATCTGAATTATCGTCCCAACGACGGCAATTATACACTACATCATATACACGTCCGATTTGATATTCACGAGAGAAATTTAATCCGAGCGCATAATCTTCGCCATAGCTTGTGTTAGGAACCTTAATATCACGAAGAACAGGGGTATAGAATGCACGTGGCGCACCAAGTCCGTTGATACGAAGAGCATTATTGCGTCCGTTTTCGGGTGTCCATTCCTTATGATCTATAATTCCCGGTGCAATCATATTCATATCGAAATCGGTCATCATATATGTTCCTACTACCATAGCGCAATTTTGATCGTAGAATGCTTTTACCATTGTGGTAAGTGTGTTTTCATCACTATACACATCATCGCTATCCAATTGCACTGCAAATTTACCGCATTTAGGATGATGCACACCAAGGTTCCAACATCCACCTATACCAAGGTCGTTGCGTTGTGGAATAATATGGATGATACGTGGATCGGATGCTAATTCTTTGATAGCTTCTGTAGTGCCATCGGTAGATCCGTTATCAATCACAATGAGATTGAATTTGAAATCTGTCTTTTGTGCAAGTACCGACTTAATAGCATCGCGAATAGTGCGAATACGGTTGCGAACAGGAATTATAACCGATGCTTCAAATTCAAATTCACCTTTATCAAATTCTATTTTTTTGAATGTAGGCTCAAGATAACCTCCGATAGCTTTCAAATGCTCGGTGCATGCAGCTTCCATTTCGATTTGAAGTCCACGATTTTTAGGATCTACATAATCAAATATTTTCTCTCCACTTTTACGTGTATCATGTTCAACATCGCTGTAAAGATATTCGTTAATATGCACTAAATCTGCTTCTTGAGACACTTTTAAACGCATATCATATAGCCCTGCAAAGTCATATTCTGTACTTATTTTGCTTGCTGCATTCTTAAAATTATTTGCATTAAAAAGTAATACGCTTCCGAAATTGAAATCATCGCGAAGGCTACCGAATTGATAATCAATCACTGGTGCATTGTTGCTAATTCCATCAACTACATTGTAATGATCGGCATATACCATACCAGCAGCGGCATCTTCAGCAAGTTTCACCATGCGTTCGCATGCAAACATTCCCATTTGCAATGTATTATATTTAGTATATAGCAAGATATAATCGCTATCAGCGTGTGCAGCGATTTTTTTCATTGCATCTGTGCTGTTTAGTGATTTAACTTCTATCTCCTCGCAACCGGCAATAGTACCATTGGAGTCGGGAGTTTTCAACAAATATATTTTGCCTACCAACTCATTTTCTTTAAGAGCGTTTACTGTTGCCTGTGCTTGTGCTTCGTTAGCGAAGGGGATAAAGCAATTAATAGTCTTTTTCATGCAAGTTATTTTATATTTATATTATTTTATTTCTGAGTTAAAAATTCGAGTATTTGAGCCATAAGTGCATCGCGCGACGATGAAGTCTTAATGGTCTCAAATGGAAATCCGATTACACATGTACGATAATTTGAACGAGCACTCACAACCCCTGCAATGAGGTTATTCTCTTTGTAGCGCATAAATGTAGAACCATTATCATCCGAGGGATATAGTGAATCTGGGGATTCTACGGCATAGGATTCGCCGTTTAGCTCGCTGAAGAATGGTATCGTTTCTTCCTTAAACATTTTATATATAGTGGGTACAGTGTAGGCTTCTCCGGTAACTGATGCTTGACCCACCCTCCATTTATATCCGAGTATCTGTTCTGCAAACTTAATGTCATTTTTATCGGCACAGTTGTTATCCCACATATCTGTTGCCACAAATGCACCAGTCACAAATATATTACCACCTTGCGAGGTATAGTTTGTAATTACATTTTGCAATGAAGTGGGGAATGCTTTGAAACGGTTGGCAACTTTTCCACTACCAATTTTTATCTCTTTCTGCTTACCCAAAATCAAATCCAACACCTTATAGTCGTTAATACTGATATTGCCATCGGTTACTGATTGTAGGCTTGCCGATACAAATGAATATCCTGCATTCATAATAGCTTTTCCATGCAAATAGGGATAATCAAAAGTGTTGCCTGCAATTACTTTGGTTTCGTAATTAGCACGGCTTGCACCAAATCCGGCGGCATCATCGTCCATCCAAGGGATATCACGACGATATTCAAACATCGAACCGATAAAACTTATATCTTGAATATAAGGAACTCCATGATCACGTTGATCGTAAAATCCGGCTATTTCACCAGAATCAAACCAATCGGGTGCGCTTACACGTGTAAATCCGTTCACTACCATTACATCTCCTTTGCTCTCTTTATGCTCGCCCAAGGCAAGTGTTTCGCTTGGGAAACTTCTTCCTCCGTCGTTAAGTGCGATAATCTGATAACTATGTATCTTATTATCAGAGATTGAAACCAAATATTGAGGATCAGTAATCGTCGCTATTTCGGCAAATGAAGTATTATCTACTCGCTCACACACTATATATTTTGTGGGCATTGCATTTTTGCTTAATTCATCCTTTGTAGGCTTCCATGAGAGCAAGTATTTGTGATCTCCACTCTTGGTTATGGCAAATGAATTTACCGGTAATGGCTGTACCACATAGTCCCTACCTTCCCTTTCGGCTAAGAATTGAAGCATCCCTTTATATATTTCGCGGCTCACCATAAATCTGAAATTAGGATCAAGTCCATATTTCATATCCGCAAAATTTTGATGAGAAAGTAATTCAAGAAGCATAGTAGGCACTTCGGGCATCAATGCTTCACGATATGCCTTATCCCACATTCCGCGACGAGTCCAATTGGGTTCATAATGAGTACGGATTGCAGTTACTATGTTTGTCATGATATAATCGGTGAGTGTGCGAGACACTACACGAGGTGTACCATCTGCATATTTTTTACGCCCATTGGTGCAGTATATTCCGAGAGTACCGATTATAGAATCGTTCATTGTCGTGCCGGCATCGGTGTGAAATGCAAAAGCCAAATCCACAGGGATATTTAATCCTTTGGATTTAGGTAGAACTTTTGAGCCACCGGCAAGATAGTTTACCCATGCCCCACGACTTATATAGTCATCGGTATAATCATTTATATTACCTGAGGGGGAATATATTGAATCGGGAACACCAGCCCATTGCATAAAATAGCGGGCAGCTTCTGTAAATCGTGGATATCCGCTTATTTGATATTTATAATCTATTTCAGGGAGAACAATTTTTTGAGATGCATTCTTATCTGAGCTTTTCACATTATCCGACATCCCCTTTACTATTCTGGCTATATTCCCTTGACCTCCACCTATTTTCACAGCATCGGCAGTGATTACGGATTTTTTATTACCCGATAAATTGGATAATTCAACGATAGGCTTGGATTGGACACCCTTTTTAAACGGAAAATGTCCGAGGTAATTCCATGTGCTTCCTCCCATTTTTTGATTTACTCGAAAGTTTTTATAACCGCCATCGTAGTTCACCGTATAAACTGCATCTTCGGCACTTTCGGGCAGTGTCACGTATGACACATACACTGCATACATGCCATCTTCGGGCATCTCGGCATTCCATGCGCTTTTGGATGATTTAGAATGGTTGTTGGTCGCATTTACTATGCGATAAGAGCCCTCTACAAACGGATTTTGTAAATTTTCATATTGATTTCTATTATAAGCAAAACCAACACCTTTTCCATCTTTCCATTTATTTTTTCCATTTGACTCATGATACCCTTTTACGGCTTTTCCCCCATCGTTATCAATAATGATTTCATTGATATTCACATCACGTTCACGCGGACTCATTACATATGCACCGGCATTTTCAAGCATCGGCATAAGAAATGGAATCACATAGCTTTGTGTATACAAATCTTCAACGGTTTGGAAAATGCGTGCACGTTGCCATTCCCATCTATTGAGTTTCGGTTCAAAATACCAACCGTGGCTTTGCCACATGGCTATTATATCCCCATTCATACCTTTTGAATATTTATGATTGGGAGCAAGAGGAGTAATAAAATTTTGTTTTTTAGCTCCATCTTCACGATCTATTGTGGGGACAAATGTTGAAATATCGGATCCTTCCACACTCAGCTCAATTTCATAATTTTTATATTCGGGAGATAGTGCCGATTTTATTTTCGATTTTAGATCGTCGATAGATTGCTGGCTTATGGGCAAATAACTATAGTTTTCCTTCAAATCAATGCTCAACTTTTTTCCATCAACCTTCAAATCATTTAAGCCAACTTTCCCCACATAGGTACTCTGTGGCACGGATGCGTTCAGCACTATCTGCACCTTTTCTCGTAATGAAGCATATTGAGCATTCATACAAAAAGGGAACAAAAGTGTCAAAAGAACTGCTATTAATCCTATATTGAGCTTTCCTGATTTCGACATAATTATTAATATTTGCTTTGTGTCAATAGAATGATATTTCGAGCTTCTTGCCAGAATTTCACTATTCACCATTCGACAAAGTTAATATAAACATTTTGGATTCTAAAGCAAATATTTAGAGATTTACACCATCTAAATATAATTTAATATTTAACTACATAAATAAAGAATTATGCTATATATATTAAATTTAATCCTACTTTTACATAATAATATTTCGACACCATATTAGTCGCTCATGCATATTCTCATACCACCTGTTATATTCATAAAAAACAGCGATAGCCTCTCTCTTTTCAGAAATGGCTATCGCTATGATTTTATTTTAATTGTAGGTAGTTTATGCTTTTTCAGTATGAAATTCCACAAGCCCCGGCATAGAACAACGAACTATTTTATTAATTTCTACGCCAAAATCGGCAGCTACTTTTTTGAGTATGTCCGAAAATAAACAAGCAGTAGACCCCACAAAGCATAAAGGAAATTCTCGATAATCATACTGCACTATGTTGCGCGTGAAGAATCTTAATATTTCTGCTGAAACGAGATTATCTACATATTCATCATCGAGATGCTCGGCTAAGAAAGCAGCATATGTACTTAGCGATCTGTTTGGGAACGGATTTGTATATACAGCATCCATTACTACATCGGGATTAGTGTTGAATTTTTCATAAAAATCAGAACACAGATTTTCGGGTGCAAGCTGCTTCAAGCAATCACCCACAAATCGTTTGCCGATAGCTGCCCCGCTACCCTCATCTCCGAGGATAAAACCGAGTGACCTCACATTTTTAGCAACATCATGCCCATTATACAAGCAAGAATTTGACCCTGTACCAAGAATACAAGCAAGTCCCGGCTCATTTATCAATAGCCCACGAGCTGCACCTAAAAGGTCGCTTTCAACAGTCACGGGAGTTTTGAATTGAGCTACCAATGAAGCCTCAACTATTTTCTTTTTATCTTTATTGGTACATCCGGCACCGTAAAAATAAACATGATCCCATCTTTTCTTGAAAAAGACCTCAGGCAATTCAAGTCGGATACTATGACTAATTTCTCGGCGAGTTTGAAAGAATGGATTCAATCCATGCGTAAAAGCATGTTCAAGAATCGAATCTCCATCCACTAATGTCCATTCTGTACGAGTAGAGCTACTTTCTGCAATTATCTTCATATAATCAAAAATGATGGCAAAAGCCTTAAAAATTCAACAGTATTTCACAATATTAAGCACACTCTAATATTGAAGTGACAAAAATACAAAAATACCCTAAATATT
>CAZYEO010000018.1:0-25375 GCA_964646495.1 uncultured Muribaculaceae bacterium
GATTAGCTAAACTATATGCGTAGAAATATAGCCACCAACCGAATTTATCCGCTGATCCCATTTTACGGGCGACGGTGTATTTGGGCAAAAAAAAAGGCGGTCGATTGACCGCCTTGTGATCCGCCTGGGGCTCGAACCCAGGACCCCAACATTAAAAGTGTTGTGCTCTACCAGCTGAGCTAGCGAATCCTTAAAAGCGTTGCAAAGGTAAGACTTATTTTTGAATTTGCAAAGCTTTCTGTACTTTTTTCTAAGAAATATTCTGTTTTTCCTCGTTTTTAAGGCTTTTTATGTGTTACAACGCCCTATTTAAGCGGATTCTTAGAGTTATTCGCATTGCTCAGGCATATCCGGGAATGTCGGATTATTCTTTTTCGTTGTAATCCTCCGGTGCCGATTTCATTATTTTCTCTGCCATATCGAGGTCTTTCTCGTTCACCCACAAATCTACCGCACTTATTTCGGAGCTGATAGGGAGTACGCTTGACATTAACTCGTTTGAAAGCATACATTGCACTCCATTGGTTTCGAGCACACCTTTTACGATGCTTGCATCTATGGGGTTTTCAAATGTTCTGAACACCACCAGATTGTCGTCGTTTTCTTTCATAATAGTGAGTTTTTATCGGTTAATAATTCTGAGGTAAATATAGTGCTTAATTCTGATAAAGGTGCACCCAACTCTCTTTTTCGTCCAATTTGTATTCTTTAAATATCTCTTGGGGGGATTTCGTGCTGTGATTTTGGCGGAGTGGGATGTGTACCACAGTTCCCTGTTTTATAATATATGTGCCGGTGTTTGCTTCAATAATATGGTCTACGCAATCAATTTGGCACACTGTATCACCATTGGCACTGGCATATAGGCTCAAATATCTATACATATCAACAATGCGTATCAATCCGCTTCCCACATAGGGTGGTTCGGGTGCGAAGTCCATATTGTCGGTGGTAGAAAATATAAACGGAGCATCTATCGACACGAAGTCAAAGTTTCGGCAATACCATCCATGCAAATCATCACTTGCCGGATAGCATGCACAAACCAAATCGCCACGCTCGTAGCACGCTTCAAGTAACTTTCCGATCAATACATGAGCATGTCGCCTTCCCCGAAATTCGGGTAGCACTGCCAGAGCAAACATATACCCCACTTCTCCATGCTTGCAGGTGAAGCGAGGAAAGTTTACCATTCCCACATCGATACCATCGGGCAACCGTTCGACAAAAAAATTCCCCGGCTGGCAATAATGATCGATATAATATTCGATATAGCTATCATCATCGCCAAACACCTCGCTCCATATTCTGGTTATGGTTTTTCGGTCGTTTTGGTCTACCCTCATGCTATTTTATGGTTTTATTGAATATCTACAAGCTCAATCTCAAAAATAAGAGTGGAATTGCCGGGTATGTCATCGACAGCGCGTGTGCCATATCCATGTTCGGCAGGGATATATATTTTCCATTTATCCCCTTTGTGCATTTGTTGCAGGGCAATTTGCCATCCCGGCACAAGATCGCGCAATCTGAATGCCGTAGGGCAAGGATCTTCATGCGAACTATCAAATTGATGTCCGTTAGTAAGCTCCCCTTTATAATTCACCACTACCACACTGCTGAGCGATGGGCACAATGTACCTTCACCCTCGTTTATTACTTCGTAGAATACACCTTCAGGCAGTCTCGTCACTCCGGGTTTGCGTGCAATATCACGCAGGAATTGCGAGTTTGCCATGCGATATTCTTTCTTACTTCCCATATCGTATAAAAATTGTTTTGTATATAAAAAATCCAAATATTCTGCAAGATATTACTTTTCTTTGATATAACGAGATATACAGAGTAATGTTTTCATCAAAAAGCATGATAAACGTACCTTTTTCTCGATAAAAAGCAGCCTTTCCCCTCTAACTTTGCCCACAAAAAAATCATTTATAATATCAATCATGAAACATACACAATCCAATAGTATTCCCGATTTTGACAGGGATGAAAAGAGTATGCCAATTCTTCAAGCGGCTTTCTCGGCATGGAACAATTGCCATAATCTACGCAAAGCAAGAACACGCAACAAAAATTTCACATACGGCAAGCAGTGGAATGACCCTGTGAAAACACGCGACGGCCGCACTATCACCGAAAGTCGCATGCTTGAAGAAACCGGGCGCGAACCGATGACCAATAATCTGATACGTCAATTGGTGAAAAGTGTGGTAGGACGTTTCCGCAACTCCATCAAAGAGGAGCCCCCCTCAAAAATAGATTCTATAAAAAATGCCAACTTGCTCGACGAACTCGACAGTCGTGGGTTGGAAGAATTTCTAATATCGGGATGTTGTGTGCAGAAAGTGGGATTTAAGAGGAGGCTGAATAAATGTGAGATAGGTGTTGAAAATATAAACATCAATCATTTTTTCATCAATTCTATTCAGGATACTCGCGGATGGGATTGCGAGATAATAGGTGAGCTGCACGACATGAGCATCTCGGAAATGATAATGCGCCTATCAGGAGGCAATCGAGAACGCGCGGCATGGCTACGCAAAATATATTCCGAAGAAGCGTTATACGCCCACGATGGAAGCAATAGCTCTATATCATTGGGTAATGGGTCGGGGGAATTTACGAAAGCCGCCGGAGGAAAATGCCGAGTAATAGAAGTATGGACTCTTGAGAGTGAGGAATCTATTTTGTGTCATGATCACAAAAGTGGGGAATGTTACCGTGCTTGCTGTAGTGATCTATCACTTATCGAAGCTACAAATCAGGAAAGAGAATCAGAGGGCACACAACCAATCGATACCGTGTGGGACATCACACAAGTGTGGCGATGCAGTTGGCTATCGCCACAAGGGGACTTGCTTGCCCACTACGATTCTCCATTCCCTCACAAATCACATCCGTATGTTTTCAAGCTATATCCGCTCACAGATGGCGAAATACACGGATTTGTAGAGGATGTAATCGATCAACAGAAATACATCAACCGGCTCATCACATTGGTAGACCACGTGATGAATGTGAGCGCAAAAGGGGTGCTGATGTTTCCTGCTGATTCGTTACCCGAAAACCACACATGGGAGGATATTAAAAAAATATGGTCAAGCCCCTACGGAGTGTTGCCATATGAACCGGGGCGCGGAGGTGTTCCGCATCAAATATCGGCTAACGCCACCAATATAGGGGCGTATGAATTACTGTCGCTTGAAATGAAACTTTTTGAAGAAATATCTGGGGTTACCGGAGCATTGCAAGGGAAAACTCCCGGAGCTACAACAGGCGCACTTCTTTATGAGCATCAAGCCCAAAATGCAGCCATTGCACTCACCGACATCTTCGATACATTCACAACTTTTCGCCATCAACGCGACAGAATGATCGAGGATATTATCAGCGCTTCCTCGGTGGATTGATAATCATGCTTAGCTTGTTATCAATCGATTGCAGGTACGGAGTATCAAATATCTTTCTTGCTCTCGTGAAATATGATTGCGCACTTTTTATATCTGCCATCACATTGGGGCACTTGTCTTGAATCTCAACAACTATGGGTTGTATCGTCTGCTTATTTATTGAATTAATATCAATTTTTTGTGATTTCAGTTCCTCATTCACCCTATAAAAATAGTAATTGCCCATAGCCAAGAGTGCATCTCTATTTTGGGGGTCAATTTGAATAATACGATCAGTAGTGAGTCTAAAATATTCAAAATTGCCCATCATCATATAAGCATTTGCCACATCGCTGAGATACTCAATATTATTAGGCGTTGTGGCGAGTAATATATTTGCCACCTCGATAGTGCCGGCATAATCGCCCCTGAATGTATAATAGTTTAGCAAATGAGTATTGATATTGCGAGCCAACCAAGGCTGCTCCGACTTCACAAGATTAAGAAAATCGACATACAGCTCAGGTTTCACAAGAGAAATCGAAATATCACGTACTCCATTAAACACACTATCCAACGGAATTCCCATATTCTCAGTTTTGAGCATCAACTCCATTTGTTGATCCTTCTTATCGAGGATTCCTGCTACTACTATTGCGTGGTTGAAAGTATTTACAATGGGCTTATCACTAAGCATAAGATCATACATGGCAAGAGCACTCCCCCACTCTTGGTGCTGAAAAAACCGCTGAGCTTTCCCCTCTATCGACGTATATGAGCTTACAGCCATAAGAGGGAGAGTCATAAAAAATAATAGTATGGAATAAAAAAGTTTATTCATCAGCAAGAAATTTAGTGGTAAAGATATATAACTTGATTGAAAAATCAACACTTCAATCAGCACTTTAGATTATAATTATTCTGTTTTTTTTGGTTACAATCAACTAAAGCCCTAAATTTGTAAAAGAGAAAACATCAATAAAATGAGAACCAAATACAAAAGAATACTTCTAAAGCTCAGCGGTGAATCACTCATGGGCTCTCAAGGTTATGGCATCGACAGCAAACGCCTTGCAGAATATGCATCTCAAATCAAGGATATTGCCGACGATGGCGTTCAAGTATCCATAGTTATCGGAGGAGGAAACATATTCCGTGGATTATCAGGATCGAGCAAAGGAGTAGACCGTGTGAAAGGTGACCAGATGGGTATGCTTGCTACGGTTATCAATTCATTAGCCCTATCTTCGGCATTGGAAGGGGTAGGACAGCCGGCACAGGTATTCACAGCGATTGCCATGCACCCAATAGGTGAGCATTATAGCAAATGGCGTGCTATTGAAGCGATGAACAAAGGTAAAATAGCCATCCTATCATGTGGCACAGGAAATCCATTCTTTACCACCGACACCGGCTCTGCCCTTCGTGGTATTGAAATCGGTGCAGATGTGATGCTAAAAGGAACTCGCGTAGATGGCATATACACTGCCGACCCCGAAAAAGACCCTACAGCCACCAAATTTAATGAAATTACATACGATGAGATATATTCTCGCGGACTTAAAGTAATGGATCTCACAGCCACTACAATGTGCAAGGAAAATAAACTACCCATCATAGTATTCGACATGGATACGGTAGGGAATCTTAAAAAAGTACTTGACGGAGAGCAAATTGGCACTCTTGTTTACTAATTTGTAAAAAACCAATATAACAAATCATTTATATGAACGACGTAAATCATTACATCAAGCCTGCTGAAGAGAAAATGGAGCTTTCTGTTGCTTTTCTCGACGAAACTCTGGCACATATCCGTGCAGGAAAAGCTAATCCTAAGATTATCGACGGTATTAAAGTCGAATATTACGGTAGTGCTGTTCCATTGTCAAATGTTGCCAATATTTCGGTTCCGGATGCGCGCACTATTGTAATCACCCCTTGGGAAAAACCGATGTTCAAGGAGATTGAAAAAGCCATTATCAATTCCGAACTTGGTATCATGCCCGAAAACAATGGTGAAATAATACGCCTCTCAATTCCACCTCTCACCGAAGAACGCCGTAAAAATCTCGTTAAGCAATCGAAAGCTGAAGCAGAACAGGCTAAAATTTCGGTAAGAAACGCACGACGCGATGCCATTGACGGACTTAAAAAAGCTGTGAAAGATGGTATGTCGGAAGATGTGGAGAAAGATGCAGAAGCTAAAATGCAAAAGATACACGACCAATTTATGAAAAAAATTGACGACCTATTTGCTGCAAAGGAGAAGGAGATTCTCACAGTTTAACACTTGATCGAGATATTCTACACAATAAAAAAATCATCCTTATAACGCTCAACTACCTTAACAGCGTTATAAGGATGTATTGCTCAACCACATACGCACACTCATAAATATTATGAAATTTCAATCGGATAAATGCTTAATACAGCAAAACCAGACTATATTGGAAGCTCTGCGCCAACTTAATGAATTGTCGGGGCGAGCCGATACTTTATTTGTAACGGATGCTGCCGGCAAGGTGATTGGCTCTCTTACTGATGGCGACATTCGCAGAAGTCTTATAAGCGGTCATGAACTCAATCAATCGATCGAACAAGTGATGCATAGAGATTTTGTGGCATTAAAGGGCGATAAAGTGAGTGTAACGGATGTACGCGAGTTGCGTCGCAACCAAATATCTCTCGTACCTCATCTAAACGATGACGGCACATTAAAACGCATCTATGACTTCAGAGAATTTCATTCTCTTTTGCCAATTGATGCTGTGCTGATGGCTGGTGGAAAAGGTGAAAGATTGCGTCCACTCACAAACGACACACCAAAACCATTATTGAAAATAGGCGAAAAATGTATTATTGACTACAATGTAGACCAATTAACTCGAAACGGAGTAACAAACATCTCGGTAACAACCAATTATCTACACCAACAAATCGAAGAACATTTCATCAAACAAGGAAACAAGGTGAAATGCGTACTCGAACCACGACGATTGGGTACTATCGGCTCACTAACCCTAATCGACCATTTTGACCACGATACAATTTTGGTAATGAATTCCGATCTTCTCACATCTATCAACTACGAAGATTTCTACCTCAATCATATTGAATCAGGCTCAGATATGAGCGTGGCAGTAGTACCATATATGGTTTCTGTTCCCTATGCAATATTTCGCACAGAAGGAAATACAATATTAGGGCTTGAAGAGAAGCCTACCTACAATTATTACGCAAATGCCGGTATATATTTAATCGAACGCCGACATCTTCAGATTATTCCAAAAGATGAATATTTCGATGCTACCGATTTAATCGAACGACTTATTGCCGAGGGGAAACAAATTACTCATTTCCCTATCAATGGCACTTGGATAGATATAGGATCGCCCGATGATTTCAGACACGCTCAAGACCTTATGAAACATCGTTCGCAACACTTCTAACACCGTCTTTACTGTTTTATCTTGCGTTGCCTATCACATTTTGAATGTGATAAGTCACACTTAGCAAAATCAAAGTAAAAAACAAGTTTTTCACTTTGTAGGTTCGCTCTTTTACTTTATCTTTGAGCTACATTTTTTTTACAAATACACTTTTTAGAACTTAAATCATCCATTATGAAACGACTGCTCAAGCCTTCGTTAATGCTACTTTTGGGAGCTACTCTATCGGCAAATGCCGGATCCATTAACATCCAGGGAACAGAATATCCCGTAGATACAATTCAACATTCGAAAGTAGGACCCGGAACAATCTACACAAAACTACGAATAGACGACGCAACATATCCGTTGGATATACACATGCTTAAAGTTGATCTGAATAATCAGTATATTAAATGCGAAACTCTCCTCGCCAAAGATTCAATTATCACGGGAGAGAAGCCATCGGAATTAGCTGCAAGAAAAAGCACCGACAAGAAACTTTTCTTTGTAGGGACAAATGCCGACGGGTTTCGTAACGCTCCCAACGGAAAAGCAGGATATCCATATACCACAATGGTAGTGAAGGGAGAAATTGCCACCCGACCCATTTATCGCTCGGTTGTAGCTTTCGATTTAGAAAAGACTCCCTATTTCGGATTTGTTGATTTCAAAGGGGAGGTATCGGTAAATGGTAAATCAATTACAATCAATGATATTAATGCTGATTGGAGCGAAGAGGATTTAGTATTCTTCAATCAACTCAACGGCAAAAGCACCCACATGAAGAGTGACCGTACTGAAGTGCTTATTGAGTTGCTACCTACCGAAAAGTGGCTCGTAAATAAGAAAATGGGATTTAAGGTCGTTTCCGTAAATAGTGATAAAGGGAATACTGTGATAAATTCCGGACAAGCGGTATTATCGGGCATAGGAAATGCAAAAGCCTTTCTAAACTCACTTAAATCAGGAGATACCGGAGAAATTGACATTTCATTGCCTTTTAGAGACATGGAAACATCGCCGATTATCGATGAACTTTCGGGAGCTGACAGAATAATTCTATCTGATGGTGTGGTGTGGGATAATGATTGGGCTGAAAGACATCCTCGTACAGGATTTGGATATTCAACCGACAAAAAAACAATGTATTATTGCATCGTTGACGGACGCATAGCACAATCTGTTGGAGTCACGACAAAACAATTGGTGGATATTATGAAAAGCGCAGGGGCAACATCTGCCATCAATTTCGATGGAGGTGGATCATCATGTATGTATATACGCGGATTGGGACAGGTAAACAATCCAAGCGATGGCGTAGAAAGAGATGTGCCAAGCGGTATGTTCGTATCTACAGAAGCTCCTCAAGATAAAGAAATAACCGAAATTTCAGCAATCGTAACGCGAATAAGAATACCTCAACATTGTGTGTATAGACCCACAATTTACGGATTCAACAAATATGGAATTTTAGTTGATACGGATGTAAAGGATTTCGAGCTATCATGTTCTTCTGAATATGGCACTATAAAGGATAAAACTTCTTTTGTGGCTTTGGCTACAGGAAATCATGAAATTACTTGCACCTACAATGGGCATACAATAACAATCCCGGTAACCATAGAACCTCTTACAGGAATAGAAATGCACAATTCAAGTGTAATCAATGATACATATCTTGATTTCAAAATGAGTATAGATGCCACCCTCAACGGAAAGAAAATACCTGTTGATCCTGGGAGTGCATCATGGTCGGTCGATGATTCATCTGTACTTGCACTCGATATATCCAATGGATCATTGCGCGGAATTAAAGATGGTACTGCTAACGTGAATGGAAGTATTGGAGATTTCTCTGGTTCTATGGAGGTTATTGTAGAGAAACCTACAGCAAGAGTAATGCCGATCGAATCAGCAATAGATCTTTCTACTTGGAAAATAACGCAAGTGGGCGGAAAGAACATCACAGCGACTCCTCTTGACAATGGTATAAGCATTGCATATACCGGGGCTTCGGGACGTGGACCAAATATCAAACTCGCTAAGAAAACAAAAATATGGAGTCTCCCGGATACTGTAAGAATCAGGATTAATCCCAACGGAAGCCCGGTGAATAAAGTTACACTCACTATCACTCCTAACACAGGTTCTCAGATAATATGCTCAAAAGATATAAATGACAACAACACACTGAATACTATCGATTTTATAGTGAAAGATATTTGTGGCAATGATGACATAAGTAATTTCCCTCTTTATCTCAATAGCATATTGCTATCTATGAATACATCTGAAAGCGGAAAACAATATTCTATTGAAATACCCGGAATAGAGGCTATTTACAAGGCTGTACCTGCGGAATCTGGTGTAGAAAAAATTATATCGGCAGATGAATCACTTAAATTATACCCAAATCCCGTAACGCAAGGTGAATCTTTAATAGTAGCGACTGGGAATAACTCCTATGCCACAATAGTAATATCAAGCATTAATGGACAAGAAATGATTCGCCAAAATTTCAACTCCGACTATAGCAATATTTCAATATCAACAGCTTCTCTATCCCCGGGAATATACACTCTTTCTTTAATACAAAATGGAACCTCAAAAACAGCCAAATTGATTATTAAATAATATAAAATTGCGGTGAATATGGTTAGAATCAATATTCACCGCAATTTTTCCAACTATTATTTATTATTGCTGTCCGATAAAACTTTAGAGCGATAGGGAAACTGTGATTTTGATGATCTAAAAGCGATATTGAGTACAGGAATAAGCCATTTTAATAGCTTTTCTCTCACAAACCTTTCAATTTCATACGGAGTAAAAAGACAAGCCCTATTTTAAAATACAGTCATAAATACCTATAAGTAAATGCAATACAAAGGTTTTCTATTTTTTATCGGACAGCAATAATTATTTATTATAAGTTACCTTTTTTCTTTTACACACACATAACCACAACCTATGGAAAACATGGAGCACACACGCCTCATATGGGTTCTTGCATTGGTATTCGGAGAATACATAATGGTACTTTTAGCCGTAATTGCCGACCTCGTAAGCGGAATACGCAAAGCCCATCAACGAGGAGAAGCAACACACAGTAAAGCATTAAGACGAACCGTTGATAAAATATCCCGATATTACAATGCCCTATTTGCGCTGACAGTTATCGATGGAATGCAAATTGGAGGAATCACCTATCTACGAATGATTGAGGGGTTTGATTCATTGCCATCCTTCCCTATATTTACGCTTTTAGGAGCGTTGGGAATTGCCCTTATCGAAGTAAAAAGCATTTATGAAAAAGCTGATGAAAAGACTCGCAACGACTATTATGATGCAGCAACTACCCTATTGAAATTCATGAAGAGCGATTCATGCAGCGAATTTATCAATAATACTATTAAAACCAACTCAAAATGAAATATTTCACACTTTCTGAGCTTATAAACTCAGAAACCGCCATTAAAGAGAGAATAAACAATATTCCTTCTCCTCTGTATTTGAATAACATGAAAAAACTTATTGAGAACGTCTTAGATCCGGCTCGTGAAGCATTGGGACAACCTATAAGGGTAAATAGCGGATACCGGTCTCCGGCTCTTAATAAACGTGTGGGAGGAGCAAAACATTCTTATCATTTATCGGGTAGAGCAGCTGATATCACAACTGGAAACCTCGCCAATAACAAACGATTATTTGACATTCTATGGCAAATCCCTCACACTGAATTAATATGGGAAAATGGAGGAAGTTGGATTCATGTAGCCCTCTGACCGGCTATCGAAGTGTGAGAGTAGATGCTAATTCCGGAACCAACAATGATGCTGCTTCTTGAATTTCAGTTTTAGTAATGGAATAAATGCGCTCCGATATTTCATCGATAGGGCTAACTTTATTAAAATACAGCATACCTTTCCCCAATGACAATGCCACATTCTCACGGTTTTCATTGCTCACTATCAATTGCCCTGCATATTGACGTTTTGCCATATCTAAAGCCTTATCAGATAGAACATCATTAGCAAGTTGCTCTATCTGCTTTCTTATAATTCGTAAACATGGCTTCACGTGGCAATCATCACTTCCAAAGTATATGGTAAACAAGCCGGTATCGGTAAACAATGTTGTTGCAGCTTCAACCGTATATACATATCCACGACGTTCGCGTAGTGCCACATTCAATAGAGAATTCATTCCGTTGCCCCCTATCATATTGGTGAGCAACGCCATTGCATATTTACGATTGTCATACATTCCAAATATCGGTGCACCATAAATCGTGTGTGATTGATGAGATTCTGCCGATTGTATTACCTGAAATGGAGTTACTTTCGATGGCACCACACGTTCTATGCGTGTCAATGGATTTGACATTGCACCAAACTCACGTTCTACAAGTTTTATTATCTTATGAGCTGGAAAATCCCCTACCGAAAAAAACACCATATTGGTAGGAACATATAATTGGTCGATAAAGGTGCGACAATCCTCGGACGATATTGAACGCAAACAACTTTCAGAACCCAATATATTATGTCCTAATCCATGATTTGAAAATATCATATCTTCGAAATCGTCGTACACTGCTTCACTCGGACTGTCGCGATATGAACTTGCTTCATCAAGCACCACTTCACGCTCCTTAGCAAGCTCACATTCTGGAAAAACTGAATTTTTCACCAAATCGGCAATCAACTCCACTGCACGATTAAAATTCTCTCCCGGAAATATGGAGTAGAGTAAAGTTTCCTCCTTTGATGTATAAGCATTTAATTCCCCTCCGACAGATTCCATACGGTTATTAATGTGCCATGCTCGTCGGTGCGTAGTGCCTTTAAAAATCGTATGCTCCACAAAGTGAGCCAATCCAAATTTGCCGGAAGCCTCATCACGACTGCCACCATTTATGGCAATTCCGCAATATGCTACTTTAGATGGCACTTGTGCATGAATTATTCTCAATCCGTTGGTGAGAGTATGAGTGATATATTGCATCTCTATTTTTTATGTTGATTCGGAATACGTACTATTCCTGTGAAATTACGTCCTGATTTTATACCCAATGTACGCGCAGAAAAATATTTATTTGGCATGCATTTGGTACACTCATTCGAGCATGTGATGTTTTCTCGCGGAACTCCGCAACTTATTATTTGTACTATATTGGCTTCTTTCAGATTTATATGAGCTTTGCCGGTGATACTGTCTCTGGATAATATTAGAGACATATCAGCTCCCGATTTTTCAAACTTGCCGACAACTTCATCTCCAACCTCAAAACAATCCTTGCAAATGGAAGCACCAATATAAACATGAATATTATTCGGCTCAATTCCCTTGCCTATAAATTCTTTCACAGCACTTGCCGCAATTTGTTTTACGGTTCCTCTCCATCCGGCATGAATGGCAGCAATAATACTCCCGGTGGAATCAGAGAAAAGTATCGGCACACAATCTGCTGTATTTACACCAACTACGACTCCTAAGTGTGAAGTAAACACACCATCTACTTCCGGAGCAGCGTCAAATTGCACATCATCTATCCATCCGAAATCATCGGAATGTACCTGTTTAGGCTGTATTATACTATCATATTCCACCCCTAACGTGGATGCCAAAAAATCGAGATTCTTTTTATTGTGGCTCAACGCATCACCGCTATAAGGGCTTATGTTTCCACCTGAGTAAGAGCCGGAACAATCTCCGTCTCTCACCGTGTGGAACGCTCTGATACCTTTTATATCTATATCAAACGATATATTTTCAATCCTCATCGTCCTTATGGTCCTCTTCCCAATATTCATCGTCCCATTCTTCATCCTCAAGAGGCTCTTCATCCTCTTTTATTGGTTCGGGCGAAAATATAAACTCATCTTCCTCTTGCACTCGGTGACGAATATCAAGATCGCGATGTGTCATAGTTGTAGGGATTCTATTGCTTTCATCATTAACGGCACGCCAGAGAATATCTTTCAATTCTGGAATACCTTCACCTGTGACCGATGAAATAAATACCGTCTCAATATCCTCTGGGAGGTGATCACGCATCTCATTCATAAGTTCCTCATCGAGCATATCGCATTTGGTGATAGCAAGAATACGGGTTTTATCGGATAATTCAAGATTAAATGTATCAAGCTCGTTCTTCAATATTTCATAGTCCTTCTTTATATCATCCGTATCGGCAGGAATCATGAATAGAAGCACAGCATTACGCTCAATATGGCGCAAGAAACGTAGTCCAATACCTTTTCCCTCGCTCGCACCCTCTATAATTCCAGGGATATCTGCCATCACAAACGACCTATTGTCACGATAACTCACAATCCCAAGATTTGGCTCAAGAGTGGTAAACGGATAATCGGCTATTTTAGGTTTTGCTTCTGAAATCGATGATAGCAGAGTAGATTTACCGGCATTCGGAAATCCTACCAATCCTACATCTCCGAGAAGTTTAAGCTCAAGTATCACTTGTTTTTCTACCATCGGTTGTCCGGGTTGAGCGTAGCGCGGAGTACGGTTGGTAGGTGATTTGAAGTGCCAATTCCCTAATCCACCTTTTCCTCCTTGCAACAATTTTATCTCTTGTCCGTCTTCCGTTACTTCGGTAAGGAATTTTCCGGTTTCTGCGTCAAACACAGCCGTTCCTATCGGAACTTCAATAATACGGTCTTCACCATCTTTTCCGAAACTACGGCCACCTGTGCCACCTTTTCCGTTTGTCGCAAATATATGACGCGAATATTTTAAGTGAAGTAATGTCCACAAATTTCTGTTTCCTCGCAGGATTATATGTCCTCCTCGTCCACCATCGCCACCGTCGGGACCACCTTTCGGTACATATTTTGCACGGTAATAATGTCGCGAACCTGCACCACCCTTTCCAGAGCGACACAATATTTTCACATAATCGATAAAATTGGAGCCTGCCATAGCTTATATATTTTTTTTAATAAAAATGCCTACAAAGATAATGCTTTGGAAGCTAAGATGTTTTAGCAATGATGTTAAATAAAAAACATCTTCCCCATATATATGCCCAAAATGCCTATATGAGGAAGATGCTAATACTTTATTTTACACCAATATAGATTGTACAAGTGCCTAATGTCAATCTTTTGAAATAGCATTTTGAAAATCCTGCTTCACGCATTATTTTAAGCATATCCTCTCCTTGCGCTACAGCAGCGATGCTTTCGGGTAGATATGAATAGGCACGGGCATCTTTAGACACCATGCGCCCTATCAATGGGATTAATATGCGTGAATAGAAATTATACATAGGTTTGATGATAGGGTTGGTGGGAGTGGATAGTTCCACCACGCATAACACCCCTCCGGGCATCAATACTCTGTGCATTTCGCTATAACCCTGTTGTAATTTCTCAAAATTACGTACTCCGTATGCCACTGTCACTGCATCAAAACTTTCATCTACATATCTCAAATCCAGACAATCCCCCTCTTCAAATCCTATATATTCCTGCAACCCTTTTGTGGCAATCTTTTGTTGTGCAATCTTCAGCATTCCTGCCGATAGATCTACACCGGTAACATGATCCGGATTCAAAGACTCATAAAGTTGCAATGCCAAGTCGCCGGTCCCAGTCGCTACATCGAGAATCTCTCGCGGAGAATATTTCCGGAGCATATTCACTGATTTTCGCCTCCACAATTTATCGATGCCAAAAGTCATGGCTCTATTCATAAAGTCGTAAGCAGGAGCTATGGAGTCAAACATTTTTTTTACTTGACTCGTCTTGTCGGTTTTATTGTCGTAGGGAGTGATCTCCTCGGCTTTGCAATCCATGTGTAGGTGTTAGAGTGTTTTTAAATATTCGCTCACATTTTTATTTATGCGCTCTTCGAGGTCGGAATCATTTGCAGGAACAAATTTCGCTCCCACAATACCTTCATAAAGCTCTATATATCTATCGCTCACCGAGTTGCAGTATTCATCGCTCATTTCGGGTACTTTTTCGCCTGCTTTTCCCATGAAGCCGTTTTCGATAAGCCATTGACGCACAAATTCTTTTGAAAGTTGGCGTTGTGGTTCACCTTTAGCAAAACGATCTTCGTAACCTTCGGCATAGAAATATCTTGAAGAATCAGGGGTGTGAATCTCATCGATAAGAATTACTTTGCCATCATGTTTACCAAATTCATATTTGGTATCGACAAGTAGCAATCCTTTTTCTTTAGCTATTTGAGTCCCACGCTCGAAAATGGCTCTTGTATAGCGTTCCATTGTTTCATAATCCTCTTTCGACACCAACCCTTGAGCTATAATCTCGTCACGCGAGATGTTCTCGTCATGACCCTCTGCTGCTTTTGTGGTAGGAGTGATTATCGGGTGCTCGAAACGTTGGTTTTCTTTCATTCCATCGGGCAATTTCACTCCGCATATTTCACGGTTTCCGGCAGCATATTCACGCCATGCACTTCCTGTGAGGTAACCTCTTATTATCATTTCCACGGGAAAGGCGTCACATCTCACTCCCACGGTCACCATAGGATCGGGAGTAGCAAGTTTCCAGTTTGGCACTATATCGGCAGTAGCATCAAGAAATGAAGCTGCAATTTGATTGAGTACCTGCCCTTTAAATGGAATCCCTTTAGGAAGAATAACATCAAAGGCTGATATACGGTCGGTAGCGACCATCACAAGTAAGTCATCCCCGATGAAATATACATCGCGAACCTTACCATGATAAACATTTTTTTGACCCTTAAAATTGAATTCGGTATGCACTAACGTCTTTGCCATAGTAGTATTAAATATATTATGATTATATTCTGTAATTTAATGCCGATCAGTTATCTATTATTGCTGATGCCGCCTTTTTTGCAGCGAGTCGTTCTGATTTCACCACTTCATCGTGATGCTCATATGCCTCAACGATGCGCTGTACCAATTGATGTCTTACAATATCTTTTTTATTGAATTCCACCTGCCCTATTCCTTTTATCCCTTTTAGGATTCTCAATGCCTGCACTAATCCCGATGTGACGGAGTGAGGCAAATCGATCTGGGTAATATCGCCGGTGATTATCATCTTTGCCCCCATACCTAAACGTGTAAGAAACATCTTGATCTGGTGAGTGGTGGTATTTTGAGCTTCATCCAATATGATTATCGCATCGCTAAGGGTGCGACCACGCATGAAAGCAAGCGGAGCTATCTGTATTACGTTTGTCTCCATATACTCTTTCAACTTCAACGGCGGAATCATATCTTGAAGGGCATCATAGAGCGGTTGCAGGTATGGATCTATTTTATCTTTCATATCACCTGGAAGAAATCCCAATTTTTCACCGGCTTCTACAGCCGGACGTGATAGTATGATCTTCTTTACTTCTCTATTTTTCAATGCTCTCACCGCAAGGGCTATTGCTACATAAGTTTTTCCGGTTCCTGCCGGACCTAAGGCAAATGTGAGATCATTCTCCGAGTAAGTTTTAACGAGCTTCTGTTGATTGGGGGTTCTACCTGTTATGGGCTTACCATTAACACCATATATGATCACATCATCCATTTTAAGCTCTTTGGGAATCTCTCCGCGTATAGAATCGATTATCACCTCTTGGGTGAGTTGATTATACTTTGCACAATATTCTTCAAGCGACCTGATTTTATTTTCAAATTCAAGAGTCTCTTTTTCATCCCCTATAACTTTGATTAATGTTCCTCGCGCTCCAATTCTGAGTTTCGGATAAAGATTGCGGATGGTTTGCAGATTGGAATTGTTTACCCCGTAAAATATCACAGGATCAGCTTTGTCAATAATTATTAAGCGTTCAATCATACACAGATTTTATTTCATTTGCAAAATTACTAAACCATTTTGAATAAAGGCATAAATACTCTATTTAATTATAACAACGTTACACCTATGAATTTTATCCTATAACAAAGATTTTTATTATTTATATAAGAAATGGCTGCCCAAATTAAATTGTGAGCAGCCATCCGCATATTTTAGATATGTGTAATTTCTTATTCTCCGGCTTGTGCTTCAGCGCGTTCGATATATTTCTGTATATCTGTTTGGTATGCACTTCCGAATTCCGGATATTTGCTGTCAATAGTCTTGTAAATTTCAACTTCTGCTTTGTAATTTTTTTGTTCGCGATACACAGTAGCCTCTTTCATCATAAACAATGGTGTGTAAAGAGAGTTATTATCAGAAAGTTTCACTGCTTTTTCAAAATATGAAATAGCTTCGTCATAATTCTTCAAATTCACATAGCAGTCTCCTATGAGCGATTGTGAAGCAGCTCCTACAAGCGATTCCGACACATCATATTTTTTAATATATTCGATAGCTTCGGTATATTTTCCTGCTTCATACAAGCGAATACCAGCTTCAAGAGCAGCACGATTTGCCGGAGCAGCACTATATTCATTTGCTACTGCCATATATTGAGCCAAAGCGATTGAATCATTGCCTTGCGCAGCTTGCATGTCGGCTTGCGATATAGCGGTTTTTGCTTTTTCAAGTTTAGGTTGGTATATTCCGTAGACGTAACCTAAGATAACGGCAGCAACTACAGCAATACCTATTACTGACCATGTTATAATTTTTTTATTACCCTCTACGTGTTGTTCCATGGATGATAAAGAATCATTCAATTCATCGATAGAAGTACGAGTACTTTTCTCTTTTTCGTTCTTAGCCATTTTACTTTTTTATAACTATGTTTGTTTTTATACTATATTTCAGAATTGCAAAAGTAATAGTTTATTACAGATAATGAAAATTTTACATATCTTTTTTTATACCGCACTCAAATTTTGAGCTATTTTTATTATTATGTTGTTTATCTTGATAATATTTTCAAATTTAGCTGAATTTGTGATAGATATTACAATCACAAATCCGCTAATATGATTTTTTTTTGTAAGTTTGTCTCAGTTTTGGTATTAGGATTTATCACCGCTCTGCTCCATTTGAAACAGGATTGCGATAATTATTTTATTCCTGATACTACTATTTTAAGTTATGCAAGATAAACTCATTCTTTCTCAGCAACAGAAGTTGCAACAACGTTTGTCCCCTCTTCAAGTGCAATTTGTACGTATGTTAGAGATGAATCGACTTGAAGTGGAAGAAGAGGTGCGCCGTGAGCTTGACGATAATCCGGCTCTTGAGGCTATAGATCAAGCTCCTGAGCAAAATACCAACAATGATGAAGAGGGCGATTCTTTTGTGGAAAGCGCCGATGACATGTTGCGTGCCGACTATCTTAACGATGATGAAATTCCATCATATCGACTTAATGTTTCCAATTCAAGCGCAGACGACGAAATGCCCGAAACTGTGATCGTAGCAGAAAATTCTATTTTCGACTTTCTGATGGAGCAAATGAACGAACGTGATCTCACTCCGAGGCAATCTCTAATTGCGCAATACATTATTGGAAATATTGACGACAACGGATATTTACAAAGATCGGTCTCTGCTATCACCGACGACCTTGTGTTTCAAACAGGAATGGAGGTGGATGATAGCGAAGTGGATGAGATGATGCAAATGGTGCGCGATCTCGACCCTGCCGGTGTTGGAGCTACCGATCTGCGCGATTGTCTATTGTTGCAATTGGAACGCCAACACGCATCTCAATCATCAATGCTCGCCTATAAAATAATTGATTCTTATTTTGATGAATTTTCCAAAAAGCATTATGATAAAATAGTTTCTTCTCTAAATATCAATCAGCAGATACTGAAAGAGGCTATCGAAGATATTAAATCTCTTAATCCTAAACCTGCTAATGCAATCACCGGTGGCGAGTCTGAATCTCATTCTCAACAAATAATACCTGATTTCAGCATTGAAATAGATGGGGATAACCTGCAACTTACTCTGCTCAATAATATTCCCGAATTACAGATCGAGGAGAGTTTCTCATCTCTTTATCTTTCAGATGCCAATAAAAAGCCAGCCAACAGAGCTCAAGAGGAAGCAATGACTTTCGTAAAACAAAAATATGAGTCGGCTTCTGGATTTATCAAAATATTGCGGCAACGTCAGGAAACTATGTTTGCCACCATGCGAGCAATTGTGGCTCGCCAAAAAGATTTTTTCTTGTCGGGCGAGGAGGGGCGTTTGCGCCCCATGGTGCTAAAAGATATCGCCGAAGTCACCGGATCGGATGTGTCGGTAATATCTCGTGCCACCGCCGGTAAATATGTAATGACTCAATGGGGTGTTTTCCCCTTGAAATTCTTTTTCAATGAAGGATTACAACATGAATCGGGCGAAGATGTTTCATCAAGAGAAATCCAATCTATACTCAAAAGCGTTATAGCACAAGAGAATAAGAACAAGCCTTATTCCGATGAGCAACTTTGCGCCATACTTAAACGCAACGGTTATGAGATAGCGCGACGCACAATCGCAAAATACAGGGAGAAACTTTCTATTCCTGTTGCACGGTTGAGAAAGGAGATATAATTTTGTAGAATATTATCATAAAAACAAACCGAAAACAAAATGCAACATCTCGCACGGTTTTTTTCAACATTGTTCAGCCCACTATTAATGCCCACATATGGGGTATTTCTTGCCCTTTGGGTGTCAATTTTATGCTATTTGCCTACAGGCACACGTCTTGCAGTGCTATGTGTAGTGTTTGGAATCACGTGTATTATCCCTATGATAGTGATTGCTGTGCTCCATTCATTCGGATTTGTAAAGGACAAAGGTCTCAACAACCGTAAAGAACGCTGGCTACCCTATCTATTTGTAATCGCCTGCTACATCGGAGCAGCTTTCTATCTTGTTCATGTTCATGCTCCTACTTGGCTCTCTTTATTTCTGTTCGGGGGAGCATTAGCAGCATTTGTGTCGCTAATAATAAATTTTTGGTGGAAAATAAGTGCTCACATGGCTGGAATTGGTGGTGTGGTAGCAATGCTATTCCGCATTCATGTTGATGGACTTGGCGCATTCGATCTTTTATGGATTATATGCATATTGATAATTCTTTCGGGGATTCTCGGCTCGTCACGTATATATCTTGATCGCCATTCTTTATGGCAGGTGATAGCAGGATTTGCCAACGGATTTATTTGGGTATATCTCCTTAATTAAAAATATTTTTCTTTTATATGGAACCAATTGTAAGCATTATCATGGGAAGTACTTCAGATCTTCCTATTCTCGAAAAAACGGCTAAATTACTCGATGAGTTTGAAATCCCGTTTGAAATGAACGCCCTTTCTGCTCACCGCACTCCGGTTGAAGTCGAGGCTTTCGCGCGTGGTGCTAAAGGGAGAGGAATCAAAGTAATAATTGCGGCAGCAGGAATGGCTGCTCATCTTCCGGGGGTAATTGCGGCAATGACTCCACTTCCTGTAATCGGAATTCCCATAAAATCCACAATCGGTGGTATCGATGCACTTCTTGCTATCGTACAAATGCCTCCGGGAATACCTGTAGCTACAGTAGGAATCGATGCAGGACTGAACGCTGCCATAATTGCTGCTCAAATTTTAGCTCTTAACGATACTGATATAGAATCAAAATTAATAAATTACAAAGCAAATCTTTCTTCTAAAATAGTGAAGGCAAATGAAGATTTGCATAAAGTTCAATATCGGTTCAAAACCAATTAATTCATCACGTTACCTCTTTTTATGAATACCTTGTTCAATTACATTAGGCGTAAATCATCTACAGTGCATATCGGATCCATACCGTTAGGGTCGGACTATCCTATACGCATACAATCCATGACATCTACATCCACCCTCGATACCGAACAAAGCGTGGCACAAACCATGCGCATAGCGGATGCAGGAGCTCACTATGTACGCCTCACAGCTCAAGGTATTCGTGAAGCCGATAATATAGGGCATATCCGCTCAATATTGCGCGAAAAAGGATATAATGTACCTCTGGTGGCTGATATTCATTTTAACCCGAAAGCTGCTTTTGCAGCTGCAAAAGTAACTGATAAGGTGCGTATCAACCCCGGCAATTTTGTAGATGCGGCTCGCACCTTCAAAAAGATTGACTACACCGATTGCGAATATAAAAACGAGCTTCAACGCATTGAAGACACTTTAATCCCATTTATCGAACTTTGCCGCGAACATGGCACTGCTGTGCGCCTGGGTGTAAATCACGGATCGTTATCCGATCGCATAATGAGCCGATACGGCGACACCCCTGCTGGCATGGTAGAATCGGCTATGGAATTTCTAAGGGTATTTGTGAAACACGACTTTAATGAGGTAGCAATATCTATAAAAGCCTCCAATACCGTTATTATGGTCGAAACGGTGCGCCGTCTCATAAAAGCAATGGATGCCGAAGGGATGCATTTTCCGCTACACCTCGGGGTGACAGAAGCAGGCGATGGCGAAGATGGACGCATAAAATCGGCGGTGGGTATCGGAACTCTTCTTGCCGAAGGCATAGGCGACACCATAAGGGTATCTCTGAGCGAAGCTCCTGAGCTTGAAATCCCTGTTGCCTCAACTCTTGTAAAATATATTACTTCACGCATGGGACACGCTCCAATTCAGGGAGATTTTGCCCCCGGATACAATCCGGTTATCCCATCGCGCAGAGTATCTGATCCGGTAGGGTGTATAGGAGGGACACAACAGCCTGTTGTAATAGCATCAACTTCTCCACACACGATCTCGGAGGGTATGCGCCCCGATTTCTTCTTTTCTCATAATGGTATAATTGAAGATCCTTCTCAAAATTATATCGTCCCAATTGAATACTATTCAGGCAACCCTGCTACATCCCCTATTTTTTCGCTCAATCAAATCGACCTTTTAAAATCGTGCAATGCTCCGGCAAAATGGCTACACATAGACTCTGCCGATCAATTACCGGTAGATTTATTGAAGTCGGAGAAAGATATAATTATCGCTCTCTCTACTTCTCATTCCAACCCTACAGGTGCTATGCAAGCGATGCTTCACACACTTATGATTGAAAATATCACATCTCCGGTGGTGCTGTGGTTGAAATATAATGATTCCGACAATGAAACTTTGCAAATAAAAGCTGCAGCCGACTTCGGCACAATGCTACTCAATGGATTTCGTGACGGAATATGGCTCGATGCCCCCGAAGTAAAGGATAAAAACGACATTGTACGCTACGAATTTGGAATATTGCAGGCAGCAAGGCTACGCACCTCAAAAACAGAATTTATATCTTGTCCCGGTTGTGGTCGTACTCTGTTTAATTTGCAAAACACTATTAAAGAGGTAAAATCCGCTACATCACACTTAAAACACTTGAAAATAGGTATTATGGGATGTATCGTAAATGGTCCGGGTGAGATGGCTGATGCCGACTACGGATATGTGGGAGCTGCAGCACATCGCATAAGTCTATATAAAGGGAAAGAATGTATGGAGAAGAATATCCCGGAAGAGGAAGCCATACCACGCCTAATCGCATTGATTAAAACCAACAACGATTGGATAGAACCATAATACTCTATATATTACGAATTTGGCAAGCTACATTCAGACACAATATATTGGTATTCAATTTTGGTGTTATACTATTTCCATTTTTTTCATTAGGAAATAAGCATTCATATTTTGTGCTATTCCGGGATTTATCTTATATGAAAATGTAAGATTATCACCCACTATATCTGCTTCAAAACGATAATTACTAACGTTTTCCGGAAATTCATCCGACAATTTCCCAAGCATCAAATCATGTGTGGCTATTATCCCGGTCACTTGCATTGCTATCAATTTGCGCACCAATGCCAACGATCCTTTTTGTTTATCCACGGAGTTTGTACCCTTGAGTATTTCATCCAGTATCACAAACATTCGTTCTCCCTCCTTAGCTCTTTCTATAATAGATTTAAGTCGTGACAACTCTGCGAAGAAATATGATTCATTATCGTGCAATGAATCTGTAGTGCGCAAGCCGGTATAAAGCGATACAGGCGTAAATATCATTTTGCTTGCAAATACAGGAGCTCCAATGAGTGCTAAAATATAGTTCACTCCCACAGTGCGCAAATATGTACTTTTACCTGCCATGTTTGCCCCGGTCACAACAAAGAAAGTTGATTCTCGCATCGGCGCAATCATATTGGTTACACATCGTGAAACAGGGATAAGCGGATGCCCAAACCCATCACCCGAAATCACAACCTTTCTATCATTATCAAGAATGGGAAATATATAATTTTCATTATTAAACGCAAAAGTAGCCAATGCACATAGTGCATCAAATTCCACAAGAGCATCATACCATAGCGGCATTTCTTCGGCATAATGCTCCATCCATTTTTGAGCATTACTTAGTTGGCGTATATCCCACATCATAAACCCATCAAGAATTACCATCCCTATCGCATTGTAGCGTTGATCCATATTTTGAAGAATAGTTGAAAGTCGTGATGCAGCTATCGATGCTTTAATGTCGGAACGCGACAATTTATCCTGCAATTCACACAAATAAGGTGATTCATATTTTTTCTGCTCAATCATCGCTATTAGCCAATGATACACCGATAATGTCCCCACTACAGATGCAAGTCGTTGATGAAGGATTCCAGTCCTCTTGCTCCCTGACAATGAAATCAACAACCCAATAGTAAATAGATACCCTATCCATAATGCCGAAATCAATCCCAAAACAGCACATATAATTGTAACTCCCATTATATAGGGGAACACCATCGAAATATAACGTTTCCAACGAGGGGGATTAAAATCGGGAATATTCATAAGCACCTCTGCCGATGAATTTTTTATTTCATTTTTCACACTCATCCCATAAGCTCGAAATTCGGTGCGCAAATCATCATAATTCGATAATTCCTTCACAGCATTTTGTCTTTCTTCTATGCTGCACCTTATATTTTCAGGACGCGCCAACCAATCTGCCAGAATATCCGCACCTCCCGGCATTGCCGTGGTGTCAAGCAATGAGAATAGCGACGACTTACCAAAAATATCAAGATCGTGAGTGTATTGATGTCTCGTATCGGCATATTTCTCGCCACCATCACACCCTCCCAAATCAAGATTAATGCGCCTTAAATTGTCATCAGCCACATCCTTGCGAGATTCAGCAATCGTTCTTCTCACAAAAAGTTTCTCATGAAACTTCACAAGAGCAAGAAATCCGATGATAGCAACCACAATCGCACCTATCACCACTCCTACATTGCCCCATGCACACCATACACATAATCCACATGCCACTATTACACCAAAACGCAACCACGACACCGTTGCAATCCTACGGCTAAGCACCCTAACCTCTTCCGATGCCACATTGCCCACACTCTGATAATACTCAACATTCTTCATGATTCAAAGATATATTATTATAGCAACAACCTACACTCTCATTATATTTTCTTATCAATACAACATCTAAATTCACACAAAATCACACCTTGTCACTATTAATATCAAAGTTATAATCAATATAATTAAGATAGCTTTATTTATATACTAATTCAAATACCTTCCATGTTTTGTGGTGAAATTTCCATTTTCGAGGAGGAAAATTTGCTTGAGGGCATTGTTTTTCGTTAGAATATCACTACCTTGCAGGGCAAACACTCCAATAGCATGAAAAATCATCCCCACATAATCCTCAACTTCGGAGCGCGCATGCTCGACTCCGCAACCCCAACTTGGACTACCCCCGACCCATTGGCAGAGAAATACCCCTCCATCTCCCCCTACGCCCATTGCGCCGGAAATCCCGTGAGATTCATTGACCCGGACGGCAGAGATTATAATGTTGTTGTAAACCAAGAGGATAACACCGTTACTGTTCAGGCAACGTATTATGCATGTACTCAAGACTTTGCATCTGCAAAACAAGCTGTAAGTTACTGGAACAACCAAAGTAATAATTTTACATATGAAACAAAAGAGGGTAATTATAAGGTTCAAATTTTATTAACGGTTGTAGAAGTGGAAACTAATAATTCAATGAGTGCGGGACAAATACGAGGAGAAGTTAATAAGGCATTTTCTAATGACAAATCTGGGGGAGCAAATGTATATAGTGTTATTCCAGATGCAAAACTTGATGCAAATAAGAATGGGACAACAAGCGGTGGAAATTTTGTACAGGTAAAAGATTCTAGAAAAGCAACAGATACAGGAGCACATGAAGTTGGACATACTCTTGGATTAACTCATGTTTCTAATGGACTAATGACCCCTTCTTCTACTGACCCAAATCGTAATGGGACACTCGATAATTCAGGATTGAAAGATATGTTTAGTTATCCATTACGAGGTAGAGTAAATTCAGAAGGTGGTAATAACGCAGGTAAGGGAGCTGTTAAATACTTTTCCCCATTCCGAGATTATGACCCTCAATATCCACCATTAAGTCCTAAAGGTAAGGTTACGAGATAATAAAATACATACTTATGAAAAGATATATTATATATGTTGTGATTTTTGTCCCCCTATTGATATCGTGTGTTTCACAAAAAGTAACTCTTCTCAACGATAGACCGAAATATGTTTCTCAATTTGGATACAAAAACTTATACATAGTA
>CAZYEO010000019.1:0-25145 GCA_964646495.1 uncultured Muribaculaceae bacterium
GAATTCCCGAAAAGATAAATATTAATATGAAAAAAAACTTACGCAACATGAGCATAAATATTATATGTGCAAAAATAGTATTTTTTATATTAATATCTTCAATAATATTCTATTCTGAATCTCTTTATTTGTGTACATTTTGGGAGTTAAATATAATAATGTAATTTTGTAGATAGTAAAATATAACAATCAGTTTATTATGTACAGAATATCCCATATAGTTTTGAGGGTTTTTATATATTCATTATGCTTGGTTATGCTTCAATCATGTGGAGGGAAGCAGTTTAATGTAGAAGCAAATCTTTCGGGGCTCGGCACTCAGAATGTGCGAGTGATATATTGGACAGGTGAGGAGCTAAAGAGTATTTGGCTTCCTGCTGTTGATAATAAATTCAGTTTTCAAGGGTTGGCTGAAAATCCTACAGTCGTAGGGATATATAATCAGCATAAGACCCTAATTACGCGTTTCATTGTTGAGAACGGTGATAATATATCTATTAACGGCAATGTGAATGATCCCGATAAAATAAAAGTAAATGGGAATGAAATAAGTGAAGAATGGAGCAATTTCATAATAAAGAATTATGATGCATTTAAGTCGGGTAACAGCACTGCTACCAACCTTGAAATAGAAAAATATATCAGAAATAATCCGAGAAATTTATTGAGTACACTTTTGCTTATATTTAATTACAGTGATATTTCAGATGTGGCACAAACGGAAAAATTACTCGCTTTAATCGACGAAAAAGCGAAACCTCAATATCTTATTGCTCTATTCAATGGATTGGCGGCTGAGGATATTGACGAAAAATCATCTACCCAACTTACCTCTTTTAATCTTTACAGTGGCAAGGATAGTATCGAAGGATTCAATCCAAGTTCAAGTAGGGTGTCGATATTGTATTTTTGGCTCAAAGATATATCGGGCAGAGAAGAATCTATGACACGGTTGCGCGATTTGTATAAGCAATATCCTAAGGGGAAACTACAAATCGCCGATATTACCCTTGAAAATGATTCTTCGATATGGAAATCGACAATTAAGAAGGATTCGGTAGCGTGGAAGCAATTTTGGGGGTTAGGTGGGCGCATGAATAGTGCAATAGTGGGGATGAATATTCCCGGAGCTCCATTTTTTATCGTGACAGATTCTATCGGTACTCCATTGTATCGGGGGAGATCGGGAGATGAGGCATATAAAGCTGTAGTAGGAAAACTCGATAAGAAAAAATAGAGAGAAAATAAATCTAATATCATATATTCAAACTTATAGTATGCTTGTAAAAAGTTATGGTGCTGCCGTGCATGGTATAGATGCAATAATTGTTACCATTGAAGTTTCTGTGGCAAGAGGAATAGGATTTTGTATTGTAGGGCTGCCAGATACTGCCGTAAAGGAGAGTTATGAACGTGTGAAATCAGCCCTTAAAGAGAATGGACATGACTTTCCGCGTCGTCAGGTAGTAGTGAATATGTCGCCTGCAGATATTAAAAAGGAGGGTGCTGCCTATGATTTACCTTTAGCTGTGGGAATACTTGCTGCCGATGAGAAAATTAAAAATGAGGCTATAGGAGATTATATGATAATGGGTGAATTGTCGCTTGATGGTACAGTATTGCCCATAAAAGGCGCACTCCCAATGGCAATAAAGGCTCGTGAAGCAGGCTACAAAGGGTTTATTGTGCCATGTGAAAATGTATCGGAAGCTGCTGTGGTAAACAATATCGAGGTATATGGAGTGAAAAACATCAATGAAGTCATTAATTTTTTCAATGGAACTATAAAGCTTGAACCTACAATTATAAATACTCGCGAGGAGTTTATGAAATCATCTGGAAATTTCGATTTTGATTTTTCGGAAGTAAAGGGGCAAGAAAATGTGAAAAGAGCATTTGAAATTGCTTGTGCCGGAGGACACAACATAATACTTATAGGATCGCCCGGATCGGGGAAATCCATGATGGCAAAACGACTTCCCTCTATTTTGCCTCCTCTTAGTCTGCAAGAGGCTCTTGAGACTACTAAGATACATTCTGTTGCCGGGAAACTTGAAAGAGGATCTACGCTTATGACACGTAGACCGTTTAGGTCGCCACACCACACCATATCGCCTGTGGCTTTGGTGGGAGGGGGATCTTTTCCTGTTCCGGGAGAAATAAGTTTGGCTCACAATGGTATATTGTTTCTTGACGAACTTCCGGAGTTTAACCGTCAGGTGCTTGAAGTAATGCGACAGCCACTTGAGGATCGCAATATTACTATAAGTCGCGCCAAGTATTCCATTGATTACCCGGCATCATTTATGCTTGTGGCATCGATGAATCCATGTCCCTGCGGATATTACGGACACCCCACGAAAAGTTGTATTTGTCCTCCTGGAGCAGTGCATCGTTACCTCAATAAAATATCAGGACCATTACTCGACCGTATAGACTTACAAATAGAAATCTCTCCCGTGCCATTTGAGGCTATTTCTTCCACGCAGAGTGCCGAGAGTAGTCATGACATCAGAGAGCGTGTAATTAGGGCTCGTGAGCTGCAATATGAGCGTTTTAAAGATGAAAAGGGGATTCACTGCAATGCGCAGATGGGATCGCGACAGCTGCGAAAGTATGCTCACCCCGACAAGCAGGGATTAGAGCGGTTGAAAGATGCCATGACGCGTCTGAGTATGTCGGCACGCGCCTATGATCGAATATTGAAGGTAGCACGCAGTATTGCCGATCTGGCAGGCGAATCTCAGGTTTCATCGGTCCACATTCAAGAAGCGATAAGCTATCGCAATTTAGATCGTACCAACTGGGCTCGATAAATTTAATATTAGATTTTGTTGATTTTGATTTCTTAGCAATAATTTAGAATAATAAATTTTTATATTCATATTTTTTGCCATATCTTTGTATCGAAAGTTTAAGAAATAGCGCATAGAATGCTTTAAAAGTGTCAATATCATGATTTATGCTTTCTCCAATAAATCAAATAATCCACATGAAATTGATGACTTATTTTGCTGATATATGCTTATTTAGATACTTTTCAAACATGAAATAATCTATAAAAGAACTACTATTAAGATTTATATATACTTGAATTTTGGTTATGAGGGAGGTGCGCTTTTGTGAAAAAGTGCACTTTCAATTTTTAAAATATCATATACGCTTTTTATATATTATAATAACATAATACCGCAAAACTTGTTTATCCCAGCCAATATTTTTAGGTGAATAATGACTTATAAATATTTTGAATCTTGTTGTAGAAGTGTGGATAACTCATTTTTGAATTGAATGTTTCTTCAGCATTCTTACCCATTTGTATGCGCAATTCCGGGGAATCGAGAAGTTTCTGAATAGCTTCGGCAAGGGAGAATGGGTTAGATGGAGGTACTAACAATCCGTTCACAGTATCCTCAAGGTATTCTACCTGTGCTCCGTTGTTGCTACACACCTGTGGCTTTGCGTGCATCATGTATTCAAGGTTGGCAAGTCCGAATGCTTCTTGGGCTGTAGTAGGTAGTACTCCAATGTCGCTCTGGGCAATAAGAGGATGAATAGTGTCCACATATCCTATAAATGTCACGTTTTTGTCGAGTGAATTTGAGGTGACTATATTGTGCAATTCGTTAATGTATTGTGGAGTCCCCGCACCTGCTATTATAAGGTGAAATCTACGCCTATCGAGTTGGCTCACGGCTTTAAGCAGAGTATCCACTCCTTTTTCTGGAACGATTCTGCCATGAAACATTAGGAGCACCTTATCTGTTGGAATATTAAACCTTTGTCGCAAGTCAAATTTATAATTGTCTACATTCTGTCCCGGAAGTATACTGTTGTGTATCACCTCTAATTTTGTGTGGTCTATGCGTGGGTTTGTGCTTAAAAATTTATCTTTAGCCAATTTAGAAACAAAGATAATTTTGTCGATATCTTTATAAAGGCGATTGTAAAGAATACCACGTTTTCCCCGCTTCACCAGATGCCTTGTAAGCACTATTTTTACATCAGGATTCTCAGATATTTTCCTCGCTATACAAGCAGTGAATGCACTTTTGAAATTATGAACATGAATAATTACGTTCTTTCGTTTTTTTATCACTCGTGCCATTCTCACTGCGCTATCCCAATCGGATAATCCGTTGAGAGGGAGTGTTGATATAGGAACTTCAAGCCATCGAAACCGAGATGTGATATCAGGTTTATCACGGGATATTATCTCCACATATTCCCCATCTTTGATGAGCTGGGAGGTGAGGTCGAAAACATATTGTTCTCCTCCTCCCCATACATTGTTGGATATTATATGATAGATATTCATATAGATTATTTATTGGCGTTTTGAGAGTTTACGAGCTGTCATATATTTCACGAATGATGCATGTGCATGGGTTAATGCTATCTGCCATCCCGCTGCATCAAGAAAACCTAATTTGAATATATATGTTCCGATAAATGCTCCAATCCATTTATTATATGGTGTAATAAAGGATGGAGTACCATGTTCGTTGATGAGAATTTGCGCATTTATAGATGCGTGTAGAGTCTCTTTTTTTCTGTGTTCTTGAGGGGTGCTGCAACGGTAATGTAGCAATTTGCCTTTTATGGCTTGCGGACGTAATGAACCGGGAAATATTACCGATTCAAATACATCACGTAGATTCCAGCTTGCGTATCGTTTGTCAAACAATCTAATTTGGAAATCCGGATACCATCCGCAGTGTCGCACAGGATTGTTGCAGAAAAAATTCAATCTGTTCACTCCATATATGCGATGAGTAAATCCATTTTGTTTCAAGTCTAAGATTGATGCTTTAAGGTCATCGTCAAGTATTTCATCGGCATCAATAGATAGAATATAGCTATTAGTGCTTAAAGATACTGCATATTGTTTTTGTGCTCCATATCCGGCAAAACGGCGTTGTGTCACTCTACAATTTGGATATTTATTGCAGATAGCTACGGTATTGTCGGTTGAGAACGAATCTATTACAATAATCTCATCGGCTACATCGCTCAATGATTTAAGACACTCGTCAATTCGTAATTCTTCGTTGAACGTAATTATGGTAGCGGTAATTTTTTTCAAGGTGTATTATTGGTTTTTTAGTGATGTAAAGGTACGTTTTTTGAAGGCAATATGAAAATATTGTCAAAAAAATATTGGTTGTAAATTTTGATTACACTATATTACTCCCATGAGCCTTAGTATGGTAGGGGTGAGCAACGCTGTGAATATTCCATTTATTGTGAGTCCGAGGCTTGCAAATGCACCATACTTGTCACTCACTTGCATGGCAGTGGCTGTGCCGAGTGCATGTGCTGCTGTGCCGAGCGATAGACTTTGTGCTATGGGGCTACCAATATGTGTCATTTTCATTACTCTAAAACCGGATAGCCCACCGAATATGCCCACGCATATTACCACAGCTGAAGTAAGAGATGGGATTCCTCCTATTGATTTAGTAACCTCCATTGCTATTGGAGTGGTAACCGATTTTGCAGCAAGAGATACTACAATCTCTTTTGATGCTCCGAGAAGCTCTGCTATAAGTACCACAGATATTATTCCTGCCACACAACCTGCAAGCTGTGATGCGATAAGAGGAATAGCTTGTTTTTTGATTATTTCAAGTTGTTTATATAGAGGTACACCAAGAGCCACAATTGCCGGTTTGAGCCAAAATTCTATGAGTTTTCCTCCTTCGTTATAGGTTTCTATTGGAATATTTAGCAACTCCAAATATAAAATTACAATAGCAATAGTGAAAAGAATAGGATTGAGCAGCGATATGTGAGTGCGCCTTTGCACCAGCTGGAATAGGGCATAAACCAGAAAAGTGAATGCCAAAAGTATATATTTATTTGTCAGAATTTCCATGATTCATGAATTTACGTGTAATTTGATGCACCCATCCTGTGATTACTATCACAATTATTGTGCTGATTGTTGAAGCTACAACAATGGGAATGAATTGATCTTTTATTATTCCGAAGTAACTCATGATAGCCACTCCTGCCGGAACAAAAAAGAAGCCCATATTCTTTACTAAGAAATTGGATATACCCTCTACATCACGTAGTTTTATTATCTTGAATTTGAGAGATGCAGTGAGGAGCAGCATCCCGATAATGCTTGATGGGAGTTTTATACCGGTACCCCACACTATAGCTTCACCGATTGCGAGGAAGCTAAAAATTAAAGCGCATTGTTTTACCATATTATAAACCTAAAAATAATCGAGTGCCAAAGGTACGATTATTCCTATAATTGAATAGTATATAAATGAATATAAATGGTAACGCAGAATAATACTATTTGTTTTTACGCATATAGTATACCTTCAGAGTCGGTGATAGCTTCTCTATTGCATATCTTAGCGATGTGCGTGGCATATTTTGATGATTTTTTTCGAGATATTTCAAAAGAATGGATATATCGCGTTTCCCAATTTCGCGGAGCATCCAGCCTGTAGCCTTGTTGATTAAATCTTCGGGGGCATTTATATATTTGTCGGCAAATTTGAGCGTTAGATCAAATCTTTTGTTTTTGATAAGTGTAAAAGTGCTAAGTATAGCTATGCGTCTTTCCCACATATTGGCACTATTGCTGAAATTTATGAGTTGGTGCTCTATATTATTATGATTCAAAAGATACTCACCTATAATTTTTGGAGCACTTAGATCTACTAAGTCCCAATTATTGATATATTGAGTATTTGTAAAATAAAAATCTACGATAAGTTGTTTTTCGTTATCATTGGCATGACGATATTTTTCGTAGAGAGCGAGTAGGGCACTTAATCTATATTCATGAATTTTATCATTCAGCATCTCATGGATTTCCGATAAAGTGAGAGTATAATACTTTTTTGCTATTGCTCGGTTGTGTGGCACAGTGACTCCTATAAAAATATCGCCATATCCATATTCCCCTTTTTGAGTTTTAAAGAACTTTGATAAGATTGCAATTTTTTCGGGGTTTGCCGTTTTGCCGAGTTCGGATTTCCAATTTTCTACTGAAAGTTTCATTTTTGATAGTTTTCTCAAAATTACAAATAATCATCAATTTTAGTGCCTTTCTCCTTTTATTTTTCTCGTATGAGTTGTCGTTTGAAAATAAATATTTAATTCTCGTGGGGTGTAAAATGAGACAATGTGCAGTAGCCCAGTGATATATACATTTATTTTGAGGTTTAATTTTTCCTTTTGAAAAATTAAATTTTTAATGGTTACTGTAAATTTTGTTCTAAATGATAAAAATCATGGAAATACTCAAAAAAAGTCTATAATTTTTTTCTTTACAGTCTTATTAGTTATCTTTGCATAGGGTAATATGCGCCATCCGTTATGTTGTGCTGCACATTACCCGATATTTATTAATGGCAGATATTACATTTATAGCGCAATGTGTTGAATTGCCTTCTTTCTGTCAAAAGACCGCCGAAAGGTGGATAGAGGAGGTAGCCCGCAGTTTTGGTAAATCAGTGGGTGCATTGACGTATATTTTTTGTAACGATCAGCGCATAATAGAGGTCAATCGACAATATCTTCAGCACGATTATTATACAGATATCATCACTTTTGATTATTCACGTCCGCTACGCATAAGCGGTGATATGTTTATATCACTTGATACAGTGCGGAGCAATGCCGTGATGTTTCATAAAGACTATGAAGAGGAATTGCAACGTGTCATTATTCATGGCATATTGCATCTTTGTGGTGTGAATGATAAGGGCGATGGCGAACGTGAGGTAATGGAACGCTATGAAAATGAGTCTCTTATGATATTAAGAGAGCTGACGAAATAACTATCAGAACAATGAGATTTGATTACGATGTGATAGTAATAGGAGCCGGCCATGCCGGATGTGAAGCTGCTTGTGCCTCTGCACGATTAGGTTCTCGCACTCTTCTTATCACAATGGATATGAATAAAATTGCCCAAATGAGCTGTAATCCTGCTGTAGGTGGGATAGCTAAAGGGCAAATCGTGAGAGAGATAGATGCTCTTGGTGGACAGATGGGAATTGTTACAGATTTGTCTGCAATCCAATTTCGCATGTTGAATAGGTCGAAAGGACCTGCAATGTGGAGTCCTCGAGCGCAAGCCGACCGAATGAAATTCATGGAGGAATGGAGGCTTATTATCGAAAACACCGATAATCTTAATATTTGGCAGGACTCTGTTGTGGCTTTAGATATTGAAGACAATGTCGTGATAGGGGTATTGACAGCCCTTGGAGTGAATTTCAGCGCAAAATCGGTAGTGCTTACAGCCGGTACGTTTCTCAATGGCTTGATGCATGTAGGGCGTGTACAACTACCCGGAGGTAGGGTGTCGGAGCCATCGGCTCACGGTATCACCGAACAATTACGTTCCATCGGATTTGAAACTGCACGTATGAAAACCGGCACACCGGCGCGGCTCGATGCTCGAAGTGTAGATTTTAGCTTGGCTACTATACAAGAGGGTGAGGATGATTATCATAAATTTTCATATCTTCCAAATGTTAAGCGCCGACTTACGCAACGCCCATGCTGGACAATATACACAAATGAGAAGGTGCATGATATTCTGCGTGATGGATTGCCGGATTCACCGCTGTATAACGGGCAAATTCAAAGTATAGGACCACGCTACTGTCCGAGTATAGAAACTAAAATTGTTACTTTTGCCGATAAAACCGAACATCAATTATTTCTTGAGCCGGAGGGGGAGAGTACACAAGAATATTATCTAAATGGATTTTCATCCTCTCTTCCGTTGCAAATTCAGATCGAGGCTTTACAGCAGATACCGGCATTGCGCGATGTAGCTATATATCGCCCTGGCTATGCAATTGAATATGATTATTTCGATCCAACCCAGCTTAATCATACGTTGGAAACTAAACTTATCTCAGGACTTTTCTTTGCCGGACAGGTAAATGGAACAACCGGATACGAAGAAGCTGCAGGACAAGGGCTGATAGCGGGGATTAATGCACATCAAAAAGCAACAGAGAAAGAACCTTTCGTGCTTGGTCGTGATGAAGCATATATAGGTGTTTTAATCGATGATCTCGTTACAAAAGGGGTCGATGAGCCATATAGAATGTTTACATCTCGCGCTGAATATAGAATTTTGCTGCGACAAGATGATGCGGATATGCGTCTAACCCAACGCTCTTATGAGTTAGGATTGGCTGATGAGGAACGGTATTTATTGATGAAATCTAAAAGGGAACAACGCGATCGCCTTATAGAATTTTCGCGAGAATTTTCGATAAAACCGTCGATTATTAATGATACCCTTGTGAACTTGGGCACGACTCCTCTTAAGCAAGGTGTGAAGTTGTATGATCTTATTCTGCGACCCCAACTAACGATTAATATGCTTGCACCATATATTGAGGCACTCGCTGACGAGATTTCAAAGATTGAAATTAGCAGAAGGGATGAAATTGTGGAGGCTGCTGAGATATTAATAAAATATCAGGGATATATTGATAGAGAGCAACAAATAGCCGATAAGATTTCGCGTCTTGAAAATGTAAAAATAAAAGGCAAGCTTAACTATGATGAAATAAAAGCTCTCTCTACCGAGGCTCGTCAGAAACTTGCTAAGATAGATCCTGAGACAGTGGCGCAAGCCTCACGCATTCCGGGAATATCGCCCAGTGATATTAATATATTACTTTTATTATTAGGAAGATAGAATTAAATTGTTTCACGTGGAACATTAAGAATTAAAAATAAGATATGGAAAAAGAACAGATTGAAAGATTGATGAGCAATATTAGGGATGTGCCCGATTTCCCCTCAAAGGGAATTTTGTTCCGAGACTTGACCACAGCCTTTAAAGATCATAAATCGCTTAGAATAATTAGCGAGGAAATGAAAAAACTTTACGAAGGGAAGGGCGTGACAAAAGTTGTTGGGATTGAAGCCCGCGGTTTTATTGGAGCATCAATACTTGCGTATGAACTCAATGCCGGATTTGTGCCGTTGAGAAAGCCGGGTAAGTTGCCTGCAGATACAATTCAAAAGACCTATGCAAAGGAGTATGGTACTGATACGATTGAAATTCATGCCGATGCTATCGATGAAAATGACATTGTTGTGATTCACGATGATGTGCTTGCTACGGGTGGAACTATGGCTGCTGCACTTGAATTGGTGCTTAGTCGCAAACCGAAAAAAGTTTATATCAATTTTATTATAGAATTGAGCTTCTTAAAAGGTCGTGAATTATTCCCGGCTGATACAGAAATAGAATCGTTGGTAATATATTAATATGTTCTTAGGCGGTGGATCTGTCAGATGAATTAAGGGATAAAGTATCATTATTGCCCGATACTCCCGGAGTATATATGTACTACGATAAGGAGGGGACGATAATATATATAGGCAAGGCAAAACGGCTACGCCGGCGTGTCATGTCATACTTTAACCGTGTTCATACTGTTACTCGCACAAATATACTTGTCCGCAATATTAGGGATATGAAGTATATAGTAGTGGCAACCGAAGAGGATGCACTGCACCTTGAGAATAGCCTCATAAAGGAATATAAGCCGCGCTATAATGTGCTGCTGAAAGATGATAAATCGTACCCGTGGATATGCGTCACTAATGAGCTATATCCACGGGTATTTATTACTCGTACGGTAACGAAAAATGGGGCGAAATACTACGGACCATATTCCAATGTAGGGATGGTGCGCATTGTCCTCGATTTGATAAGGGAGATATATCCGATACGTACGTGTCGCCATGCAATTACTCCCGAAGTAGTGCAGAAGGGGAGCATAAAGCTATGTCTACAATATCATATTAAGAACTGTAATGGCTGTTGCCAAGGTGAAATTTCTCCTGAGAAATATGGAGAATATATCGATGAAATAAGGCAAATACTAAATGGAAACACTCAGCAGTTGTGCGATTACTTATTGAGTGAAATGCAGTGTCTCGCCGAAGACTTAAAATTTGAAGAGGCACAAGTGGTAAAGGAAAAATTTATGCTTGTGGATAAATATAAGGCAAAGACTGTAATTGTAAGCTCAATGATTCACAATGTAGATGTATTTTCATTTGATAGGGAGGATGATTCGGCTTATATTAATTATATGCATGTGCGCAATGGAGCAATAGTGCAAAGTTTGACCCTCGAATATCGAATAAGGCTCGATGAGAGCGATGCCGAAGTATTGTCCTATGCTATAGGTGAAGTCTATTCTCAATTTCCAAGGGAAGCTAAGGAGATATTGGTGCCTTTTCTTCCTGATGCCGATATTGAGGGAGTTCAATTTATCCAGCCACAGAAAGGTGATAAAAAGAAACTTTTGGATGTATCAGCGCAGAATGCCCGACAGTATAAGATAGATAAACTGAAACATGCTGAAAAGCTAAATCCGGAGCAGCGGGTGATGCGAGTTTTATCCACAATACAAAAAGATTTCAGACTTACAGAATTGCCTCGTCATATAGAATGTTTCGATAATTCAAATATTCAGGGGACAAATCCTGTGGCTTCGTGTGTGGTGTTTAAGAATGGAAAGCCATCAAAGCGTGATTACCGCCATTTTAATATAAAAACAGTTGAAGGGCCCGATGATTTTGCTTCTATGAATGAGGTTTTGACACGACGTTACACTCGCCTTGTTGCAGAAGGAGAATCGTTGCCTCAACTCATAGTTGTAGATGGCGGAAAAGGGCAATTAAGCTCAGCTGTAGCTGCTCTTGATGCAATGGGATTGAGAGGTAAGATAGCTGTAGTGGGGATTGCCAAAAGACTTGAAGAAATATATTTTCCGGGTGATAGCGTGCCGCTGTATATTGATAAAAATTCCGAGTCGCTCCGCATAGTTCAGCAATTGCGTGATGAAGCACACCGATTTGGAATTACGCATCACAGAAACAGGAGAAGCAAATCGCAAGTCCACTCGCTACTCGATGATATAAAGGGGGTAGGGGAAAAGACGCGCGAAGCACTTATGCGACATTTTAAGAGTCTTAAACGGTTACGAGAAGCATCGGAAAGCGATATTGCAGGCGTTATTGGTGTTTCTAAAGCTCAAATAGTTTATAATCAGATATATACAAACGATTAGGAGAGATGAGATTAGTTATACAACGAGTACGAGAGGCTTCAGTAGTAATTGGCGAAGATAAGGTCGGAGCAATAGGGTATGGCCTTATGATTCTTGTGGGGATAGCAGACACCGATACTCAAGCCGATGTGGAATGGCTTGTGGGAAAGGTCGTGAATATGCGCATCTTTAATGATCGTGATGAGGTAATGAATCTAAGCGTAAAAGATGTATGTGGAGAAATTTTAGCAGTGAGCCAATTCACACTTTTAGCATCTACAAAAAAAGGGAATCGTCCATCTTATATTCATGCAGCTCAACATGATATTGCCATTCCATTATATGAGCAATTCTGTTCTAAATTGTCCGATGAAATCGGGAAGAAAGTTCAAACAGGAGTGTTTGGTGCTGATATGCAAGTGAGCATCTTAAATGATGGGCCTGTAACTATTATTATTGATTCTGCCAATCGCTCATAAGTTTAAAAACATATAACAGTGAACGCCAATAAATTATAATTGGCAGATTGCTTTTGTTTTTATTATTATTTTGTATTTTTACGAAATATATCTATATCAATATGAAAAATATTTTGATTCACTTAGTTTACACATTATGCGTGGCATTTATGATATTAATGCCTACGCAAATATATGCCGGATTGAATCTTGGATTTGTAAAATCGGTAGCTGATAACAATGGCTCAATAGAGATTAGTTGTAAAAAAGGCACACTGCTCATCACCCCATTTACTGAAAACATAGTAAGAGTAACAACAATTCCAAACTTTGAAAAGAAACTCCCTGTAGAGTCGCAAAGTGTTATTCTCCCTCCAGATGCTAAATATAGCGTGAAGCAGAATAAAAAAGATATTGTGATTTCGTTTGGGAATAAAAACGTGATTGTGGTAGACAAGAAGAGCTCCTTGGTGTCTTTCAAAAGTGGGGATACAATTCTTTTGAGTGAAAAAGATGGCATAACAAGGTCAGGATCTCAACAGATTGTAACGTTCAATCAATCACATCCAGGTGAATCTTTCTATGGAGGAGGAGAGCGAGGTCAATCGCTCGATTTGAGTGGAGATACTTTGATAATGTTCAATAAGCAGAATTATGGTTATGGAAAGGGAGATCGCACAAGTCAAATGAATATTACGGTTCCATTCTTCATTTCATCCCGTGGTTATGGAGTGCTTTTTGACGATTACACTTCATCAAAATTAATACTTGGAAATCCTATCGAATATATTACCGAAAATCGCAATCCTATTTCCTATTATTTTATTTCAGGGGAGGATGCTAATATAGCAAGCGTAGTAAAAAATTATACGCTATTGACAGGTCGTCAAGAATTAGCTCCATTCTGGAGTTTAGGATATATAACATCAAAATACGGATATAAAACAGAAGAAGAAACCCTCGGTGTAATCGATACTTTACAGCAAAAAGGGTACCCGGTGGATGGTATAGTACTCGATTTATATTGGTATGGTAAAGAAACTGATATGGGGCGTTTCCAGTGGAATCCACAGCAGTGGCCTACCCCCGAAAAGATGCTTTCCCAACTTAAATCGAAAGGGGTGAAAACGGTGATTATATCACAACCATATCTCAATAAAATCGGAGCGATAGACAATTACAACATGGCAAAAGATAATGGATTTCTCACAAAAGATTCCTTGGGTAATGTGCATGATGTAAATACATGGGTAGGTGAAGCCGGAATGCTCGATGTAAGTAATAAGGGTACGCGAGATTGGATGTGGAGTAAATACAAAACACTTACCGACGGAGGTGTTGCCGGATGGTGGGGCGATCTCGGAGAACCGGAGGTTCATCCTCTCACAATACGTCATGCCAACGGCGAGACAGCAGCAGAATATCACAATCAATATGGTAATGATTGGAGTAAAATAATATATGATGGTTTCAAGAAAGAATATCCTAATGTTCGTCTGATGACGCTTATGAGAGGAGGGACAGCAGGACTTCAACGCTTTTCCGTATTTCCGTGGTCAACCGATGTAAGTAGATCATGGGGAGGACTACAAGCTCAAATTCCGATAATGTTGAATACAGCAATGAGCGGACTCGGGTATATGTCGCACGATGTAGGAGGATTTGCTGTTGATCCGGCTCATCCTACCGACAATGAGCTTTATGCACGTTGGTTGCAAATGGGGCTTTTTACCCCTGTTTTGCGAACGCATAGCACCGTAGCTGCCGAGCCATATCATTACACTGCTCCCGGTTATCAAGACCTTTTTAAAGGGATTGTCAAGAGTCGTTACCAATGGTTGCCATATAATTATACTTTAGCTTATGAAAATGCCACTACCGGTGCTCCATTCGTTAGACCAATGAATTTCTACGATTCCACCGATAAAAAATTGTCGGATATTGAAGACCAATATATGTGGGGAGATGAAGTTTTAGTGGCGCCGGTGATAGAGAAAGATGCAATTGCGCGCCACGTAATTCTACCCTCAGGAGTGTGGTATGATTATAATAATAACGAAAAAATATATCAAGGGCCCGATACCATTCAATATATGGCTCCGACTACTGTGATTCCTATATTCATACGCGGAGGGTCTTTTATTCCGCTTGCTGATTATGAAATGAAATCTACAGAAGATTATGATCCATCGAAATATTCAGTGTGGTATTATCCTGCTTTGGGAAAAAGCAAGTTCACACTATATGATGACGATCGCATGAGTGCTTCATCACTTAAAAACGGCGATTATCGCCTCATTGATTTCAAAGCAGATAATTCACAAAACAACATAACTATTTCCCTTGCGTCGCAGGGTAAAGGTTATATTGGAATGCCGGATAAGTGTAATATAATATTTAAAATTCCAGGTTTGGACACTAAAACTGTTAAGGTAAAATATGGAAATGTCATACTTATGAAAGCTACAAAAATCGAAGATATTAAGGTGAATGAATATTATTATGATCTACAAAATGATATACTCACCTTTAATATTTCATGGGATTATGCAAAGGTGGATATTGAAATAATAAAGTAATTATATGTGTAATATTCCCTCGATTTAACTCACTTATGGGTAAAAATGGATAATCTTTGAGCTAAAATGAGGGAAAAGTATGTTTTTTATGGTGATTTTCGACTCTTTTATTGATTTCTTGAGTGAAAATCCTCATTAAAGTTTAATAACTTTGTGCCTTTATATATGGAAGAATCTATAGATGAGGTATAATTCCATATCTCATAACTGTTTTTTCAATCGACGCATATATACTTATTTAGACTGCATTATGATTTGATTTTAAGATAATAATATAATAATAACATAACAATGAACAAAATGAAGAAAAGGATGATTCTTTCGCTTGGTAGTAAGCTCTTATTTCTAAGCGTATTTACTGGATTGATGAGTGCTTGTGGAGGTGGACAAACACAACAACAGCAACAACAAGGGGTAGCTGTGTCTACATTGAAAATTACTCCAACAGATATTTCTTTGGATCGTAAATACCCTGCCTCATTAAAAGGGAAAACAGATATTGAAATACACCCCCAAGTAAGTGGTTTTATAACAAAAGTACTTGTAGATGAAGGGCAAGCCGTAACGAAAGGGCAAGTATTATTCACAATCGACCAAGTGCAACTCGAAGCGGCAGTGCGTTCAGCTGAATCTCAAGTAATTGCAGCGAAGAGTGCAGTTTCTACTTCACAACTTACAGCAAACAACAAAAAGACTCTTTATAGCAAAAATATTATTAGCGATTACGAATATCAAACAGCTGTTTTAGCGTTGGAATCTGCTAAAGCTCAACTTAATCAAGCACAACAAGCATTGGTAAATGCAAAGAAAAATCTTTCGTTTGCTAACGTTACTGCTCCAAGTAACGGATTTGTGGGAGCAATTCCTAATCGTGAAGGTTCATTAGTGAGTCCGTCTTCACAAGCATTGACTACAATATCTGATATATCAGAAGTATATGCATATTTTTCGTTGAATGAAAAAGAAATGCTTGCTCTTACAGATAGTGGTAAAATTACACTAAATCAAGCAATTAAGCAAATACCAGAAGTGGGATTGCTTTTGGCTAATGGTACTCGTTATCCTTTTACGGGTAAAATCAGCACCCTTTCTGGCGTGATAGATAACGCTACGGGATCAGCAAGTGTGCGTGCAATCTTCAAGAATGATAATAATATGATTAGAAGCGGTTCTACCGGAACAATTCTAATACCTGAGCCATCGAAGAATCAAATACTTGTGCCTCAGAATGCTACTTTTGAGATACAAGATAAGAAATTCGTTTATATCGTTAATGATTCGAGCAAAGCTGTTTCAAAGGCCATTAAAATTTCTCCAGTAAACGATGGCAAGAACTATGTAGTGACCGATGGATTGAAAACCGGAGATGTAATAGTAATCGAAGGTGTAGGAACGCAAGTGAAGGAAGGTGCTCTCATTATACCCAATTCAAATCAAGCTCAAGAAGCAAAACAAGATAAATAAGAAAACAGAATTTGCTGTTGAATAAAATAAAAAGTAAAAAATGAAATTAGATAAATTTATTAATAGGCCGGTTCTATCTACCGTAATATCAATATTTATAGTGATATTGGGTTGTATAGGATTAGTGTCACTTCCGGTTTCAAAATTCCCGGATATTGCACCTCCTACAATTCAGGTTACAACCGATTATACCGGAGCAGATGCGCAAACGGTAATAAATTCTGTAATTGCTCCTCTTGAGGAACAAATCAATGGTGCACTCAACATGACTTACATGAAGAGTACTGCTTCAAATAGTGGCAATGCAAATATAAATGTATATTTTAAGCAAGGTTATGATCCTGATATGGCAGCAATCGACGTGCAAAATAGAGTTGCCAAAGCTCAAGGATTGCTCCCATCAGAAGTAACGAGAGTCGGTGTGCAGACAGCAAAACGCCAATCGTCGCTCCTTATGGCTATAACCGTGTACTCCAAAGACAAAGCCTATGATGTGGCTTTCTTGGAAAATTACATGTCAATTAATATTATCCCACAGATAAAACGTGTGTCGGGTGTGGGTGAAGCAATGGTACTCGGATCTGATTATTCAATGCGTATATGGCTTAAACCGGATGTAATGGCGCAATATAACCTTATTCCTGCCGATATCAGTGCAGCATTAAGTCAACAAAATATTGAGGCTGCTCCCGGACAATTTGGTGAACGCGGAGATCAAAGTTTTCAATATGTGTTGAAATATCGCGGACGTTTGGTAACTACTGAAGAATTTGGCGATATAATTATTAAGGCCGATGACACCGGCGAAACATTATATCTAAAGGATGTAGCCGATATTGAACTTGGTCGACTCGATTACGGATTCTCCAATGAAATCAACGGAGCGCCAGGTGTTACTGCCATGGTATTCCAATCCCCCGGATCTAATGCTACAGAGATTATTAATGAGATTATGTCGGTAATTAATAATGTGCGCAAAGAGTTGCCAAAAGGATTGGAGATTGATGTGCCTATCAATAGTAATGAATTCCTTGATGCATCTATTGATGAAGTGTTGAAAACGCTCTTTGAGGCATTCTTCCTCGTATTTGTGGTGGTATATATTTTCTTGCAAGATTTCCGTTCTACCTTGATTCCTGCTATTGCTATTCCAGTGGCATTGATCGGTACATTCTTCATAATGAATCTTATCGGATTTTCTATCAACTTGCTTACGCTTTCAGCTCTTGTATTAGCAATTGCGATTGTGGTCGATGATGCCATAGTCGTCGTCGAGGCGGTGCATGCCAAGCTCGACGAGGGCTATAAATCGGCACGCCTTGCATCTATTGATGCGATGGGTGAGATTGGTGGAGCTATCCTATCGATTACATTGGTAATGATGCTCGTGTTTATTCCGGTGTCATTTATGCCCGGTACTTCGGGGGTTTTCTATCGTCAATTTGGTATTACGATGGCAATCGCAATCGGATTGTCGGCTGTTAATGCATTGACACTGTCGCCGGCATTATGTGCTATCTTCCTTAAACCTCATAATGAACATCCGGATAAAAAACAAACCTTCATTCAACGTTTCCACACAGGATTCAATGCCGGATATGATTCGTTATTGAGTAAGTATAAAGTTATGGTTAATTTCTTCATTAAATTTAAGACCATTACTTTTGCAACCATTATAGTATCTTTCGGGGTTCTTGTATGGCTCATGTCTACCACACCAAATGCTTTGGTCCCAGATGAAGATACCGGAATGATATTCTGCGTAGTGAATCTTCCACCTGCATCTTCACAAGAAAATACATATAAAGTGCTTTCGGAAGTAGATGATATGCTTGCCACCATTCCTGCCATTGCATCGCGTACACAGGTTACCGGATATAGCTTTGTTGCCGGACGTGGTAGCTCTTACGGATCGATAATTCTCAAGATGAAGAATTGGGAAGAACGTTCAAAAGATGAATCGGTATTCAAGATTATACCTCAACTATATGGTATGGTTGGGCAGAAAATAAAAGGTGCTCAGGTAATGTTTTTCGCTCCTCCGATGGTCGATGGTTATTCAATGACCAATGGTATAGAGTTGGAGTTACAGGATAAAACCGGCGGTGACATCAATAAATTCTTTGGTATAACACAGCAATTCCTCGGAGCATTAAACCAACGTCCTGAATTTCAGATGGCTTATACCTCATTTAATCCAACCTATCCGCAATATCAAGTGGATGTAGATGTGGTTAAAGCGAAGAAAGCCGGATTGACACCGCAAGATATTCTTGGTGTATTACAAGGATATTACGGAGGAATGTATGTATCCAATTTCAACCGCTTCGGTAAATTATATCGTGTGATGATGCAAGCCGATCCTTCTAAACGAGTTTCTCCAGAAACTTTGAACGGAGTGAAAGTGCGCACAAAAGAGGGTACTATGGCTCCTATTAATAGCTTTATTTCACTAAAGAAAGTTTATGGTCCTGACAATATCAATCGTTTCAATATGTTTACCTCTATTCCGGTAAATGCGGCAGGTGCAGCAGGTGTATCCAACGGTCAGGCAATTGAGGCTGTACGTGAAGTTGCAAATGAAATATTACCTCCGGGATATTCTTATGAATTTTCTGGATTGACGCGTGAGGAACAGGATTCTTCATCAGCAGCTACAGCGATTATATTCGGATTATGTCTATTATTCGTATATCTGTTGTTAAGTGCTCAATATGAAAGCTATATGCTTCCTTGGGCTGTGATTCTGTCCATTCCTTTCGGATTGATGGGAACATTTATTTTTGCCGACATTTTCTCAATATCCAATAATATTTACCTACAGATTGCACTGATTATGCTTATCGGACTTCTTGCCAAGAATGCTATTCTTATTGTAGAGTTTGCGCTCGAACGCCGTAAGACAGGTATGAGTATTATCGGAGCAGCAGTAGCAGGGGCAGCAGCTCGTTTGCGTCCTATCCTTATGACCTCTCTTGCTCTTATCATCGGATTGTTGCCATTAATGTTTGCTTCCGGAGTAGGTGCAAATGGTAATAATGCCCTCGGAACCGGTGCAATCGGTGGTATGCTTATTGGTATGATTCTCCAAGTATTGATAGTTCCTGCACTATTTGTAGTGTTTGAAAAGATACAGGAAAAATTCGTGCCAATGAAGTGGGAGGATACTAATCCTGTTGAGATAGAGAATGAAATGCAGCAATATTCACCAAGTGCAAAAAAATAATACGTTAGATATTATGAATAAAAAAAATATATCAAAGCTTTTCATCGCAGTAGCATTTGCTACTGTGATGAGTAGCTGTCATATTTACAAAAGTTTTGAGATGCCCAAAGAGGGTATCGCTGCTGAAGTAGCAGCAGCCCAACAAGAACCGGTAGATTCCACAGCTTTAGGCAACTTGTCATGGCAAGAAGTTTTTACCGATACTCAACTGCAATCGTTGATAAATAAGGCTTTGGAGAACAATACCAATCTTCAAAATGCAAAATTAAATGTTGATATAGCCCAAGCACAATTACTTGGAGCTAAATTGAGCTACCTACCATCGCTTGCATTTGCCCCCAATGGCGCAGGAGCCTCCTATGCCGGCTCTAAAATGTCGTGGACATATCAGTTGCCACTTGCAGCAAGTTGGGAGATAGATATATTTGCGAAAATTACCAATTCAAAGCGTCAAGCCAAATCTGCATTGCTACAAAGTGAAGCATATCAACAAGCGGTGAAATCGCAGATTATTGCCTCAGTTGCCAATTGTTATTATGGACTTATATCGCTCAATAAGCAATATTCCATATATCTTGAAACTGCCGATAAATGGAAACAATCGGTAGAGATAATGAAGCAAATGAAGGAAGCCGGTAGATACACCGAGGTTGCAGTAGTGCAAAGTATTGCCAACTATAATAGTGTGCTTGCTTCGATTCCATCGATAGAAATGGCTATTCATGAATATAACAATACCCTTTCATTGCTTCTCAATGAGCGTCCTCAAAAATGGAATATTAATTTTGATGCTTCTCCACTTGTGCTACCGGCTCAATGTAAAGAAGGCATCCCTATGAGCTATATTGCTGCACGTCCCGATGTGCAATCGGCAGAGCATGCTCTTGCTGTGGCATACTATGCTACCAATAAAGCTCGTGCTGCATTCTATCCGAGTCTTGTGATTTCGGCTAACGGCGGATTCACAAATTTGATTGGTGGATTAATCACTAATCCCGGTAAGTGGTTTATCGAATTAGCAGGACAATTGACCGCTCCAATATTTGCACGTGGACAAAATATTGCAAATTTGAAAGCTGCAAAGGCGCAACAACAACAGACGCTCAACACTTTTGAATACACGGTGCTAAGCGCAAGTGCTGAGGTTTCGGATGCTTTGGTAAAACTTACCAAAAATCAAGAAAAACTCGCATATTTGAGCATTCAAATGTCAAATCTTGATAAAGCCGTATCCTACAATGAAGATTTACAAAAACTCGGAACCACTACCTATCTCGAGGTGTTATCTGCACAACAAGCATTGCTTGCTTCGCAAATCCAGTTTGTAGACAATGAACTGGCAATTTCGCAAGCCGCAATCAATGTATATCAGTCACTTGGAGGGGGACGATAAATAATTTAAAACCAAATAGCCATGATTAGTCAATTAGCACATGTCGATCCACAAGCTAAGATCGGCGAAAATGTAACCATTCAGCCATTTGCCTATATCGACAAAGATGTAGAAATAGGTGATAATTGTGTGATAATGCCATACGTAAGTATTATGGGTGGCACTCGCATGGGTAAAAACAATAAAGTGTACCAAGGTACAGTAATCGGAGCAGATCCCCAAGATTTTCGATGGGAAGGGGGACCGACATATTGCTATATAGGCGATAATAATACTATACGTGAGCTATCGATAATAAATCGCGGTGTTACAGCCGAGGGTGGTACGCGAATAGGAAACGATTGCTTTATAATGGCAGAAACGCATATTGGACACGATACTGTAATTAAAGGGAAGTGTGTACTTGGAAATGGTGTAAAAATTGCCGGAGATTCTATTATAGATCAATGCACTATATTGTCGTCAGGAGTGATGATGCACTGTGATAGTCATATTGGCGAGTGGGCTATGATTAAGGGAGGATGTAGAATCAACGGAAATGTGCCTCCTTACACCGTTATGGCGCACAATCCTACTACTTATTATGGTGTTAATGCATATGTATTGCGCCGTCATGGTTTTACCGAGGATCAAATTGACGAAATCGCTAAATGTTATCGCCACGTATATCAATGCGGTACATCTCTTTTCAATGCCCTTAAACGCATTGAGGCTGATGTAGCACCGTCAGATCAACGCGATGAAATATTACGGTTCATAAGATCAAAGAATCTTCATATCGTAGCTTCCCACGAGAATCGTGAATTGGAATAACGAAATAATTTGAATCAAAAAAACGGGCTATCAGAGTGTATATTACGCTGATAGCCCGTTTTAATTTATAATGCTGTCATATAAACAGTGTTATGATGCAATATACTATTGCAGCTATAACTCCGCTTACCGGAATTGTGAGTATCCAAGCCACCATTAAATTTTTGGTTACTCCCCAGCGCACAGCAGATAGTCGTTTTGTAGCACCTACGCCTATTATTGCACCGGTGATTGTGTGAGTGGTGCTCACAGGAATTTTCAATATCTCAGTCAAATAGAGAGTTAAGGCTCCTGCTGTCTCTGCTATTACCCCTTCAAGGGGTGTCACCTTTGTGATTCTGGTTCCCATTGTCTTTACTATTTTCCATCCTCCCGACATAGTTCCGAGTGAGATTGCCGCGAAGCATGAGAATGCAACCCAATCGGGAAGATCTGCAATATTGTTTACCCCCATTCCGATGCCCATGGAATGTGCAGCTATCATGGCAGCAGCTATGATACCCATCACTTTCTGCGAATCATTCAATCCATGCCCGATACTGAATAGAGCCGATGATACAAGTTGCATACGCTTAAACCATACTTCGGCGGTGTGAGGATGCATGCGTTTACACAGATGAAGTGTGAGCAATGTAAGTCCGAATGCTACTGCCATACCGATTAATGGGGCAAGAATAATGAAGGCAGCGATTTCTATCACGATATTAAGCTCAATTGATTTCAATCCGCTTGCCATAATAGCAGCACCCGCAAATGCTCCGATAAGCGTGTGTGACGAGGATGAGGGGATTCCTTTCCACCATGTAAGGAGATTCCAAATGATTGCGCCTATAATACCCGAAAGGATTATAGGGAGGGTAATATATTGCTCTATAACTGTTTTAGATACAGTATTGGCAATGCCGAATCCACCGATTATGTATTTTGCAATGAAGAATGCTACAAAATTGAAGCATGCAGCCCATATTACAGCCTGTAACGGCGTCAATACCTTCGTGGATACAATTGTGGCAATTGAGTTGGCAGCATCATGAAATCCGTTTATATAGTCGAATGCAAGAGCCAACACAATGATAATGATTAATAATTCCATATATCTGTCAGAATGTTATGAATATTTCACGATGAAACTTTTAAGAATCTTAGCCACATATTCCGCATAGTCAGTGGTACGTTCGAGCTCGTGCATTATCTCTTTTATTTTAATAAGCTCAATACTATCTTTTTCTTCTTCAAAAAGTTTTAATATGAAGAATTCATATACATCATCTGCTTGGTTTTCAATATCATGCAATCTGGTGCAATATTTGCTTAATTGGGCAGGGTTTTTACGGAAAACTTCGAGTTGTGTTATTGCATTTTGCATGCATTGTGATGCCTCTACTATGAGTGCACTCAATTCTTTTCCGCTCGATAGGATGGGTTTTGGATTATATATTGCAATACGTTTTGCACAACTGTTTATGCCATCTAATACGTCGTCCATCGCAGAAGCCAAATCGTGTATGTCTTCGCGGTCAAATGGGGTGATGAATGTCAGTCCGAGCTCAGTAAAGATTAATTGCGTCATTTTATCCCCCTCACGTTCAAGCTCTTTTATTTTATGATAATAATCAAGTCTATTTGTCGGATCGGAATGTTCCAAACTTTCGGATAGCACTACCGAGGCTTTTATTACAACATCGGAAAGTTGGAGAAGTAACGGATAAAACTTTGTTTCTTTTGGAGTAAAACGACTGAAAAAAGAATTGTTCATAGATGTAATTAATTATAAATTGATTAAGATGATGATTGTATTATTTTTAATTTGATTTAAATTTTGCTTTGATTATCTCTGCTATTGCAGGCACTAATGATAATATGATTATTGCTATTAAAACAAGTTTTAGGTTTTGCTGTACAAATGGAAGGTCTCCAAAGAAATATCCGGCATAAGAGAATAGAGCAACCCATAGGAATCCCCCCATAAGATTATACGTCATAAAATAGAAATAGTTCATTCTACCCATTCCAGCCACAAAAGGGGCAAATGTGCGAATAATCGGCACAAAACGGGCAATGACAATTGTTTTACCTCCATACTTCTCGTAAAAAGCATGTGTTTTATCCAAGTATTCACGTTTGAAAATCCTTGAATTTGGGCGATTGAATAATCTTTTACCAAATAATTGTCCTATGGCATAATTACAAGAATCACCTACTACGGCTGCTGAGAAAAGTATCAATACGAGAATATTTATTTCGATCGGGATATTCGGCATGGCGCATATTGCTCCTGCTACAAACAAAAGGGAATCTCCGGGAAGAAATGGTATTACCACTAATCCTGTTTCACAAAAAATTATAAGAAATAATATTGCATAAGTCCATGTGCGGTAATCACGCACTATTTCGAGAATATGCTGATCGATATGAATTATAAAATCAATAATAAAATCCATTATTCAAGTTCTAAAAATTATATGATTATTGCTATTAAAAAAGGAGAAAGCTACTTTATGTAAGAGCTATTCCCCCCTGTGTAATAAGTCAATAACCTAAATCAAAAGGCTCTTGAATCGATATATGGAATTTGAATATTTGTGTTTCGTATGAGTATTACAAAGGGATCGGGCATATTTTTTATCCGATTTTTGTGTCATAAGCATGAGTAATCGTGTTAAGCTCCGATCAATACTCTGTGTTCTTAAAGATGATGTGCTGTTTGAAGTAGAGAAAGTGTTTTGAATCCCTGCAATGCAGGTATATATATTCACATAAGAAATATACTGGTCGTTAATTTCGTGTTCTGAATCAGTTGATAAAAAGTCTGTATCATGACTTTCAGGGGGTGTCATCTGATGTGACCTCTCCTGCGAATCCGAATAATTCATATCTGAGACAAATGTCGTTCCCGATATGAGAAGAAGTGCAATGGTTAGTAACCTGAAAATGTACCTCATCATAATTGGTGCAAATGTAAGTCAATTTTTAATTCTGTGCATAATTATCTTCTATTAATTATGCAATGCAATGAAAAAAAATAATATACCATTTCCGGGATTAAATATAATATTCTGAAGCATTCACCAATCCCATTCTGAAGGCACACCGAGATGCTTCGTAAATATTATTTACCCCCAATTTGCGAAATATATT